>NZ_MLJI01000002.1:353974-707948 GCF_002095535.1 Pantoea cypripedii
TCAGAACATGGTTCAGCGAGAACTTCTCAGTAATCGGAATCAACCCAGTGTTAATCACGCGGTAGCCGCTGGCGTCGTTCACATAATTCCACATGTCATACCAGCCACCACCCTGTGACACCATGTTCTGCGCCAACCCTTTGGTGGCATATTGCAGTACCAGCTTGTTGTAGCCGCCAAACATGTCCTGGCTGATTTCGCCGGTCGCCATAACGCCATCATCTGCGTCGTATAATCCGCCGTACTCTTTCTGTTTTTTGGTCGGATTTGGCATGGCGTAGTCGATGCCGAACTCGGTCCATGCGCCTGACCACGGCTTCCAGCCCGCGTAGCGAACGTCGATGTAGTTGATGTTGACGTCATTGTCATTATCGACGCGGTAATCTACGTCGTTAGCGTCACCACGGATCCAGGCCACCGAGACCGCGCCAGGCCCGAAAGTGTAGTTTTCAATCCCAGCGCCGGAACCAGAAATGTTCCAGTATTTCGTATCGATGATGTGCAGGTCGTGGCGCTGGTAGTAACGTTTACCGCCCCAGATCACCGCATTAGGATCGTTGGGGATAAGCCCCTTGATTTGCAGATTCAGCTGGCGCAAACCGAACTGGGCGTCATCGCCAAGGGTGGTTTCATTGTCGTTAGAACCGTCGGAAACCATGCTGACCATGCTGTCGAGGTAAAAACTCACGTCGTTTTTTTTATACACTTCTGAACCCAGTTCCAGTTCACCGTAGGTATCGGATTCGTTACCCAGGCGGCCCAGCTTGTTCTTTTGCCATTCAACCTGTCCACCATCGCCGGACACACCTACGCCGCCGCGCAGGTAGCCGTGAAAGTCGATAGGTACAGATGTCTCAGCCAGAAGTGAAGGTGAAGTCAGCGCAACGGCTAACGCAAGGGTGAGTGTGCGTAGCGTAGTGTTCATATCATTCCTCTTATTGTTTTGTATTACGTTCACATAACGGATGACATAAAATGCCTAAATGTAAAAACAGGCAAACGAACGATTGCGAATGTGTGATTAACTGCAAATAAATCAGCGTTTTTTGTTACCAGTGGCGAGTTTCTTTACGAAGTTATGTATTGTGATCGTCATACTTATTTTGAGAAAATGAAGCGGGAAAATGTGTGGTAAACCTTTTTACGGTGGCCCCTGTTACACTTGGCGCATAACAACATAAGGAACCGGATCATGAAGTCTAAAAGTGCAACGCTGGAAGACGTAGCCCGTCATGCGGGAGTCTCCTACCAGACCGTGTCCAGGGTACTCAACAAATCTGCCAATGTATCCGAAACCACGCGTTTAAAAGTGGAGAAATCCATAGAGTTATTGCGTTACGTGCCAAACCGGCTGGCGCAGCAGTTGGTGGGTAAGCAAAGCCAGACCATTGGTCTGGTGACCACATCTCTGGCGCTACATGCACCTTCGCAGGTGGCGGCTGCGGTGAAACGCTACGCTAACCTCGATGATTACCAGGTGCTGATTTCAATGATCGATGAGAACGTCAATCAAGATATTCAATTCGCCATCAACGAACTGAAGTCACAACTGGTGGACAAAGTGATTATCAACGTGCCGCTGGAAACCGAAGAGGCGCAGCGTATCGCCTCTGACAACGACAGCATCGTTTGTCTGTTCCTTGATGTTGACCCCTATAGTTCCGTGTTTAACGTTTCGTTTAACCCGGCTGATGGCACCCGTGCCAGTGTCAAACATCTCTATGAACTGGGCCATCGGGAGATTGCGCTGCTGGCCGGACCGGAATCGTCGGTATCAGCAAAACTGCGCCTGAAAAGCTGGATCGACACGCTCAGCAGCTATGGACTGAAACCAGTGACGGTATTTCATGGCACCTGGGATGCACAGAGCGGTTACGCTGGTGCGTTACAGATGTTACGTGAAACGCCGAATTTCACTGCGGTGCTGGTGGGAAACGACCAGATGGCACTCGGCGTGTTGAGCGCATTCCATCAACATCAGATCGCCATTCCGGGTGAGAAATCAGTGGTAGGCTACGACGGCACCTATGAAAGTTCGTTCTTCCATCCGGCTCTGACCACCGTTTCGCTGGATCTCGATTTGCAGGGTAAAGAAGCGGTGCGCCGCCTGCTCGACAGCGGTCACGGCGATACGGCGCGCAGTTCGTCAGTGTTACCGGCAAATCTTATCGTCCGTCACTCCACCGGAGGGGTGCAGGAACAGGGGATCAACCTGCAGGATATCGCCCAGCAATTGCAGGTCATTGCACATAAGTTGTGGAAATAAATGGCAGAGTTGTCTCTTGTACCGGGGGGCATTGCTACGCCAATAAGGGAACTTTCGAGCCCTAAAACTTGCATAACGGACAAGTATGCGCCGATTGTGACACCAGCCCCTCCTGATTCAAGAGAACGTAGGGTTATTACAGACATACCTGCACGCTCCGCAACCTGCCTGGCTGTTAGTTTACGTCGCAGACGAGCAAGCTTAAGCCTCTCACCGAAATCGGCAAGCAGCTGGTTTGTATTAGGAAGTAGTGGAGCTGTTTTTTTAGCCATAGTGCTAATATTATTGCAATAATGTGGTAAAAAAGCCTGAATAATTGCACTTTAAGGTGGCTTTCGCTTCGTCTCCCGTCAAGGTATGTAATGCATGACTGAAGAGTCAGGAGATAAATGGCAATATAGGGATGTTGCCTGCACAAAATCGATTTATTGCAGATGAAGCCAGGCTCATGTTCACTGCCGATGTTCATGCTGAGATCATTGAGAAACAACAAGGGCTTCCCCCTTATGACACCATACCGATACCATATTGGAACCATATTCCAATTCCTGAGATCAGGGAAAGGTGTAATTAAGCCATGTTCTGATTTTAAGCACATGACTTAACTGCGGATGCCTCAGAGCACCCAAGTTATCGCGCCAGGTGACCTCTCTTACTATCATGAGGTGCAATGAATCCGGTGAAGTACAGATAGCATCTGGGGATCAAAACATAACAGTCCAGGAAAACTTCCGCATCTCCCGTTCATGACTAACAGATAAAGGGATCACTTTTTCGGCAACTGGAAAAGATTTAATGCTGTCTCCGATTCGTTGTCCATTCACATAATGCTCAATATCGTAGTGATTAATATCACCACTTATTTCGACAGCGTAGTTTTTTCGTCCAGGCATCAGGTTAATGTACATCGTGACAGTAGAATATTTTCTCTCATGGTCATCATGGAACACTGCACCAGTAGAATTGACCCAGTGTAAAAATCAGGTATCCCACTGTTGAAATATACATTGTCAGCCAGCAGCCAGGTATATGTCAGCTGTGATGCGCGCTGTATAGCGCGTAGCCACTTCTACATTATGAGGATTCTCTTTCGTCTTTCGCTGCTGGGCTACCCGGTTTGCCTCCTCTAATAAAATAATTTCAATCACAAATATATCCCATTGATATGGAAGGACAATGGATGGGGGAATCTCCCTATGGGAGGTGCTTTATCTGTTACAGTTTCGGAAGAATATTTCGCTACCCTATTTAAAAACGTAATGGAATATAAGAATTCTTACATTTTAGATACATTGGGAAAGCACTTTTGGTTAAATTAATTAATTTTACAAAGTGGGTTTTTTATCAATTGATGCTTGTTTTCTTGTCGGTTCAATATGTATATATGAGCATTTGCCTTAACTCAAAATATTAAGTCTCCCATAATGTAAATCCCTCCATGAATATCTTTTTTAATGACATGCAGGAATCATCTCATTGGTTAAGTGATATTCTCCATTCCTCTTCCTTACATAAAACTTACAATAAGTTTAATTAATGATTTCCACTGGGGATGGGGGGTAGAGGTATCACTTTTCGATGCATTCGCTCCATAAGCAGAGGTGCAGGGAATGTCGCCCTGTTGGCAGGCAATCCGTTTCAAATATCGCTAAAGCAAAAATTTTAAAACTCACTTATTGGCATAACAGATGGAGTTGTTGACCTTGGCAGGGATCATCGGCACTCGCTGGCGTGGGCATATTGCCGCTGGCATCAGTATTCTCTCTTTCGGTGTGCAGGCTGCCCCCTTTATTGATCAGCAGCAACAGCATATTAAAACGCAGCAATCTGCTAAAGATGCGCAATTAACGCCTGAAGCACCCGATATTTTACTGGAGGGGAAAAATCGCGCTAATGCAGATGATGCATTTCCACAGGAAACGCCATGCTTCCCCATTAAAAGCGTGCAGCTCATTGGCCGTGAGGCGTTTCCCTTTTGGTTCCCGGCGCAGCACATCGTGAATGACGCGGTGGGCCATTGCCTGGGTGTAAAAGGTATCAATCAACTGATGAGCCGGTTGCAGAATCAGCTGATTGAACATGGCTGGGTGACTTCCCGCGTCCTGGTACCGGAACAGGATCTCAGCCAGGGCGTACTGAAGCTTGCGATGGTACCGGGTACCATCCGCAGGATCCGCTATGCCGATGGGTCTGATGATCGGGCTTTTCTTTACAGTGCTATGCCCGCGAGGGAAGGGAAGCTGCTGGACCTGCGGGATATTGAACAGGGCCTGGAGAACCAGCAACGTCTGCCGACGGTGGAAGACAACATGGAAATCGTGCCTGGCGAACACCCGGGCGAAAGTGACGTGGTGATTACCCGACATCAGCGCAGAATCTGGCGCACCAGCCTGTGGGTTGACGATTCCGGTACCCGCTCCACCGGCCGGTATCAGGGCGGCGCGATGCTGGCGCTCGATAACCCGTTTGCGCTGAGCGATCTGCTGTATGTCTCCGCCAGCCATGACCTGGGTTTTAAAGGGGGCAGACAGAGTAAAAATATCAATGGCCACTACTCAGTGCCGCTGGGTTATTGGCTGTTTGAAATCAACGCGGGCCAGAATAACTACACGCAGAACATTGCAGGCTATAACGGCGACATCCGCTATTCCGGTAAGAGCAAAAACCTCAGTGTCAGGCTGAGCAGGGTTATCCAGCGCAATGCCAGCGGTAAAACCACGCTGCATACCAGCGTACAGGCCCGCGAAATCCGCAATTACATCGACGATACCGAAATTGCCGTACAACGGCGGCGTACCAGTGCCTGGCAGGCAGGACTGGACCATCGCCAGTATTTTGGGGATGTCACTCTCGATAGCGGTGTGACTTACCAGCACGGTACCCGCTGGTTTGGTGCACTCCCCGCTTACGAAGAAAGCTATGACGACGGTTACAGAGCCACCGAGAAAAGCAAAATCCTGACCTGGACAGCGGCGCTGAACTGGCCATTCACGCTGGGAAGTCAGCATTTCCGCTATCAGATGAATTATCTGCGCCAGATGAGCAACACGCCGCTGACCTCTCCCGACCAGCTGGCTATTGGCAACCGCTGGACGGTACGTGGTTTTGACGGTGAGCGCATGCTAAGTGCCAGCCACGGCTGGTATGTCCAGAACACGCTCGCGTGGCGCACTCCCTTGCCGGACCAGGAGTTTTATCTCGGTGCCGATTACGGCGAAGTGGGCGGATTCAGCGATGGCTCAACGCTGCTGGGGCAACATCTGGCCGGTGGTGTGGCTGGCCTGCGCGGCACGATTGCCGCGCTGCATGCCAGTTACGACGTCTTCAGCGGCATTCCGCTATCCAAACCACAGGGCTTTAAAACCGATCCAGTCACATTTGGCTTCAGCCTTAGCTGGCAGTACTGAATACAGGGATAGATGATGAATAAACGCTGCTATCGCATTATTTTCAACCGCGCACGTCGGATGCTGGTTGTCGTTTCAGAACTGGCCCGCGCCCAGGGAGGCGACACCGGCCGGGGTCCGGGTCAGATTGCAGCCCATTATCTGGCAAGTCTGCGTCCTTTAACGCTGGCGTTGTGGCTCGCTGGCGGCCTGGTGAGTACCGGGGTGCAGGCGGGCACCATTGTCCCCGATCACAGCGCGCCCGGCGGGCAGCAGCCTACGGTGATGCAAACCGGTAACGGCCTGCCGCAGATCAATATTCAGACGCCAAACAGCCAGGGACTTTCCCACAACACCTACAGCCAGTTCGATGTGAATCAACAGGGCGCGATATTAAATAACAGCCAGCACGGGGCACAGACGCAACTGGCGGGTACGGTAGCGGGTAACCCGTGGCTGGCGCAGGGTACGGCAACCGTTATTCTCAACGAAGTTAACAGTACCAACCCCAGCCAGCTGAATGGGTTTATTGAAGTCGCGGGCGCGAAAGCGAATGTGATTATCGCGAACCCGGCGGGCATTACCTGTAGCGGATGCGGATTTATCAATGCCGGTCGCAATACCCTGGCGGCGGGGCGTGCACGCCTGGAAAATGGGCAGGTGGCGGGTTATGACGTTGATCGGGGCAACATCACCATCAGCGGCAGCGGGATGAATGGCACCGGCCAGGATTACACAACGCTGATTGCCCGTGCTGTCAACGTCAATGCTCGTCTACAGGCAAACAACTTACAGGTCACCCTTGGACACAACCAGACCGATGCTGATGGCAAGGTGACACAGGTTAAAGCTGACGATCCCGACGGCCGCCCGCAGTTTGCTCTCGATACCTCCGCGTTAGGTGGCATGTATGCCAACCGTATCACCCTGGTGGGAACCGAGCAGGGTGTCGGGGTGCGTAATGCCGGTGAATTGGGGGCGACCGCGGGAAGCTTTACGCTCAGTGCGAACGGAAAACTCACCAACAGCGGTACCGTCTACGCGCAGCAGGATCTTGCATTAAACACCCGTGGGCTTGATAACTCGGGCGGCATGTCATCCGGCAATGACCTCAGCGTCAGTAACCAGGATGACATGACTAACCGGGGCCAGTTAATCGCCAGCCGCAACCTGCAAGTGGATTCCAGCGGGCAGCTCCACAGCCAGGCAGGATCATCATTGATCGCCGGTGGTAATACCACGATAAACGCCCACGCTATTCAGGCCGATACCGGCAGCGCGATGGGAGCTGGCATCGACAATACCGGCTATGCCACGCAGAGCGGGCAACTGACCCTGAACACCGAAGGCGCACTGGTCAGCCACGGTACGCATCTGAGTCAGGACGCGATTGTCGCGTCAGGATCTGAGGTGGATGTTTCCGGCAGCCAGAGTCGGGCCGGTAATGTCAGCCTGACGGCGCGTGAGGGTAACCTGAACGCAGATAACGCCGTTGTTGATGCGCAGCAGGTCAGTCTGACCACTCCGCATGCCTTTTCCAGCCGCCAGGGAACCCTTGCTGCCAGCCATTTAACCATCAATGCACCTGATCTGATCGATAACAGCGGCGGCTCACTGACTGAACTGGGACCCGATCCTTTTAGCCTCAGCAGCCAGCAGATCGATAACACCGGCGGAACGATCGCTGCAGCCGGGGATCTCCGGCTCACCAGCAACCAGTTAACCAACACCGGCGGGCAGCTTGGTGCTGATCAGGGCAGCCTGACTATCCAGAGTGATAACATTGCCGATGCGCAGGGAAAAATGCTGGCCGGTAACAATCTGAGCATTACCGGCCAGCAGATCACGCTGGATCAGGGGGTGACCCAGGGCGCACAAATCAGCCTCCAGGGTACAAACCTTTCTCATCAGGGTGCGCATCTGCTGCAGACGGGTCAGGGAACTGCGCAGATTCATCTTTCCGGGCAGCTCAACAATATTGCGGGCGTGATGGAGAGTGCAGGTGCGTTTAGCCTTGATACCGGCGGTGTTGATAATACGCAGGGGCGCATCGCCAGCAACAATGATCTGGCGATAGAGACCCATCAGGGTGACCTCATCAACGGGAATAGCGAGGCGACCCAGGGCGGGATACGCACTGACGGCTCCCTGCATATTCAGGCTGGCGATATGAATAATGCCGCCGGGCTTATCGTGGGCCATCAGCTGGATGTCACCGCGGGCAACCTTTCCAACCGTGGGGGAACGCTGGAAAGCCAGCAGGGGCTGGCGATAGATGCGCACTCCCTCGACAGCCATCAGGGTCTTATCAGCGCCGATAACGGTGACGCAACCCTGCATATCACCGGGGACGCCGATAACAGCGGCGGTAACCTGCAGAGCGCGGGCAACCTGACGTTTACCGGCGGTGACCTGAATAACCAGGCGGGGAATATTCAGGCCAGCACCCTCGGCCTGACGGCCGGGCAGATCAATAACCAGCAGGGATACCTGACGGCGACGGATGCGCTGACTCTCAAAGGCCAGTCCGTAGAAAACCAGGCGGGCCTTATCAGCGCCGGGAACGGACACGTCGGCCTCGATCTCACGGGCGGGCTGTCGAACGCGCAGGGCACAGTGCAAAGCCAGCAGGACATGACGCTGAACGCCGCGTCGCTGACCAACGATGGCGGCAAACTGCTCTCGGCGGGCGGCGCGGTTACGGGTACTTTCAGCGGAGAAGTCAGCAACCAGTCCGGCCAGATTCTGGCAGAGCAGGCGCTGCAACTGAACGCGGCACAGGTGAATAATCAGCAGGGAGTGATTGCCTCAACCCAGGGCGACACGCAGCTGACGGCTGCCGGAGCCCTGAATAACCAGGGCGGTGACGTTGAAAGCGGCCAGCATCTGACCCTCAACACCGGCGCGCTGGATAACAGCGCAGGCAGGCTGCTGGCGAACGATGCCATGCAGA
Source organism: Pantoea cypripedii (assembly GCF_002095535.1). NCBI lineage: Bacteria > Pseudomonadati > Pseudomonadota > Gammaproteobacteria > Enterobacterales > Erwiniaceae > Pantoea > Pantoea cypripedii. Next base: position 362,580 of record NZ_MLJI01000002.1, read on the forward strand.
TCTCCGCAACCGGCCTGACCAACGACCAGGGGCTGATCCAGTCTCAGCATGATCTTCATCTTGATACCCACGCCGGGACGCTGAATAACGCCGATACCCTGAGTAACAAGGGTGGTATCCGGTCTGGCGGCGCGTTAACGCTCACCACAGGCGATGTGGATAACCACAACGGCCTGATCACCGGCAATCAGGTGCTGGCGCAGGGGCAGGCGTGGAATAACCAGAAGGGTGAGCTGGAAAGCCAGCAGGGGCTGGCGCTGGATGCGCACTCCCTCGACAGCCGTCAGGGCTTTATCAGCGCCGATGACGGCGACGCAAACCTGAATATCACCGGGGACGCCGACAACAGCGGCGGTAACCTGCAAAGTGCGGGCAACCTGACGCTGCACGCACAGAATCTCAACAACCAGTCAGGCCGGGTTGCCGCCCAGGACAGCCTGAGCCTGGATTTGCAGGGCGGCGGGCTGAACAATTCACAGACGTCGGCTGACGGGCTGGGCATCCTGGCCGGTCATGACCTGACGTTTACCGGCGGAGACCTGAATAACCAGGCGGGAAATATTCAGGCCAGCACCCTCGACCTGACGGCCGGGCAGGTCAATAACCAGCAGGGATACCTGACGGCGACGGATGCGCTGACTATCAAAGGCCAGTCCGTAGAAAACCAGTCAGGCCTGATCAGCGCCGGGAACGGACGCGTCGGTGTCGATCTCACGGGCGGGCTATCGAACGCGCAGGGCACAGTGCAAAGCCAGCAGGACATGACGCTGAACGCCGCGTCGCTGACCAACGATGGCGGCAAGCTGCTCTCGACGGGCGGCGCGGTCACGGGGGCATTCAGCGGGGAGGTCAGCAACCAGTCCGGGCAGATCCTTGCAGACCAGGCGCTGCAACTGAACGCGGCGCAGGTGAATAATCAGCAGGGCGTGATTGCCTCAACCCAGGGCGACACGCAGCTGACGGCTGCCGGAACCCTGAATAACCAGGGCGGTGACGTTGAAAGCGGCCAGCATCTGACCCTCAACACCGGCGCGCTGGATAACAGTGCAGGCAGGCTGCTGGCGAACGATGCCATGCAAATCTCCGCAACCAGCCTGACCAACGACCAGGGGCTGATCCAGTCTCAGCATGATCTGCATATTGATACGCACGCCGGGACGCTGAGTAACGCCGACACCCTGAGTAACAAGGGCGGTATCCGATCCGGCGGCGCGTTAACACTGACCACGGGCGATGTGGATAACCACAATGGCCTGATCACCGGCAATCAGGTGCAGGCGCAGGGGCAGGCGTGGAATAACCAGAAGGGTGAGCTGGACAGCAGCCAGGGGTTAACATTGACGGGAACCTCACTGTCCAATCTTCAGGGGCTGATCAGCGCAGCAGGTGGCAACCTGACCACCACATTCACGCAGGACATCGATAATCAGCAGGGTACGCTGCAAAGCAGCCAGGGCCTGACCCTCAACGCGGGTTCACTGAACAATACCGGGGGAGCCGTACTCGCTGCCGGTGGTGATGCCAGCGTCACCCTCCAGGGACAGATCGGCAACCAGCAGGGCCAGGTACTTGCCAGAGACAACCTTCAGGTCACCGCCACCACCATCGATAATCAGGCCGGCACGCTATCGGCACTTAACGGAGACGCGAACCTTGAGGCATCCTCAGATGTACTCAACCAGGGCGGAGTCAGCACGGCAGCTGGCGCATTAACCTTAAAGGGTCGCAGCATTGATAACACCGGGGGGCAGCTGGTTGCCTCGGGTGGCCCATTAACCGTTTCTGCGGTGGATTCCCTCATCAACCAGCAGGGCCGGATGACCGGTCAGGGTGATGTTCAGCTTACCGGGCAGTCCCTGGATAACAGCGGGGGAACGCTGACCAGCGTGGAGGGTGAATTTAACGCGCTGATTCATGGCGCGATCAACAATCAGTCCGGGGTGATGCAGAGTGGTCATGGCGTAACCGTACAAAGCGATGCGCTGGATAACCGCAAGGGTGAGGTGCTGGCGGTGGCAGGGGGCAATAATCTGGCGGTGACCGGGGATGTGCTCAACAGCCAGGGTAAAATCCTCAGCGCGCAGGATATCAGCTTACAGGCCGGAAGCCTGGGTAATCAGAACGGGATCGTCAGCAGCCAGCAGGGAGCGCTGAACATTAACGGCGGTAGCGCGATCAATAACCAGGGCGGTGCGCTGGAAGGCGACGGTCCTGTACAAATCAGCGCCGGTCAGCTTGATAACACCCGTGGCTCTTTGCTCTCAGCCAGTGACGGGCTGAATGTCTCCGTTAATCAGGCCCTGAATAATCAACAGGGACGGATTGCCGCAGGCAAAGACGTTCACCTGAATGCGAACACACTCAACAACCAGCAGGGTACGGTGACAGCGGTCGGCGGCGGGCTGACGGTGGAGACCAACCCGGCGATGAGGATCCTTGCACGAATCAGGGTGCTGGCAGCGGGCAGCACCCTGGACAATAGCGACGGCACGCTGCAAAGCAGCGGCGATCTGCTGCTGAACACCCAGACCCTGAATAATCAGAACGGTATCATTCAGTCGACGCAGGGTGATAACCAGCTCACGCTGACGGGGGCGTTGAATAACCAGCAGGGTACGCTCAGTGCCGGGCATAGCCTGACGATGCAGGCAGGCGATGTGGAGAATAGCGGTGGCGCAATGCTTGGCGACACCCTGAGCCTGACCAGCCAGCAACTGGATAACAGCGCTGGCTTAATTCAGGGGACCCACCAGCTGACCATTGATACTCAGGGGCAGCAGCTGGACAACAGCGATACCGCAGGCAGTACCACAGGGCTGCGTACTGGCGGAGACTTCAGTCTGAAGTCCGGCGATCTGAATAACCAGAAGGGCCTGATTACGGCCAATACCCTGAACGCCGCCACTCAGGCGGTGAACAATGAACAGGGGCAAATCAACAGCACCGGAGACAGCCAGCTGACCAGCCTGACCCTGGATAACCAGAACGGGGCCATTCAGTCGGGCGGTAATCTGACGCTGAATACGCAGCAGTCTGACTTACTCAATCAGCAGGGCAGCCTGATTGCGGATCAGTCCTTAGCCATTACCGCCGCGGCTATCCATAATGGGCAGGGGGTGATTCAGGGGAACCACGGCCTGACATTACAGGGAACCACGGTTGACAATACCCAGGGGCGGCTGATGTCAGGCTCGGACCTGACAGCGGTACTGGAGCAGCTCACCAACAATAACGGGATACTCTTTGCCACAGGGAACGCAGATATTACCGCCCTGCAACAGGTGCAAAACCAGCAGGGGCTGATTAAAGCCGGCCAGGCTCTGCACCTCACGGCTCCGCAGATTGATAACCACGATACCCGTGGTGCGAATCAGGGGATCGAAGCGCAAAACCTCATCCTCTCGTCCGACACACTGAATAACCAGAGTGGTGCGCTGCGTGCTGTTGACGCCTTACAGGCCAATGTGCGTCAGCAGGTTGATAACCAGCAGGGGCTGATTTCTTCGCAGAACAGCCTGACGCTGGGGCAGACCGATCAACGCCCCACGCTGAATAACAGCGATGGCGATATTGTTGCCAACGGTGATGCAAATTTACAGGTGGGCCAGATTGCCAACATCGGACGCATCACCAGCGGCGGCAACCTGACGCTGGATACCACCTCCGCGCTCACTCAGGATGGCACACTGTCCGCCGGTAAAGACTTTACCCTGAATACCCACGGCAATGCGCTGACCAACAGCAGTGCGCTGACCGCGACAGGCCAGTTAACCCTGGAGGCAGGGAGCGTCGAAAACCAGCAGAACGGTAAAATCAATGCGGGCACAACGCACCTCATCGCGTCCGATATCCTCAACCAGGGACTGATTGACGGCGGCAACGTGCTGCTGCAAAGCGATACGCTCCACAATACCGGCACCGGGCGTATTTACGGTGATGACCTGACCATCGCGGCTCAGACCCTGACCAATGATAAAACCGCGGATACGGCAGGCACCATTGCCGCCCGCGAGCAGCTTAACCTTGCTGCCGGGCATCTGCTGAATCAGGACCATGGTTTGATCTACAGCGCGGGGGATATGCACATCGGCGGGGCGCTGGATGCGAACGGCGCGCTGACCGGCCAGGCCGCCCTGGTTGAAAACCTGAGTGCCACCCTTGAATCGATGGGCAATATGCAGATTGATGCGGGTCAGACTGAAAACCGCGATATTCATTTAGCGGTCAGCCCGGATCTGCAAACGGTCTCCACCTCCGCTGCTGTTCTGGATATTGAACTGTGCACCGGGGAAAAATGGGTAGATGCCTGCGGCAGAACTGACGGCGTACATTATCACTTCAACGCCCACGAAAGCGGCACGGAACAGAATGACTACACCGTCGATTTTGTGTTTGACGCGGATGGCCGCAGTTACGCACTCGATGATCAGGGCAATCGTCTCAAGGTGACGATCGACGGCAAGGATGATTTCGTTTATTTCTATAAAGACCCTGATGACAGCGACAGTCTTCTGTTTAACCTGCCGGGCGTCACCACGGCAGGACGCCGTTTCGACGTCTTCCAGTACAACCAGACGGTGAAAGAGCAGGTGGTTACCCAGCAGGACAGCGCGCTGATCCGCAGCGGGGGAGATCTAACGCTCAACGGTGGTTTGCACAATAAAGACAGCCAGGTGGTGGCCGGCCAGGATCTGACCATTAACGGCAGCGTCAATAATGATGAAACCACCGTCAGGCAGGAAATCACTGACGACGGCAATCGTCTTACCGCCGGTAAACGTAAAAAGCACGATCAGACGCACTATGAAGGCCCGGAAACCTATCAGCCGCCGGTGAGCGATCTCAATGTTCCTTTGCACCTGGCGCAGCAACTGCAGAATCAGGGGCAAAGCCAGGGACAGGCCATCGACGCCCGCCAGTCTTCCAGTGCAGGTACGTCAGCGGCAGCGGGCCTGAATGGTGCTGTGGCGTTAACGCGTCCGGTACAACTGCCGCAGGCCATCGAAGTCAGTCCGTCTTCTTCCCAGACCAGTATGCAGCTGAGTACCGTGGCGGGTCATCTCTCTGACAGTGGCGTGGTGGCGAAGACCGCATTGCAGACCCGCGGTAATGCATCCGGTGGGCTGACACAGGTTGCACTGAATCAGAATGACCCGTTAACCGCAACGCAGCGTGGCGAGCCGGGAATGCAGACCAGCGGTAATGCATCCGGCGGGCTGACGCAGGTTGCACTGAACCCAGGTGACGCGTTAACCGCCGCCCCATCATCAGCGGGAAGTGCGCCACTGGGGGGTATAAAGAGCGCGCCTGCGAACGTCTCCACCATGCAGGATAAGTGGGTACTGCGCAGCGTCACGGGACCGGTAAAATTACCGGACAACAGCCTGTATTCCCTGCATCCGGGCACCGACAGCCATTATCTGGTTGAAACCGATCCTCAGTTCACGCAGGGAAACACCACGGTAAGCAGCAGCGATGTCTATAGCCAGGATCAGCTCCAGAAACGCCTGGGCGATGGTTATTACGAACAAAGCCTGGTGCGGGATCAGGTGATGAAAACCACCGGTCAGCGTTATCTGACCGGCTACACCAATGACGAAGATGAATACCGCGATCTCCTGAACAGCGGCAAAGCCTATACCGAACGTTTTGGTATCACGCCCGGCGTGGATCTGACCCCGGAACAAATGGCATCCGTCACCAGCGACATGGTGATTATGGTGAATGAGACGGTCACGCTTCCTGACGGCAGCACGCAGCAGGTGAGTATTCCGAAGCTGTATGCACGGGTTCAGCCTGACACGCTGAATGGTGACGGTACGCTGCTGGCGGGGAATAACGTCAAAATCAATACGGCAGGAGACCTGATTAACAGCGGCACCATCACCGGGCGAAATCTGACGTCTCTTTCAGCAACGGATCTGCTGAATACCGGTGATATCAGCGGCAATACCACGCAGCTGGTTGCCAGCAATGATTTAGTCAATCGTGACGGGCAGATTTCCGGCGGCGATGCGCTCACGTTGCAGGCCGGGCATGATGTTCTGAGCCTGACAGACAGCCATCAGGATGGCACGGAGAGCTGGCTCGACAGGCAGGCAGGGATCAATGTTAAGAATGATAACGGATCGCTGACGCTGGCAGCAGGCCATGACATTCAGCTTACCGCAAGCGTGGTCAGTAACCAGGGGACAGAAAGCCAGACCAGCCTGGTGGCGGGCCATGACATTGTCCTGGATACCGCTATGACCAGTCATGCCACTGACTATACCCGCGATAAGAACAATTACGATCGCAGCCAGGAGAGCCAGGAAACCGGCTCCACCATCAATGCCGGGGGCGATCTTACCCTGCAGGCCGGACATGACATGACGCTGCGCGCCGCCGATGTGACGGCAACGAAAGATGCCACCCTGCTGGCGGGAAATTCCCTGACGCTGGAAAGCGGCGAGGACAGCTGGGATCAGCAGACCAGCAGCAAGTGGAAATCACATCACGGCCTGTCCACCACCAAAACGCAGGTACAGACCAGTACCCAGCAGAAATCGGCCGTCAGCACCACGCTGAGCGGTGATACGGTGACGGCTGTTGCGAACAATGACCTGACCCTGACGGGCAGCAACATTGCCGGTACGCATGATGTGCTGCTCTCCGCCGGGCATGACCTGACGCTGACCACCGCCGATGAGATGGACCATGACGTCAGCATCACGCAGAAGAAGAAGTCCGGCCTGAGCGGCACCGGCGGGATAGGCTTCTCGGTGGGGAGTACGAAGCAGAAACTGACCAGCGATGACACCAGCAACGTGAAGAAAGGGAGCGTGGCAGGCAGCAGTGAGGGCAACCTGACCCTGGTGGCGGGTAACGAGGCGGTGATCCACGGCAGTGATGTGGTGGCCGGCCAGGACATGCATATCCAGGGCCGGGATGTGGCGATCACCGCCGCCGAAAACAGCCATACCGCACTGACTAAAACCGAGATAAAGAGCAGCGGCCTGACGCTGGGGCTGTCCGGGGCCGTGGGCAGTGCGCTGAACTCCGCCACCCAGCAGGCGACGTCGGCAGCGAAAGAAGATAACGGCCGTCTGGCCGCGCTGCGCGGCACCCAGGCGGCGCTGACCGGCTTCCAGGCCTCGCAGGCGGCGCGGCTGGCGGGCGTATCGGATAATCCGGCGGACAAAAACACCTTCGGGCTGACGCTGAGCTATGGCAGCCAGAAATCCACCACCGAGAGCCGGACTGAGCAGCAGACCTCATCCGGCAGCTCGCTTCAGGCCGGACGGGATATGACAATCCAGGCGACCGGGGGTGACCTGGCTGTGCAGGGCAGCCAGCTGAAAGCGGGCGGGGATATGACGCTGGCGGCGAGCCGGGATATCAGCCTGACCTCCGGTGAGAACAGTGAACAGCAGAGTCAGACCAGCAAAAGCCACGGCGGCAGCCTGGGTGTGGGCTTTGTCGCCGGGTCAGGCAGCGCCGGGTTTTCCGTCTCGGCCAGCGTCAGCCAGAGCAAAGGCAAGGTGACCAGCAGCAACCTGTCACACACGCTGACGACGCTGGATGCCGGTGACGGTGTGACGCTCGACAGCGGCCGGGACACGACGCTGCAGGGGGCGCAGGTCAACGGGGCCTCTGTCATTGCCGACGTGGGCCGTAACCTGCAGCTGACCAGTGAACAGGGCAGCAACCGCTACGATTCGAAGCAGACCGGCAGCAGCCTGGGTGCCGGAATGACCTGGGGTGCAGGCGCGGCAGCGGGCGGTTCGGCCAGCGTCAGCGCAACCCGGGATAAGATGCACAGCAATTACGACTCGGTGCAGGAGCAGACGGGCCTGTTTGCCGGGCAGGATGGTTTTGACGTGACGGTGGGCGGGCATACCCAGCTGGACGGTGCGGTTATCGGATCAACGGCCACGGCGGATAAAAACCGGCTGGACACCGGCACGCTGGGTTTCAGCGACATCGATAATCATGCAGACTACCAGATTGAACACCAGGGCGTGGGGTTCAGCACGGGCGGCAGCATTGGCAGCCAGTTTATCGGCAATATGGCGAACGGCCTGCTGTCCGGGATGAATGGCAGCGGCAGCGCGGACTCGCTGACGCGTGCGGCGGTGAGCGTGACAACAAACGCATCGCCCGATTAATGAAAGCCGCAAAAATGCGGCAAAGTCAGGCCAGTCTGGAGGATGTTCACTACCATCCATCCAGGGGAATTGAAGAAGGAACTTTTGCTGAACTCTCAACCTGTCAGTGGATTGATAAACGGCAAAACTTGGTCATTACCGGCGCAACAGGTACAGGCAAATCCTGGCTGGCCTGTGCCTTCGGTAAGCAGGCCTGCCGTTACGGGTATCCGGTATCATTCCTGACGGCAACACACCTATATGAACAGATAGTCGCGGCGAACATTGCCGGAACACTGCCAAAACTACGATCGCAACTGATAAAAAGCCGGTTACTGATAATTGACGACTTCGGGATAGGTGGGGTTGATCTCCAACTCGGTCCTGTTTTACTGGATATTATAGATCAGCATGCACTTCAAGGGGCACTTATCATAACCAGTCAGTTTCCGACAGAGAAGTGGTACGACCTATTCAATGACCCTACAGTCGCAGATGCCATTCTAGACAGAGTGGTTCATAAGGCCCATTTTTTGAAACTGAAAGGTGACTCGATGCGGAAAGCCAAGATGTAAAGGTGAGTTTCAATCCGGGCATTATGCCCGGATTTTTTTGTTGGCGATGGTCAAGTAATTTGCAAACGGTTGCCAAGTAAAATGCAAATGGGTAGTCAAGTAACATGCAATTATGCAGCTTTCGCAGCTCATGGAAAATAAACGGAAAATCACACAGAGAACGCTGGGCGAAAATTACCGCATGAACAGCCCCCATTCTCCTGCAGAATTCACCAGAACGCGTCAGCGCGCTGACCTTTGCGCCGGGAGCCGACTTTTCGACCGCCGTGGCGCTGCGGCGCATGGCCACGGCGAACGGCGTCACGCCTTTTTATCTGCTGGCCCCGGAGGTGAGCGCGCTGCTGCACTACATGCCGGACCGGCGGCATCACTTTCTGTTCAGCACGCTCTGGAACACCGGCGCGCGGATAGGGGAGGCCTGCAGCCTCACGCCGGAATCGTTTGTGACGGACGGTCCCAGGCCGTTCATCCGGATCCTGTCGGAAAAGGTCCGGAGCCGACGTGGCCGCCCGCCGAAGGACGCGGTCCGCCTGGCCCCTCTCGCCGATGCGCACTACGTGCGCCAGGCCGAAGTCTGGATGGCCAGCGAGCGCCCGAAACGCCGCGAACCACTCTGGCATGAAACTGACGAAACCATGCGTAACTGGCTGAAGGCAGCGGTAAAGCGTTCAGCGGACGACGGGGTGCATTTTTCGGTGCCGGTAACGCCGCATACATTCCGTCACGCCCTGGTCATGCATCTGCTTTATCTCCGGCAGCCGCTCAAGGTCATCCAGGCGATGGCGGGGCATAAAGATGCCCGGTCAATCGAGGTGTATACGCGGGTGTTTGCGCTGGACATAGCCGCGACGCTCCAGGTATCGTTCAGCGGGGAGGGCGCGGTAGCAGCTGCTGTTCTGCGTTCGCTGCCGCCCGCCTGAATAATGTAAGGCAATACAGGGAAGGAAGAGAAATGCAGCCTGCCATGACTGATGCAGTAAAACTGATCCTGCAGTACGGATCGCCCGCCATACTGGCGGTTGTTATCGTGATGATGTGTTCGGTGATTTACGTCTGGCTGATTAAGGCCGATCCGGTCCGGGCCATGCGCGGGCGCGTCTTGAGAAGCTACGGAAGCTGGATTATCTCTCTGATGAGGCCGTCGCGCTTGCAGAGCTGGAACTCAGACAACGAAGCCTCTACCAGCTGACCGGTATCTATTACCACCGGCTACAGGAGCCTGCGGTGCAGTTCATCACCCATTACAGGCTTCGTGCGCGTTACCTGGGACAGTGGCGTCGCTGGCTTGACGAGAAGGACGGGCGGATTGTCTTTGAGAGAAAACCCTGGCGTCGGGCGTGGCGGATTTTCTGCGGTATCACCCTCGTTAACACAATAATTCTCTTTCTGGCGACCGGGGTCTTCGCGTTTCATTTCGGGTTTCAATTTGCAGGTCCGCTGCTTTTTGCCCTTACCGCATTCTGGTGGTTTCCGTGGCTGCTGTTTACATCCGTACCGCCGCCTGCAATGACGGATACACTTGAAACCAGACTGAGCGAATTCAATTATCAGCAACATGATGTGTCAATATCCCCCGAAAAACAGGGACCAGGCACACAGGTTATCAGAAGTTGCACCGACCGCGGCACCACTCAATAAACTGACCTATGACAGATGGCGACGGGCGTGTCAGCGCCACAAACTCTGCTGACAGAAGAGCGGTCAGCTCTTTCCGGAACTGCTCTACATCCCGTAACTTCTCGTTGACGGTTTGCCGGAATTTCAGCGCTTCGTTTCCGTTGCGGGTGAACCCTTTCATATCACGCATGGGTTCGCCTGGCAAAAGGTGCTGGATAAAGACCCATTTACTCAAGGGTTTATCAGTGAGGTGATGGACATCGTGAAGTCGAGTCGTAGTGAGTACGGATTTTGAACCGATGACAGGGCCTCTCATTAAGTGGCCCTGTCGGGTAATACTGTGTTATCGGGCGATAATTACAACCAGACAAAGTGCTGAGACAACCCCGGCAGGAATGGCATGTTTAAATTCTTTATAGTAAAACAATGTGGCGATTGCCGCTCCCATCACCAGTAGCGCTAAAATAAGCCCGTGTAACTTATATTCATTAGTAACGATAAGAATGGCTGCGCTCAATTCAAGAATTGCTGTGATATATCGAAACCAGGATGGATATCCCCAGCGTTGATAATCATCACGAATTTTTGCTGGTGCCACAGCATTAGTTATTGCGCCCGTCAGGAAAAAAAGACCCAGAAGCCAGGACAGGACATTGACGAGTGTAAAAAATGACATATAACCTCTAAATTGTTAAGCACGTGAACAATACCTATTTAAGGCATTTATAGTTCTTCACAGAAAAGAATGCTCAGTGACCTATGGATCAGTTTTTCGTAATTGCACATCTTCGCGACTTTACCTGATGATCCATAGGCACCATCAATAACCCTGTTATATTGTTGCGTTAAAATCCAATAGAGAGGGTATCGGATTTGAACTCTTCAAGTGATTCCTGGAGTACTTGTATTTTTTCGGATGCAGCTTTGTAGACATCTTCACCCAGGAAGTAATGCAGGGGAGGGGCGTCCATCTCGTGCAGTTGGATTAGCAGGGCTGCTGCCTTTTCAGGATCACCCATCTGGTGGCCATTCATTTCCTGTTTTGCGGCTTCTTCATTTTTCCGCACCGAGGTATATTCGGCTAGCGGATTCTGAGGAAGCATGACGGAACCATCAGACAGAAAACTGGTTCGCATATGGCCAGGATAGACGAGTGTGACCTTAATCGAGAAGTCTTTTACTTCAGCGGCTAGTGCTTCCGTCAACCCTGCGACAGCAAACTTGGCAGCACAGTAAGCACCCCAGCCAGGAATGTAACCTTTAATTCCGGCCATTGATGAAATGTTGATGATTTGACCATTTCGACGATGGCGTAAATGCGGCATTACCGCACGAATAACGTTAAACATACCGAACACGTTTACGTCAAAAGCGTTACGGACCTCTGCATCGCTTAGTTCTTCAATCGTCCCTGTTTGTCCGAAACCGGCATTATTGATGATTACGTCAATGTGGCCGAAGTGTGATAAGGCTTCAGTCACCGCTTCCTTGACACTCTCTTCGTTAGTCAAATCTACCGTAAGAGGAAGGAATTTACTGCTTACAGGCCCAATCGCTTTTTCTAATCCAGCTTTGCTGCGAGACGTCGCTACGACTTTGTGGCCTGCAGCCAAGAGCTGCTTTGTCAGTGTGAGCCCCAATCCTTTTGAGGCGCCTGTAACGAGCCAAATTTTGTTCGTAGTCATAATGGAAACCCTATAAAAATTAAAAACACTGTTGTACTTACAGAGAGATTGCCGGTTATTTAAAGCGTGATTGGCCTGTCTGACGTTGAGCTACTGGTTGTTAGTTACCAGTGCAGCATCTCGCGGTGAGATACTGAATCAGGACCATCATCGCTAAATCATAGGTTTTTCCCATGCCCCGCGCGTATCAACACCGGTCTCTGCTGCCAGGCGTTCCAGTATGAGTGTTTCCTCATCATTGAGCTGAATATTCATTGCAACAGCCGCATCATTAACATGGTGAACTTTAGTGGCACCGATGATGGGTACCGTTCCTTTTCCGATTGCCCAGGCAACAGCGACCTGAGCTACATTGGCATTATGGGCTGCACCAATCACACTCATGGCTTCTGTCAATTTGTCCAGCAGGGGCAATACGGCGTTGTAGGTATCACCACGGCCACTTCCTGAAGGCATGGGATTTTGGGCGTTGTATCGCCCGCTCAATGCGCCCTGTTCAAGCACCATATAGGCGAAAAAGGTGATGTTATTTTCATGACAGTATTTGAGGATGCCGGCTTCTTCAGAGGAGCGGTATAACAGGCTGAAATGATTTTGGACAGCGCCGACCGAATAGCCCGCAGCTCCCAAGATGCTGTTAGCCCGCTTGATTTGCTCAAGGCTGTGATTTGAAACACCAACCTGTTTGATCTGGCCACTTTTCAGCAGAGGGATGAGCGCGGGTGTCCATTTCTCTACGTCAGAAGGATTATGGATCCAGTAAATATCAACATTTTTCACATTGAGCCTTTCAAGGCTCTTATCCAGCATGTCGGCTACAGGTTCAGTTGATGTAGCATCCGCTATCTGTGGGGTGAATTTCGTGGAAAGTATGATGTCTTCGCGTGGGTATGTTTTGACAAAGTTACCCAGCGCTTTCTCGGAACTTCCCATTCCATAAACTGCGGCAGTATCCCAGAGATTAAGGCCGTGTTTCATTGCTGTGTCAAAAACATCCTTCATTTCAGCGTCAGTGAGGTTGTTACCGAATACGGTATCACCGCCCGCAAATCCAGTACCCCAGGACCATGTTCCCAGTGCTATTTTGGGTTGGTATTGCATTGCTTGCTCCGGATCGGCGCCGACTGTCAGCTCAGTACTCGGCTTGTTAAATCAATGGGTTAAATGATAGTTCTGTTCTTAACAGCGGGTTTTCTTAAAAAACTGCTGAAAGAGGGTGCCTGAGACTGATGAACCCGGCTTTCCAGCTCATCGTTCATTGAGAAAATAGCTTAGACGCAAGTAAGTATAGGCTCGCGATTACTAAAAAATTAGGTCAGTATGATCTCAAGGATATTTAGCCTGTAGCTAACAATCATCTGTTATGAACCGGCTTAGGATGGCGTGATGAACAATGTGATTTACAACCAAATACGTATCTTCCAGAGCATTGCGCGCGAAGGAAGCATTTCAGCAGCGGCCAGGAAGCTCGAGATAACACCGCCTTCCGTAAGCAAGGCATTGAAACTGCTTGAGCAAAACATGGGGCATCCACTCTTTGTGCGAACAACCCGGAGAATTGAACTCACAGATTCTGGTCAGCAGCTTCTGGATCAGACGTCTTTGGCGATGGACTCACTGGAACAAGCCTTAGAGAATTTACGAAGCCAAACGCAGGAACCCTCGGGCCTGATCAGGATTACGCTTTCACGGTTTGCATATATGTTGATCCTGAAGCCAGCTATGTCTGAGTTTTGCCAGCGTTACCCCGGTATTCAGCTTGAAATTTCCGTCTATGACGGGACCATAAACATCGTTGAGGAGCGATTTGATCTGGGTATCCGATTTGGCGACGTGCTCGAAAACGGGGTCGTTGCCCGGCAGTTGATGAAACCCTTCCGAGAAGGGCTATATGCGTCTGCGGATTATTTGAAAACCTTTGGGGTACCAGAAACACCAGTGGACTTATACCAGCACCGGCTGATTGGCTACCGCTTTATTACCAACAACCGCATACTGCCATTGATCCTAAATGACAGAGGTGAGCAACTGACAGTGGAAATGCCGGGGCAACTTATCAGCAATGACATAGATGTTATGGCGGATGGAATCCGAGAGGGGCTGGGAATTGGCCGTCTTTTTGAGCCTGTTTACCAGACTCAGCCTGATAAGGAAAAGATGATCCCTGTCATGGAGTCTTACTGGAAAACATACCCCCCTGTTTATCTCTATTACCTCAAAAGCGCGGGGAAGACAAAACGAGTAAAGATGCTCATTGATTTCCTACTCAATAAAAGCTAGCGAGTACAGACATCATGAGAGGCCATTAACATCCCCTGAATAAACATCTATTGAAAACCAGATACAGGTATGTTTGTACTGTACAGAAGGGGGGCACCTTTCCAAAACTATCATCAAAGGCCAAGAGGTTTGATCTCTCTGATAAATTCAATAAGTAGACGAAGACCGGTAGGTAACTGGCGGCGGCTGGAATAGTAAATGTGAAAGCCTTCTTCAGTAGGAGCCCACTCTGTCAAAACGAGCTTGAGTCGGCCGTCTTTTACATAGGGTGCAACCAATGGTTCAGGAAAATACATGAGTCCAGCCCCTCCCAATATGGCAACGATGCCCGTGTCTGCAAGGTCTACTGTGACGGAGGTGGGTACTGTAACCTGCAATTTCTCATCACCTCTTTCAAGCTCCCATCGATAAACACGGTCATCTCCCAGCCGGCTACTAATACGCGATGATTCTGCAGGTCGTCTGGGTGGTTGGGTATTCCATACTTATCGAGGTAATCTGGGGATGCGGCAATGACCCAACGAATATCGGCTGACAGTCTCCCGGAACTGTCCCGTCATATCTTATACCCGCATCAAACCCGGCATCGGTTATATCAACCATACGGTTACTGGCGACGATATCTACTTCTACGTCCGGATAACGATCCATAAATGCAGGCATAACACGAGCAAGCAGGAGATTTGCTGCTTCGACAGCAGCGTTGATACGTATCCGTCCGCTTGGGGTATCCCTGAAGCGGTTAAGTGACTTAAGTGCACTGCTAATTGATTCGAGGGGGCTGAGTGGCAACCTGCGCCAGGGCTTCACCTGCCGTAGTGAGCGTACCGCTCTTTGTTGTACGGTTCAGTAACCGCACTCCTAATCGTTCCTCCATACCTTTTAGTGCATGGCTTGAAGCCGACGCACTTACACCTATTTCAACAGCTGCACGGCTAAAACTACGATGGCGAGCGATAGGCATAAAATAAATCAGGTCTGCAACGTCACTCCGGCTCGTTTGCATTTATGGCTCCATCCTTAATCGGTTTGTGATTTGCTCGCAGGATATTCATCATGCGTCTCTAACTATCATCGATAGCATTCATTTCTCATAGCTGTAATGCAGCGAGCAAGGATACCTGTCCTTACCCTGTTTAAACTAATGTTCCTGAATTTTACTCATGAGTCCATCAAGGCTTACGTGCTAACGAAGAAGCAATTGCTTCGCTATCCTGATTTTTTTCTTGAACTGAACCGGACACCATCCGGACACGTTCACTTACTTGATGGAGCAGCAAATGAACTATTCACATCTCGGTCGCACCGGTCTTAAAGTCAGCCGACTTTGTCTGGGCACCATGAATTTTGGTGACGTCACTGATGAGGAAACCAGTTTCAATATTCTGGACCAGGCACTAGAAGCCGGCATCAATTTTATTGATACGGCAGATGTCTATGGAACAGAACAGACTCCGGATATCAAACAAGGAACGGGTCTTTCTGAGGAAATTATTGGGCGATGGATAAACCAGGGCGGGAGACGGGATCGTATTGTTCTGGCCACAAAGGTTTATCAGCCTATGGGGCCTGGGCCAAATGACAGAAGGCTTTCTGCATACCATATCCGAAAGGCCTGTGAAGATAGCCTGCGAAGATTAAAAACCGATCACATCGACGTATATCAGATGCACCATATTGATCGTTACACGCCCTGGGAAGAAATCTGGCAAGCCATGGAAATTCTCGTGCAGCAAGGCAAGGTCCTTTATGTCGGCAGCAGTAATTTTGCCGGCTGGGACATCGCCACTGCTCAGTCTGTCGCAAATTCCCGCCATTTCCTAGGTCTCGTTGCTGAGCAAAGTTTGTACAACCTTGCTGCCCGTACAGTTGAACTTGAGGTTATACCCGCTTGCCGCCACTTCGGCCTGGGGCTGATTCCGTGGAGTCCTTTAGCTGGAGGACTGCTTGGCGGCGTACTTAAAAAATCTGCGGATGGCCGTCGTGCAAGACCTGCACTTGCTAGACGTATAGAACAGTTCCGCCCTCAGCTAGAGGCTTTCGAGGGATTATGTGAAGACCTGGGGGAATCGCCTTCTGATGTGGCGCTGGCCTGGCTCCTGCAAAATCCAGTCGTTACCGCACCGCTCATAGGCCCACGCACTGTTGAACAGTTAAAAGAAGCGCTTCATGCAACAACGATCTCCTTATCTGATGACAGCGTGCGCTGCCTTGAGGAGATCTGGACGGGACCGGGTGGCGAAGCGCCTCAAGCATATGCCTGGTAGGCCAGCATGATTCAGATGTAAAGCGTCAGGAAGTGGCGCAATGAAGTGTTGCGCCGCTTTATATTATGCAATTGTGGGAGGAGTGATCGATGGCGGTATGTCACTCAGCGGTGGGATGATCCCGTCGACAGGGTGTGGCAGATAAGGGGCTTCCAGCTCTGCAATTTCAGACTCACTCAAAGAGAAGTTTAAAGCACCAATGGCAGTAGAGAGATGATCTGGTTTAGTTGCACCTACAATGGGGGCAGTGATGACGGGTTTTGACAATAACCAGGCGAGTGCCACATGAGCACGGGGTACCCCATGTCTGGCTGCAATTTGAGCGACGACGTTGACGATGGGTTTATCTAACTCAGCCGCATTTTGATACATTTTCATAGCGAACGCATCATTCTCACTGCGATAGGTATTTTCGCTCCAGTCTCGTGTCAGGCGCCCTCTTGCCATTGGACTCCATGGAATGACACCGACTCCCTGATCAAGACACTGAGGGAGCATCTCACGTTCTTCCTCACGATAAAGAAGGTTGTATTGCGGTTGCATGGAGACAAAGCGAGTCCAGCCATTGCTGTCTGCGCAGTGCTGCATTTTTGCAAAACGCCAGGCTTGCATTGACGATGCACCGATATACCTGACTTTTCCAGATTTAACGATGTCGTGCAGAGCTTCCATTGTTTCCTCTACCGGTGTTGCATGATCGAAACGGTGTATCTGGTATAAATCAACGTAATCCATCCCGAGGCGCATCAGACTATCATCGATTGATTTAAACAGAGCTTTACGCGACAGAAAGCCAGTGTTCGGTGAGTTTCGCCATGGAAAGAATGCCTTCGTGGCCACGACAATTTCATCCCGCTGGGCCATGTCGCTTAATGCTTTTCCTACAATTTCTTCAGAACTGCCCCCAGAGTAGATGTTCGCTGTATCAAAAAAGTTGATTCCAGCTTCTAACGCTTGTCTGATAAGCGGACGAGATTTATCTTCCTCGAGTGACCAGGGCTGTGGGAGACGGTCTGGTTCGCCGTAGCTCATACAACCAAGGCATAAACGAGAAACCTGTAATCCTGTACGACCTAGGTTTATATATTGCATTTGGGCACTCCGATAAAGTTGTAGACGGTTATACCGTTTGATTAAGGGTAGTAGATCTAAAACAGCATACCTGATGACTCGACTTTAAAAATTCAGGTGTGAAATTTTTTCTTTATTCAGAAGGCTAACATTATCAGTGGTTTTTATTTATCAGAAAAATGGTCCTGTCTGACAGGTAATATGTCTATTGAGTGGAAGGGATGGTGGTTTTAATATCATTAATAGGTGTTTAGCATCTGCTTTAATTTTGAGTTTAATATGCCTGTGATAAGGTGACAGCCTTGCTGTGGTGCAGAAGTCATTACGGTGATGATGTTTCTGATGTCTGCAATCGCTCCTGAACACACCGGGGATTATGCCCTATATGATGGCTCTCAATAACCCATTGCCGTTGAATGCGTTTATGAGAAATTCTCACGAGTTGGCTGCATAGACAGCAGGAGTAAAGACGATAAATTCTGCGCAAAAGTGGAATTAACCGCGCCCTTTGAATGTTCAGTGTTCAGAGTATCTGTGACGGAAGATCTATCTAATGTACAGTGCGTTGTCTGTTCGTTGATTACACAACTAACAAGGAGATTTAACGGACGGTAAAACCGCCATCAACGGGTAGGGCATGCCCAATGATGAAGCTGGAGGCCGGACTACAGAGCCACAATACGGCGTCTGCAATCTCAGTAGCCCGTCCTAAGCGACCCATAGGTACATCCTTCATCAATTCTTCCATGGCTTCGCTCTGACTTTCAAGCATCCCTGAAACCATTGGAGTCTCGATAATACCGGGGCAAATAGCATTAATTCGGATGTTTTGCTTGGCATATTCCAGGCCGGCACTTTTAGTCAGTCCGACTACACCATGTTTAGAAGCATGATAAATTCCTCGTTCTGCAATGCCGACCAAACCTCCGAGGGATGAGTTGTTGACTATGGAACCGCTGCCTTGTTTTTTCATCTGAAGGAGTTCGTATTTCATGCAATTCCATACCCCGCGGAGATTGACATCCATAACAGAATCATAGTCTTCTGGGGCAGCAATGGCCGTCTCAGCAACGGGACTTTGTACGCCAGCATTGTTGAATGCGAAGTCAATACGGCCAAGAGCTGCAACAGCTTCATCTATCATCGCTTTCACATCACTTATCTTGGCGACATCACAGTAAACTGCTAAGGCTTGTTCCCCTTTGGCATTTAACTCAGCAGCAGCTTCACAGACAGCTTTAAAGTTGACATCGGCCATAACTACAGCAGCACCAGATGCAGCGAAAGCTTTAGCTGCTTCTAATCCCATACCCGAGGCCGCACCGGTGACAAGCGCAACCTGGTCTTTAAAATTGTAATTCATGTTGCTTCCTTGATAAGAGGTTTATATGGTTATTCATTTCTGGAAAATAATAACTTGTAGGAGTTCATGCGAAAAACCAACTCAATAAGGTATTTTGTAGCCGGGTTTTTTATAAAGGATTGATTCTTTTCCTAGGATGTCAGGTTTATAAACCTGTTCGACCCAGTCGTCCATGGCAATGTCTTCAATGGTTATTGAAATTTTATCTTTTTCTATATTTAATGTTTCACTCATTGCATTACATAGGGCTTCAGACAGTAAAATCTTATCGTCTTCATCTCTCTCAACGATTTTTATAATGATATGTGGCATGAATCCTCCTCTAATTGATTATTTTCAGGACGGTTTTTTCCATAAACCAGCTTCAAGCCTTGCTTAATTGAGCCTGGTGATTATATCCAGGCTTGTCAGGGACAAATTACATCACCTGACTGGTTGGCCTGAAGAGTATTTCGTTGATATCGACATTATCCGGTTGACTGATAGCAAACTCGACAGCATTTGCAAATGAAGAGGGTGGGATAGCATGCTCTTCATAATATTTATTGAACTGTCCGGCTACTCCTTCCTCGGTGATGTGATTGGTTAATTCGGTATCAACAGCACCGGGTGATATAATTGTTGTCCGCAGATTATAGGGTTTTACTTCTGAACGGAGTCCTTCGCTGATTACCCTGACGGCAGTTTGGTTGCACAGTATATGGTCCCAGCAGGTGTGACCTTATGACCAGCAATAGAAGAAACATTGATGATATGACCGGACCTTTGCTCTTTCATAATGGGAAGAGCTGCAGCAATTCCATAAAGGGTGCCTTTAATATTGATATCAATCATGTTGTCCCACTCATCAACCTTCAGGCTTTCCAGCATTGATTGCTGCATTAAGCCTGCATTATTGATGAGGACATCAATACGACCAAAAGCCTCAACAGCAGCCTTCAGTAAATTCTCCACCTGAACTTTATCGGTGACATCAGTGGCTATTGCTAGTGCTTTACCGTCCGCACTTTCAATATCCCTGACAAGTTTTTCAAGCCTACCGATTCGACGCGCTCCAGGTACGACTACCGCCCCTTTACTACTCAGGCTACGCGCGGTGCATTCACCTAATCCACTACTGGCACCGGTTATGACAATGACTTTGCCATCGATATGATTGTTCATTCGGTGTCACCATACTTTAATGATTTTAGTCATTTCATTTCCTTAGAGTTTTTGTATTTGTTTCTGAAGATTTAAAACGCCGGAATAAAATACCTGACGTTGATCTCTTATATACAGGCTGCTGCATATAGAATTTAGATTATGCATGACTAAAGAGCATGTATTACCCCTTCAATCCTGAATGCTTCTATGAGTGAATTTCACTAATGAGGTGTTTAATTCACACTTTGTTTCAATGAGATTGGTAAAAAGCACAGAGATATCTTTCATGCCTTATTGTATTTGACATTTTTACGGCTGACTGCATCTTTTACGTAATTCATGCGTCGATAAGATGAGGGGGAGGTGTTGTATAACTTGATAAAAGAGCGGGTGAATGATTGCTGAGAATCAAACCCATCTATAAAAGAAATGTTTGAGATGCTATCTTTTCCACTAATTAAATCAGAAGCGGCATGCGTGAGTTTGGTTTCCCGGATATAAACAGCAAGTGCTTTTTTTCGTAACTGAATGAAATATTCTCTGCAAATGCCACTTGGAATAACCTGAATGCTTGGCAACATCTTTTATTCTAATGCGCACATAGATGTTGTTAGTGATCCATACTTTCAATTCATCTATAACTAACTCCTGATAAGTCATGTTAAGATCCCCATTGATGTATTCGGTTTTTATAGTGGAGTTTTAAGAGGGTACAATGAAATTTCACTTGTAATTTATTTCTGAAATTAGAGTGAGTTAACTTTAGAGAAATAGGATGAGGAATGTTTTTTCCTGTATCGCCCAGGAGGAATATCAAATTTGCTTTTGAAGGCTCGAGAGAATGATTGCTGTGTTTCATATCCATAGCGCATGCTAATTTCTATCAAATGATCATTTGTGTTTGCTAAATCGACAGCAGCTTTATTTAATCGTGAGTCTCGTATGAATTCAGCAATGTTTCGACTAGTAACCCTGAGAAAAATACGCTGCAAATACCATTTTGAAAATCCAGACTTTTCAGCTATATCATCAATCTGTAGTGATTCGCTTAAATTTTTATCAATCCAGTCAATGAGAGTTTCTACAATAGTAAAATGGTATTCCATCATTATTTTATCTCCTGGCTGTTTTAAAGACATAAGATCTCAGATGGTCTATTACATAACTATTTTCAGACAAGCTAAGCATTACGCTTCTTGCTAAGTCTGCGTATAATCCCAAGAGGATATGATTAGCATGCCTTTTGGTTGAGCTCTTATGCATCAGATTAGACTCTAATCCGTAACTGTTAGGAGTTTTAGGTGTGTGAATACAACCTTTTTTGTGCTGTAAATAATTACTGGATTGATTCATTGCTAACCTCTAACAGGTGATTAGTAGCCTGTTAGAGATAGTAGCAGTTGAGTTAAGTGATTTTAATACGTAAAATTTTTGATAATACGATGAATCCAGCTCATGAATTAGAGCACATTTTGTGAAATAAAACTGTTTATCTTTTCGTAGGAGTATAGTTTCATGCTACCCACAATAGAGTGAAGTGAAGCGCGCGAAAAAAGTTTATTTACGATATTTTAAAGACCGTCATTTTATAAACGTTACTGTTGCGGAGTAATCAGCAATTCTGATGTCTTTTGTTGTGAGCTTTGAACGCTTGATGAAATTTTGTTTAGAATGATATCTGCACCTGAAATTCTTGATTGATCATTATATACGCGTGTATAAATCTGCGAGGCGGCACCGTTATCATAGGGAGAAAATAATCCTGAGTCTTGAATATCTACACGATCAATTAGAGGGCTGATGTCATTTGAGTATAAAATCTTAACGTCAATGTTCAAGTGTTCTACTTCTTTTTTAACTGCAAGAAGATAGCTTTCAATAGCTTTTTTAAATAGAAAAGTACAAGCCTGCACCAGGCATGCTTTTTACCATTTCTGGAGCACCAATCATTATGATTGAACCTTTACCCTGTTTACGGAAATGCTTGATAGCAGCATTGACCAAGAGAATAGTTTGGGTAAAGTTTACTGAAACTTGTTCTTTTACAGCTTCAGGAGCCATGAATTCTGAGGCACCCAGAGTAACTGTCGTGTCAGTAATCACCAATGCATCGAGATGCTTTCCAGAAACTTCAATTCTTTTAATGGCTGAAGATAGTTCTTGTTCGTAATATTCGCTAAATATCTGTGGATGAAAATCCAGCGGATATTTTGAAGCAAGGTCAGTTACGCATAAGTAATCAATTACTGTACCAATAACAGCATCACCATTGGTGAGTAAATGTTGTGCAATTTCTTTACTGAAACCCGAACTTAAGCCTGTCATTAGCCATATGCGTTTTGTCATTGTTACCTTAATCCATTCATGCGTGTTTGTAGATAAATTTGAATGGTGCAAAGTTATCTCTTTAAACAGAGTTGTTTTTACCTGAGAGTGCTTTCTAATTAGTTATGCGATCGAGTTGTCCAGGTAAGTCTTTTTACCTGCATGTGCCCTGTAGGCTAATTTTACTTTGCCAACACTGAGAATAAATGTTAGTTGTATGAATGGATACTTCGAAGAATTTAACTACTTACTGAATAATACATAAATTCTTACGCCTTAATTATTATAAGTCATTGTTATAGAGGTAAAAATGACAATCACTTTTATCAACACGAAAAGAGGGTTTCATGAAAACTATTGGTTATGCTGCTCTTTCAGCAGATGAAAAATTAGTTCCTTATCAGTTTATCAGACGCGATCCTAAACAAAATGATGTTCAGATAGAAATTCTATATTGTGGTGTATGTCATTCTGACCTCCATACAGCAAATGGCGATTGGGGTCCTCAGCCTTACCCATTGGTACCTGGTCATGAAATAGTTGGAGTGGTTACAGCAATTGGAAATAATGTTAAGAAATTTAAAATTGGCGATCATGTAGCCGTTGGCTGCATGGTAGACAGCTGCATGGAATGCGACCAATGCTCTAAAGGCGAGGAACAGTATTGCAGAGAAGGAATGGTTCCTACATATGGCGCACCTGATCGTATAAATGGTGATATTACTCAAGGTGGCTACTCTAAACATATAGTTGTACGTGAAGAATTTGTTGTAAAAATTCCAGAAACAATGGACCTGGCTAAAACTGCGCCAATACTTTGTGCAGGCATAACTACTTATTCTCCTTTGAAGACATGGAATGTGAGTAAAGGCAGTCGGGTAGGTATTATCGGACTTGGTGGATTGGGCCATATGGCAGTAAAGCTTGCTGTAGCGATGGGAGCGGAAGTGACAGTCATTAGTCGTACAAAGACTAAAGAAGAAGATGCGAAAGCGTTGGGTGCAAAAGGTATTCTTGCTTCTTCTGATACCAGCGCATTAACTCTGGCTGCGTGTTCGTTCGATTTGATTATTGACACAGTCCCTACTAAGCATGATCTTAATACCTATACTCCGCTTTTAGACATCGATGGTTCTTTAGTTATAGTTGGCCAAATTGGCCTAATGATGGAACCGCAAACATTGCCGCTGGTAATGGGTAGACGCCGGGTAGCTGGATCATTAATCGGTGGGATCGCTGAGACACAAGAAGTTATAAATTTCTGTGCTGAAAATAATATTTATCCTGACTGCGAATTAATTAAAATTGAAGAAATAAACGAAGCATTTTCTCGATTAGCTCAGGGCGATATGGCCCACAGAATTGTAATTGACATGTCATCGCTGAATTGATTTTTTTATGCAGCCCCATTCCTGGATTATCTGCTAGAGCTTCCACTCTTAGTCACTGCGCCACTGCACCTTACCGGGTGGCGCACCTCGGTTCCGGTCCATTATAGCCAGTGTAAACATCCGGGAATAAATCTTCGCCAACTGCGTACTTTTATGCCTTAGCAGGGGCAGCTCCCCTTATGCGTTGATGACCCTGCTCAGGCTGATTGAGAGTGGCCAAGGGCATGAAAGTGTAATGCCGCCGGCAGAACGGCCCGAGTCAAATTACCAGTTACTGAATTTTTCTGAGGTTATCCTGTCGGCTCCGCACAGTATCAAACATGTGCTCTGCCATTGTATAATTGCCGTTTTGAAGATAGTCCTGCGCCTGCTGCAGGTTATCCTCACGCTCTGGGTAGTAAACCGCGTCAGCCTTCACGGCTTGTATCAGCAGCACCAGTGCCGGAGGAATACCCTGACGCAGATTATCCTGCCGGCTCCGTACCGTATCAAACATGTGCTCTGCCATTGAATAGTTGCCATTCAGCAAATAGTCCTGCGCCTGCTGCAGGTTATCCCCACGCTCTGGGTAGTTCACAGCATTAGCTTGCACTGCCTGCATCAGCAGCCTCAGATCCGGTGAAATACCCTGACGCAGATTTTCCTGCCGGATCCGCACCGTATCAAACATGTGCTCAGCCATTGAATAGTTACCATTCAGCAAATAGTCCTGCGCCTGCTGCCAGTGCGACTCTCGTTCTGGGTAAGAGAGAGTTCCTTGCTGTATGCAGTTAAGAAGTGCTACCAACTCTGCCGGCAGAAGATGCCAATTGGAGGGATCATTAAAATTGTTGCTCATCACTATCCTTAAACGCTGTGTATTTGAAAATAATTAGTGAGTCAGATCTTTGTCTTCAGAACACGTCTCTCTTAAGCCATTCACCGCAGTATGAATACGGAACATAAACCATCAGCCGCAGCCCAATCTAAGGTAACAATTAATTACCACATCTTAAATCATTTTCAGCCGTATAAGTAACTGACATTTAGAACACTTTGTTTGGATGTACACGCCCGATACGGCTCCTTGCAGAACTGGTGGTGGCGCATATATCGGTTATGTTCAGCTTACTCATCGCGAGCCCGAAATTCGTCTGACCGTCGCCGCCAGTTGCACTTTTATTGTTGATGCGGATGACCCTAGCCTTATTCTCTAAAACGCCAGTATCCTTCAGTGCTCCTGAAAATAGCCATGCTACAGCACGGCCATCGGGCAATTGGCTTACCGAGTCGACGATCAGTCATGTCTAGCGGGCTGTCTGAGCGTTAGCGCTGGAGCATGCGGGCGACAGTGCCTGTCGGAAATACCAAGTCGCTCAGCTGCAAAACTGGTAATCAGATGTCGGTCTACAACACTAACCAGTTAAGCCATTGAACTTCGTTCATCGTGAAAAGCTCCGCACCAAATGCTTTCCTCCTTGGATTGACAACACGTCATCATTATCGATCAGGTTAGCTTAGCCAACTTCTAAAAGACATTAATAATAAACAACATGAAGAAGTTCGGGTAACGTAAACAATGTGTCTAAAGATCATTAGACAATGGCTAAATATCTTTGACTCAAGAGTGATCTAATCTGACCAACATTGCTAGTTTATACTGCTCATGAGTTTCGTTTGTTGTTTTCTAAGTCAGAGTTATCAGTAATGCATTGCAAACTTTTGCTGGCTGGAGAAATGTTGTGACTCAAGCCAGTTTTATGTTTTACAGCGGTTTTTGTCATTGATATTAATGGAGAGTGAGGACGATGAAAATCATTTGCCTTGAAGAACATACTCTGGATAAAGAACTGGGTATGGCAACAATATCAGCAGCAATAGCTCAGGCTCCGTTTCTTACTCACTGGGGCCGAGCTGTTTCTGACGGTAATAATCCCGATAGAAGTCGTCCTCAAATCGAAAAAAACGACCTCATCAATGTAAAAGGAGTCGATATTGGCCAGAGGCGTCTGCAAGATATGGATGATGCTGGTATTAGTATGCAGATCTTATCGGTCGGAGGATTTCCACAACTGGCTCCAGAAAATGACGCAATCAACCTGAACAGAGCGGCCAATGACCGTCTCGCTGAGGCTGTGACTCTTAATCCTAGTCGCTTTGCGGCTTTTGCGACACTTCCCTGGACGCAACCAGATGCAGCCGAAGAAGAACTTGAAAGGGCGGTTAAAAATTTAGGATTTAAAGGTGCATTGTTAAATGGCAGACCTTCAGAAAACTTTCTCGACCATCCAGATTTCGATAATCTGTTGTGCCTTTTTAACAGACTAAATGTTCCGCTTTATCTTCACCCGGGGCTGCCTGTTCAGACTGTACAGAAGGCTTATTACAGTGGTTTCAGTGATGAAGTTTCTGCCAGATTATCGATGTTTGGCTGGGGATGGCATCACGAAGCGGGAATTCATTTGCTGCGATTAATTTTATCTGGTGCATTCGATAGATACCCTAATCTTCAGGTGATCAGTGGCCATTGGGGTGAGATGTTACCATTCTGGTTACAACGCCTTGATGACAGTATCCCACTGGCAGCTTCAGGTTTACGGCGCTCGATTACCCAGACTTTTCAAGAACAGGTTTACGTTACACCTAGCGGTATGCTGACTTTGCCTCATTTCAGGTTTATTTATGAACTGATGGGAGCCAAACGGATCCTTTTTTCTGCTGATTATCCATATCAAACACTTGATGGCGTGATGGACTTCATCCAGTGTTTGCCTGTTTCAGAAGAAGAAAAAGAATTGATAGCTTTCCGCAATGCCGAACAATTACTCGGTGTAAAAGCATGAATGCCAGCTCTCTGCCACTGTTGGGGAGACAGGTTTCTCCCCAACTGATTATTAGCTTTTAGCTAAAAGTCTTTAAGCTATTAATACCCTAAAAAACCGAGAATAACCTTTCTATACTGAAATCAGTAATGAAAGGTTTTATATGTACTACATTTTATTTTTCTGATGAGCGCCTGACTCATCAGGTGCGAGAAGTAGTGACTATTGCCATTCTGATTATTATGAGTGGAGTGTTCAGTCAACTTTATGCACACGTTAATATCGGTAAAAAAGCTTGAGTGATAAGTAACTAAAAGTTTATATCAAAAAATAAATCAAAGAATGATATTTTTTAATTGGTTGTGCTAACCGGCCTTGTGATTAATACATCTGAGAGTTAAGTGTTTTTCCATAAAAAGGTAATTCATGAAAAATCCATGCCTGTTGATTTCTTTTTTTCTCAGTTTTTCAGTGTCTGCAATGAAATCGGAAAAATCATGCGGGCTTGTATTTAACATATCTGAATTGACAGTGAAAAATGGGGAAATGGCAGCTTATGATCGTGTGGCTGAGAGCAATATAACAAAGTCATTGGCCAGTGAAGATGGAACGCTGGGAATGTATTCTATTAAGCGAAAGTCCGATACAAATCAGGCTTACATGATAGAGATTTATTCTGATTCTCGCGCATATCAAAAGCATAAAGATTCTCCACAATATAAGGAGTTCCTCATTCGCTCCCCTGAAATCCTTGATAAGAATCATAAAAGGATGATTAATCTTACACCTAAGTTTATGGGCGATAAGAAGTTGCATCAAACCAAATATACCATCAATAACCTGGTTATTGTTGAGGTGAAACCTGAATTTAATGCGGCATTTAGTAGCGTTGTCGTTCCAGAAATGAAGCAGTCGCTTAAAGTTGAGAACGGTGTGCTGGCGATGTACGCAGGCATAGAAACCACAAACCCTACACGCTGGTATTTTTATGAAATTTATGCTAGCGAAGCTGATTATCAGAAGCATCGCCAAACACCACATTTCAAAGATTATCTTAAACTAACTGCTAATATGACGACTCGAAAAGATTCCATCCCGGTTAAACCTGAAGTGCTGATGAATAAAGGCGGGTTGATCTTCGTATGTAAGAATTAAAAAATTATATGGTGCAACACATTAAAGTTCGCATTTTAAACTAATCCAGGCGCATGCAGTTTCATTGTTAAAAAATAAAATAATAAGGCTATAATTTATAATGATTTTTCTAACTTGTCGCATAAAGAAAAGAGTTACTTATAATCAGAGTATGTGTTTATCTATACGTCAAATCGGAAATTAAAAAATGCTTATTTCTATTGTTTACGATAGTGGTTATGGTCATACAGCTCGGGTCGCTCAGGCTGTAGCCGCAGGTGTTAATGAGGTTGATGGTGCAGAAGTATGTCTGATGCCAGTCGCTGAGGGTGGTATTGACTGGGAAAAACTCGAAAAAAGCGATGCCATTATTTTTGGCTCACCAACCTATAACGGTATGGTGAGCGCCAGACTTAAACTTTTCTTTGAGGACTCGACTAAAGTGGCGTGGGTAAATCTAAAATGGCGTAATAAGATTGCTGCAGGATTTACAAATTCTGGAGCTCAACATGGTGACAAACTCAATTCCCTTGTTTCAATGATGTTATTTGCTTCGCAACACGGAATGGTTTGGGTTGGGTTAGACCTTATGCCAGGGAATAGCAGTAGTACGGGTAGCACCAGTGACCTCAACCGTCTGGGAAGCTGGCTTGGCGTTATGACTCAGGCGAATACTGACGAGGCACCTGATATTGCCCCGCCAGTAAGTGATCTCCTTACTGCTCAATATCTAGGCCGTCGTGTGGCTAATATCACTTCGCACATGAACTCAACGTTATAAATTCATAAAGGTGACTTATATGAAACTTCTTTGTCTTGATATCCCTCAGCCCGGTGCCACTATGGAGTTATATCAACCTCACATGCTTGACGAAGTCAAACATGGTTGGGAATTGTATAAAACAGGTATTGTCCGTGATATCTATTTTCGCCAGGATCGTCCAGGTGTAGCGATAATTGCCGAGTGTGAATCAATTGAGGCTGCGCGAGCTGCACTCGCAGGATTCCCTTTAGCAAAAGCAGGACTTATTGATTGGGATGTGATCCCATTGGGGCCATTCATAGGTTGGGAATCACTTTTTGCATCAGCGCAGAACTGATCTTCTTAATCGATGATAAACAGCATGTTTTTGAAGGTTTTATCATCAATATTCATTCTCTCTGTAAAACCATGAGGTTTTAAAAATGGCTGCAGATATTAAACCTATTCTGTGTGTGGTCACCAGTCATCCGATTCGAGGTGATAGTGGGGAACCAACAGGTTTTGCTCTTGTTGAATTGACGCATCCTTTGGAAGTCTTCGAAGCGGCTGGCATTCCAGTTGTAATTGCTTCTTTACGTGGCGGGCATCCACCTGTTGATTTTTTTGATCTCTCCGATCCAGTGAATGCTCGTTTTTGGAAAGATAAAACTTTCCGTGAAGCACTGGCAGATTCACGAATTCTTGGTGAGCTTAATCCTACCGATTATTCAGCGATCTTTTTCGCTGGAGGTCATGGCACAATGTGGGATTTTGCTCAGAACGTTGACGTGCAGCGCTTCATTCGGGAAATCTGGGAACAGGGTGGTATTGTGTCTGCCGTTTGTCATGGACCTGCCGCTCTTGTGAATGCAACTTTATCGGATGGCTCCTATCTCGTTTCTGGGAAGAAGGTTGCTGCATTTACTGATGAAGAAGAGGCTGAAGTCGGTTACACCAATGTGGTGCCTTACCTACTGGCCAGTACACTGAAGCAACGTGGTGCCCTCCATCAACCTGCCCCTAATTGGTCTCAGAATGTTGTCTCTGAAGGAAATCTGATAACGGGGCAAAACCCGGCATCTGCTCATGGTGTGGGAACGAAAGTTGTCGCGCAACTGTTAGAACGAGACTGATATTGAGATGGGTTAGGTCTTCGTTTCTGTAGGTTGGAGTGACCCCGTTTCCACAGACAGTCTCTGTCCTCACGGCGAGGCCTTCTCGAAGGCCTCCGGACTGACGCCTCCCAGGTGGCTGTGGCGCCGGGTCCGGTTGTAGAACACTTCGATATAATCAAAGATATCAGCCCGGGCCATGTCCCGGGTTTTATATATCCGCTTTCTGATGCGCTCTTTTTTCAGCGAGCTGAAGAAGGATTCTGTCACGGCATTATCCCAGCAGTTGCCGCGCCGGCTCATACTGGGTGACAGGTTATTAGCCTGGCAGAACCGTCGCCAGTCATCGCTGCCATATTGGCTACCCTGGACGCCCTTCTAAGAGTCAAGCCGTTACCGGGATGCTGTGGATCTGCCTGTTTTGATTTCTTAGTAATGTATAAACTTCGCGTGAGATATATCGTTTCAGGCACCGTATTGCTTCCATTTTTGTATGCTCTTCGGCTACTCGCCGTGCGACATATTCCTTTGTTTTTGTGTCAGTTCGTAATCGATCAATGGCGATGATATGGAGTGCACTATTCGCAGCACGATCTCCGCCCCGGTTAAGTCGGTAACGATTCGTTTTTCCCGAAGGGACAGGTACATGGCTGACACCACACAGTGCTGCAACTCCTGATTCAGAGCTGAGTCGTTGCGAATTGTCTCCGGCAGTGATCAGGAACTGCTAAGCACTTTCGTATCCAACAGCATTACGTCTAATCAGCTCAGGCGCCAGCTCGTCGACAATTGCCGCAATCATGACATCCAGATCAGCGATTTCGTCATGTAACTCGAGATAGCGTCGGGCCAGAGATTTTAATGCAATGCGAATGTTGAACCTAAGCAGAGATGACCGGGTTCGGGAAAAGTTGAGATGTCCGGCTGAGGCGAATTAGCCTGTCAAACTACAGTCTAATATGGAATGATTGGCAGATAAATTTGATTATTAAGGAAGCCAACTTTGAGGCATGAACTCTGGGTCGAGCCTGATGGATGCCAGACCTTTTGTCTGAGAGGTGTCCACGGAAATGCCGCAAGATCATTATTAGAACCCGGCGCAGAACTTGTATGGGAAGTCGAGGCTGCCAGCCATTTTGAAGCAATGACGCTTTATTATAAATATATGGACTGGGGGCAATATATGACGTCTTTTCCTGAACAGGATTGTAAAACTTATGGCGAACTGGGTTGGGAATAAAGCCGCTTAAAAAGCCGGGTTTAAGTATCTTTCTGCTCAAAAATTTCTTGGCTGCGGGTCTGTAAATCAAACAATGCTTCCAGTAAATCAT
Source organism: Pantoea cypripedii (assembly GCF_002095535.1). Taxonomy (NCBI): domain Bacteria; kingdom Pseudomonadati; phylum Pseudomonadota; class Gammaproteobacteria; order Enterobacterales; family Erwiniaceae; genus Pantoea; species Pantoea cypripedii. The sequence goes on from NZ_MLJI01000002.1 coordinate 393,546, forward strand.
CCTCATTGACTGCACGCTGCCGCTTTTTGGCTGGATCCTTCTTAGCGCTCCTGCGGCTTGGTCCGTTACCAGCCGGTAGTCCCTGAGAGCGTGTATTATCACGCTTGTCCTGCATCAGCTTAGCCACAGCCAGTGCGTGTCCAAGCCTCTTGTTGTCCACGATCGCACCCTGGTCAACCTCAGACAGCCGATCATAGGCAGAGTAGGGAAGCACCGTGCCGTGACTCCTCAGCTCAACGCGGCCGTCCGGGTACTGCCACGCATCCAGATATTTACCCATCGCGCGGCGGCTGTCATCGTTATCTTCCAGCAGCAACAGCATTTTATCGTAGCGGACCGTCAGCGATTTTGAGACCTTACGCGGCTCACGCCAGGTAAATATCTGATTGAGGTCGTCATCAGCATCGAGCGGCCGGTGAACATCAAAATCGTGCCTCGGTGCCTTCGCAAAACGGCGGTTATAGTCCGCCATAAACTCAGCGGCAAAGGCGTTAGCCGCGTCAGGCGTACTGATGCCATGCAGCCTGAGCTCCTTGACCAGCCGGTCCTGCAACGTGAGATGCGCACGCTCCACGCGGCCCTTGGCAGAGCTGGTGTTGGCGCAGATGCCGGTGATGTTCAGCTCGTTCATTGCTCGACCGAATTGCGTCTGACCGTCGCCTCCGGTCGCATTTTTATTGTTGATGCGGAACACACTGGCGCCTTGTCACTGTAAAACGCCAGCGGCTTGCCGTGCTGTTCCAGATAGCCGCGCGTGGCCTCGAAAAAGGTGAATGTGGACTCTGATTTTACAAAATGGAGCTGCATCAGGCGGCTGGTCGCATCATCGACGTAAACCAGCAGCGTGCAGGCCGGGCCGCGGTCTTCAAACCAGCGGTGGTCACAGCCATCTATCTGAATGAGTTCGCCGACGCAGGCGCGGCGACAGCGTGGCTGCTGGATCTTCGGTGCACGCAGTCTGCGGGGGATCCAGAGGCCGGAAAGTATCATCAGCTTACGCACCGTCTCTTTAGATAATACCACGCCGTGAAGTTCGGCCAGCTTTTCGCAGGCCAGCGTCGGACCAAAGTCAGCATAACGTTCGCGGATGATCTGAATGGCATGTTCAGCGAGGCCTTCGGGCAGCTGATAGTTGCTGGGCTTGCCGCGCCGCTGGTCAGCCATGCCGAGCGAGCCGTCTTCACGGTAACGCTGAAGCAGGCGGCGGCACTGTCTGTCGGAGATCCCGAGACGTTCTGCGGCGAGATGTGTGGTGAGCCGCCGGTCAATAACGTCCTGGATCATTTTAAGCCGGTTAACTTCATTCATCGTAAAAAACTCCGCACCAGAAGCTGTCATAACAGGTCCTCAGCAGGTTGCCCGTACGACATTAGCGCTTTGGAGTAACAGCAAATGTTAAAGCTAAGCAGAGATGGCCGGGTTCAGGCAAACCTCAGATGTCCGATTGTTATCAGAGAAGGGTTATTTTTTAACAGGATTAACCCTCTGACTTGAGGGTTGATGAAAATTAATAATTAGCTTTAAAAAGTACTTAACTATTCCGGAAGGATAAGCGAGTTAAGGATGTGGTCCTGCCAAATACCATTTATTTTCAGATAAGATTGTGCATAACCTTCTTTTACAAAGCCCAGACTACTCAGAGTCTTATTGCTGCGTAAATTATCAGAAAGATGATTAGCCATTATTCTATGGATGTTATACTTATCATGAACATAGGAGATAGATTCTTTCAGCGCTTCATGCATCAAGCCCTTACCTTGATAAGCCTGGTCGATTGAAAATCCTAGATAGCATGCCTGAAAAACACCGAATATAAAGTTGGTGAAATTTATATTACCTATAATTTTGTTATCATCTTTTAAGGTGAAAACCATAAGGATGCACTTTCTTTCTTCATAATCGAGTAGCGCATTACTGATCCTTTCAGCTACGCTATTGATTGTGAAATATTCGTCATTTCGCAGTGGTTCAAAGGGTGCGAAGTTGGCTCTGTTATCAAGTAAGTAACGCTGAAAACTGACTGAATGGTCTAAGGTCAGCAAATATACATCGGTCCGTTCAGTAGAAAATAACTTCATCTTTCATCCTTGTTAATTTCGGTATCGCTCTGATTGTATTGATAAATACTTCAACTTCCAAATATCTCCTAGCCTCGCGTCTGTAAATCAATCATCGCCTCCAGTAAATCATCCTCATTAACCGCCCGTTGCCGCTTTTTAGTAGGATCTTTCTTCGCGCTCCTGCGGCTTGGTCCGTTACCGGCCGGAAGTCCCTGCGAGCGCGTATTATCACGCTTGTCCTGCATCAGCTTAGCCACGGCCAGCGCGTGTCCAAGCCGTTTATTATCAACGATCGCACCCTGGTCAACTTCAGACAGCCGGTCGTAGGCAGAGTAGGGAAGCACCGTGCCGTGACTCCTGAGTTCAACGCGGCCATCCGGGTACTGCCAGGCATCCAGATACTTGCCCATCGCGCGGCGGCTGTCATCGTTATCCTCAAGCAGCAACAGCATTTTATCGTAGCGGACCGTCAGCGCCTTCGAAACCTTGCGCGGTTCGCGCCAGGTAAATATCTGGTTCAGGTTGTCGTCAGCATCGAGCGGACGGTGCACGTCAAAATCATGCCTCGGTGCCTTCGCGAAACGCCGGTTGTAGTCCGCCATAAACTCAGCGGCAAAGGCGTTAGCCGCGTCGGGCGTACTGATGTCACGCAGCCTGAGCTCCTTAACCAGCCGGTCCTGCAACGTGAGGTGCGCACGCTCCACGCGGCCCTTGGCAGAGCTGGTGTTGGCGCAGATGCCGGTGATGTTCAGCTCGTTCATCGCGCGACCGAACTGCGTCTGACCGTCGCCGCCAGACGCATTTTTATTGTTGATACGGAACACGCTGGCCTTGTCGCTGTAAAACGCCAGCGGCTTGCCGTGCTGCTCCAGGTAGCCGCGCGTGGCTTCAAAGTAGGTGAACGTGGACTCGGAGCGGACGAAGTGAAGTTGCATCAGGCGGCTGGTCGCGTCATCCACGTAAACCAGCAACGTACAGGCCGGGCCACGTTCCTCAAACCAGCGGTGATCGCAGCCGTCGATCTGTATCAGTTCGCCAACGCACGCGCGGCGGTAACGTGGTTGCTGGATTTTTGGCGCACGATGCCTGCGCGGGATCCAGAGGCCAGACTGCATCATCAGCTTGCGCACAGTCTCTTTAGACAGCGTCACGCCGTGCAGCTCAGTCAGCTTCTCGCAGGCCAGCGTCGGGCCAAAATCAGCGTAGCGTTCGCGGATGATCTGAATCGCACGTTCAGCCAGTCCATCAGGGAGCTGGTAGTTGCTGGGCTTACCGCGCCGCCGATCAGCCATACCCAGCGGACCGTCTGTACGATAGCGCTGAAGCAGGCGACGGCAGTGCCTGTCGGAAATACCGAGGCGTTCAGCAGCGAGATGGGTTGTCAGCCGCCGGTCGACAACGTCCTGAATAACTTTAAGCCGGTTAACTTCGTTCATCGTGAAAAACTCCGCACCAGAAGCCGTCATAGCAGGTCCTCAGCAGATTACCCGAAGCGGCCAGTTAAGCTTAGCTCAGAACGGCCAGGTCAGCTTTGCCTCTATAGATAAAATACGGGTAACGTGAATTATGTTAAATATGGAATTTCGAGACGCATCAGCTTACTGTTGATGCCGTGGTGAAAGGCATACAAATCCATAAGGTGAGTTCACCAAATACTTACCTATGAACCATATCCTTCTCAGTTAATGAAATGATCACGCCATCAATGGCACACCGCCCGGATTTTCAGTGAATGCCAGTCTGAATATCAATCATAAAAACGAGGAGTGTATGGAGACGATAGCCCATTCATGCAGCCTGACATTATAGATATCAGAAATTTAATGAATGTGGCCAACGTAGCCACCTGCGAATGAGCAGTGACCAAACGTCGCGAGGGCTAGCTGTCATAGCCAGCGGAAGAAGACGATGACATCGCTGTACAGGCTCAGTTTAGGGCGGGCGATCAGCGTTCTGCATAATTCTGGCCTGCACCTCACAGGCCAGACGTATGCGCTATGTGTTAATACTGCTCAATGTCAAAGGAGACGCCCTGACGAGGGTTACCATTCATGGTGATAATGTTCAGCAATGCACGATCACCTGACAGGGCCGAGAATTTTTGTCTCAGGTGGCGCCTTAGCGGGTCGCTAGCCGTCGTCAGCACCAGCCCAAGCCCCTTCTCCTGCATCGTCAGCATCCTGAAAATGTCCGTCATGGCTACCCGGTTCATATCATCCAAGTGGGCGACAGGCTCGTCAAGGAAGAAGGTACCGCCCAAGGTCCTTGCTCTGGCAAGATACAGGGATAGCGCAAGATCCTGCCGCTGCCCCTGACTGAAATAATCCTGCGTAATAAGTTCATCATCCGCTTTGTTACCTGTCAGCGCCCGCCATCTCAGCTTGCCGTCCTTTGCCACTTTCAGTCCGTCGTAAACTTCATTGGCATGCATTCGTGAAAACATCTCCGAAGCAGGATCGATGAGATTCTGAAGACTGAGGCTGGTCAGACGTTCGATTTCGGATGCGAGCTCATCACGGGCCAGCTCACCTTCCCGCTTTCTGCGTGCGTGTTCATCCAACCTGCGCTCAAGCGTCTCAATGCTGGAGTGAAGCGATACCGTGCGGGCATTAGTTCTCTTCAGATCCACGGCCGTCTGAGCCTTTGCATAGAGCGTCTCTAAGTGATTCAGGCGGTTCTGCATGCCTGCATGCACCTCCTCACACTGGATCAGATTAGTTTTTGTCAGGTCTGCTGTGCTGACTTTCCGCCACTGAGTCTGGATGAACTGAAGGTCCGCAAGAACAGCAACAAGCTGCTGTTCTGCGGTCGTGATGTGTTGCAGTCTTTGAGAGACGTCTTCCCCGGTCTGCTTCAGCCCCATTTCGGATGCCTGCTGCGCCAGCCGAGCCGTCTGGAGGGCGATGTCAGTATCATCTTTCATCTCCGCCAGAGAAGACTGCACCAACTGGCACCTGTCGTAGACGGATAATTCGACGACTGCGTCTGTACCCGTTTTCAGAAATGCTTCCGCGGTAAGTAGATTCTCCCTGAACGCCGCATAACGTGCTGACAGACCCAGGTGAGCGATAAACTGAGATAACTTTTCGGGTGACGATGAGGTTATTCCGCTCTCCTCAAAAAAGACACTATTGCAATGCGCCCTGAATGCCTCACTGAGCCTGCGATCCGCCGCGGTAATTGATGCTGAACAGGCTTCTGCATCACGCAACAAGCCTTCCTTTTCCTTTAACATCACTTCCATGCTCGCATAATCACTGCGCATTTGCTCAAGCTGTAAATTCAGCGCCTGCGCCTCAGGGGAAAGCCTGTCGCTGGCAGTGCGTAACGCCGTTAATAAACGTTCATTTTTAATCCAGTCATGCGTGCAGAGCGGGCAACAGCTCCCCTGTCCCCGACTGACAAGCTGCAATCCCAGTGCGTGCAGTTCAGCGGTCTGATCATCCAGCGCCCTGACCGAGGATGTCAATCGCTTCAGTTCATCCGCTGCCAGTTGTGTTTTAACACGTAATGCAACCACCTCATCCCGCGACACACGCCTGATGCGCGACTGCCATTCCTCACGGATTTGTCCGGAAACATAAACACTGCGCGCCACCTCTAGGTAGCGGCTCAGCTCTTCGTGATAGCCCTGCAATACGCCAGACGGAATACCCTTCTCAAAATAGTTTTCAAGCAGCTGCGTATCCGTGAAACGGAGATTTCCGCTGGTGCCCGTCTGCTGCATTATCTGAGCAAAATCCTGCGCTAGGGTGTCCTGCGCAGCTATCCATTTCATTCGCGTTTCAAGGTCCCGAACCTGACCGTCGTCGCGCTGTTTTTGCTCCCCAGCATGCTGATGCTTCTGGCTGGCATCCTGCCATGCAGTGCGATGCGCATGGATTCGGGTGCGTAGCTGCAGCTCCTCTCCGGAGGCATGCTCAAAGGCTTCCCATCGAGAGGACACCTCAAGACAGACGGCTCCGTAACCTTCCGTCTCACGTCTGTATTTCGCAATATCCGTTTGTGCACGCTCAAGGAAAGTTTCATGATTTGAACTGTCCTGCCCGGAATCCAGGCTGACGGCAAGCTGCGAAATCAGCTCAGCCGCATCTGATGCAGGTTCATTTGCTTTTTCAGCCTCATCGACGGCGCGGAGCTCTTCGCGGAGACGGTCTAGCCGCTGTGTCAGCTGGCTGACACCGGGCAGATACTGGAGATAACTGTTGATGGACTGCTGTAGGGGTATGAGATGTCCGTACCCCAGAATGTTGGCAAAGACCTGTGAACGCTGATCGGCTTGCGATTCATCCACCAACAGGGATAAGGCATTAGAATAAAGCCACCGGCTATTGCGAAGCCAAGCCTGCTTTGTCAGGACCGCCTGGGGACGGTTCTTGCCCGCACCAATTTCCTCCGGAGAAAGCAGGCTAAGAAGAGACAGGGTGTTGCATTGAGTGATGACCTGTCCGTCGTACTTCTCCAGTCCCTTCAGCGTGCGCTTTAACCGGTACTGCTGACCGCTAATAATGCAGTCTGCGGCAACAAAGGTTTCTCCATCTCCCCACTTACAGGTAAGCGAACTTTCTGAAACGTCTGGTAATGTGCCCGTCAGTAACCATTCCACCGCCTGACAAAGCGTGCTTTTTCCCGTACCATTTGCGGCATAAATAACTGTCAGCCCCGTGTTAAGCGGAATGGTCACCTCTCCGGGTATGCCCCTAAACCGGCTGATCGTCACGTTTAATATCTGAAGATTATACATCGCCGCTCTCCCACTTACTTCCATGGTTCAGGGCGATAGCACGCGGGGAATTTCCCGACTCAAATTCAGCCAGAAGCGCTTGCGTGCTGCCTGTGACCCTCAGGTCTCCGGCAGCGATCTCCCGCTGCTCCAGCGGTGCAAGCCCCAGCATTGTGACGCGACCGGTGCGTTTCCACTCCCCATTTTCCATCCACACGAAATGCTTTCTGACCAGACGGGTATTCTGCTCAACTTTTGTAATCAGGCCATCAGGTACACCGTGAACTGACGGCATCGCATATATTACGCTTGCATCGATGACCCTACCCGTGCCTTCACGAACCCGGGCCATCGCGTCCGCAATCTTCTCGCTGACGATCAATTCTCTTTCCATCTGCTCAGGCTTCGCGTTTAAAGGCCACAGCAGCATGCAGGCATATTCGGATTCCCAGTAAAGACTGCCTTCAGACATACCCGCAAGGTATTCCACCGGCAATGTTTTCCTGAAGAATCCGGCAAAGGTCGCTTTTGCTTCAAATTCAGCAATCAGACTATCCATTTTTTACCGTCCATAAACTACTCAGATAGCGCTCAAGCTCAGCCGGATCGTCATTTCGCGTCCGGCTGAGCAGAGGATTAAGGGGGAAAAGCCAGGCTCTGCGCGTTGAACGTGGCGCAGCGAAAGAATCAGCCTCCGCCGCTGGTTCAGCAATATTGGCGCGAGTCAGATCCTGTCGGATTGAACGACCGTGTGAAGGCAGGTCCTCTTCCACATCAGCAAACACGCTCAGATCGCAATGCTCCCCCCCATCCTGTATCCACCGGGTCAGTATTGCGTCAACCTGTGTGTCACTCATTTCATCAGGTAACCATCCCATCACGGACTCAGGTGTCCCCACACCGTTCCATAAAAGATGACCCGTCACGGCTTGATTACCATTCCAGCTGACGCTGGGGTGCATTGAAAGGTAGCTTAGCGCTCTGATCACTTTACGCATGCCTCGGCGCTGTTGAAGGAATGTGTTCACCTGCGGATAGACATAAGACCTGGGCCCGCTCAGTGCATAATGAACAAAATAGCCGGCATATGGGGGTTTACATGTCACGAGCGCGTGCCGAAATGCATTCACCCCCTCCTGTATAAGGCATTGCGGGGGGTCAGTGAAGGGATCCAGCAGCACCCGCTGAAGCTCAAGCTGTATACCATCACCTACCTCGTAAAAACACCCATTGAGCCATTGCCACATGTAACAGGATGTCGCGGTAAATTCATCGTTCTCCGAATATAGCCGGAGGCAGAACATCGCACAGGTCACGCCCTTATCCCGGATTAACAGGGCAGGTATCGGCCCTTTGTCGGCGTGCAAAAGATCATTACCTGCACTGGCTGGGTAAATGCCTGAGGCATAACGTATGCCGTCCGTAATCTCCACCTGTGACTGATGGCAGAAAATGACCCCTAGAAAACGCTTCTGACGCAGGTTCTCAAAACGGCGGATTTGTGCGTTAAAACACTCCTGCGTCAGTGCACAGGATGAAGAGACCAGAAGAACGTTGGGCCGTCGGCGGCCGTCATCAGCAATACTCAGGGAGAGACGGTCATCCAGTACTGTGCAGGAAGAACCGGCAGGGGTGTAATAATCAGTGTTCAGAACGGGCCAGAGATTGACGTCATTAAACGCAAGGCGAAGCGCGCGCCCTGCATAGCTCAGCGAGTCATCGCAGTCGCAGGTTTCCAGTAAAATAAATCGGTGAATATCGCCCGCGCCGGACTTTGCCCAGCACCAGCCCGCCTGATATTGAGCCCTTTCTGGAAAAAGCCCTACGCTATCAGCACAAAGCCACCCGTCGTTTTTCCAGGTGTTTAGCACGGCGCCGGACACGATACCGCAGCCGGCCTGTAAAATAACGGTGCCCTGAAAGTCACTGATAAGCGTGTCAATGGAGCACAGATCAGCAGGGTCAAACGCATTCGCGGGGCAGACCAGCATGACCGGATAATTTCCGGCCACCTCAGGCATTTTCTCTTTGAGGAAATCACCCAGCATACGCACAGATATCTTTTCGCCCGCCGGAAAAATAAAAGCGTTTAGACGCCCTGCAGATAACAGGTTTTCATTTCCGTAATGGGTATAAACGTTTTCCGCATGCTTGGCGCGTACATCCGCCGCGATAGCACCCTCCGGATAAACCTCACGGAAAAAATCCAGAACGCTCTTTTAGAGAAAAAAACCACTTCACGGCGAAAGTAGATGCCCATGAGGTTGTCGGACGCACGCACAAGTGGCGAGAGCGATTCACGGGTGTAAAGCTTAATATTCAGCCGCTCAAACTGCAGATGCACCATGTCATATAATGCCTGACCGGTTTTTTCCTTAAGCAGCTGGGAATTGCTGAGTAACGCATATTTGTTCCTGACGGCAACTAGTGCTTTAAGGTAATCCGTTTTCCGATTGATGAAATCGTCCAGCGCAGTAGTGTTTCGCTGGAAATATTGCAGTGTTTCACCGTTGACATTATCAGAAACCACCAGAATATAGCGAAACGGCAGACCGTCAGGAGGAAGCAAATCTTTTATTAGCAGACTGCGCAGACAGATTTTTATCCACTCATCGCGTACTTCAGGCATGGTAAACGCTTTTGAACTGTAGCGTTTGCACTGCACGATTCCCGCGATCACACGGTCTTTCATTAGCTGTACGTCGATGCCGTGATCAGAGCCATCATTAATCCGAAAGGCCGTATCATACCAGTCCCAGGTCGCCTCACCTTTTTTCTCATCAAACAAATCCCGGATGATTAATTCGAATGCTCTGGGGTCAAGATTGCCAAAAGGCAACTGTCCGCAGTCATTAGCATAAATCTCCAGGGCGTTCTCGTGAGCCAGTGCCCTCTCCTGATCATCGTCTTTATCGCTGTAAATATGAATACTGGCGTCCATTCACCATCCCTCAAACAACGTCGTTACTATTTTCTAGCATTTTAAGATACTTTACTCCTAGTTAAGCCGGGCACAAAGCCTGAAAAACTAACAATTCATCGCGATCATTCATGGGGTATTGACCGCACACCACAGTTTAATTCCTGCCAGTGCCATCCCGAGGGATGGGGTCCGGACGCAAAAAAACACTCGCCGCGCCTGCTGAATCAGTGGAGAAGGCGTGATTAAACATCATTTTAAGGAATTTCAGGTGTATGGTAGCTGCTCAATCTAAAATGCCCTCTTCAATCATGCCGCCCAGCCTGTGAGCCAGTATTCACATCGGATAGTGCTATGTTAAATCAATACTTTGGAACGCTTTTGGGTCAAACCTTTGAGGGGCCGGGCGCCGTGACTCACCTGTCACCCTCTCCGTCCGGGCAAATAAGGCCGTCGAAATCGATTCACGATTCCAGCTCACAAGTAAATAAGTCAACAGAATCCGTTAATCCGTTATTCGTTACTTCCAGCTCTTTTATCAGTAAAGCGTTGGTTTAAATTCAAGGGCTGAAAACGTATATAGTCATAACGTATTGAATCGTAATTGCCAACACTTATTAATCGCAAATGGCAACACTCAAGCAATAAATGATGGCCGGAGGGTGCGCAATGTTGAATGAATAATATCAGCAACTATTAATATCAGATAAATTTAATTTCGACGGCATTCTTAATCTTTATTATATTTAAAATAAGCGCACCGTGAGATGGATTAACACCACTTTTTATATGAATCAAAATATACTTGTTATTTTCCTGCTCAAACAGATTACCTTTAATTAGTTTGTCCCTTGCTCTTCAACACCTTCAAGTGTGGATCAGTGATTACGATCCTAACTTCATATAATAGGATTTATATGAAGTTAGGATCCTCAGGAGGATCCGGGTATGATGACGTGGGTGGCGGGATTATCATGACCTGGTACTGATACCACTGCTCACAAATAAGGCAGCGCTACGTAAAATCTGCAGGGGTCTTCCCAGCAAAGGAAGCCAGAATTTACGTAGCGACGCCATCAGCTGGATCGCACATAAAACGGACAATATGACAGACATAACCTCCACTTTGGCCTTGTTACCTGTAGAGGACGGCGACATTGCCGATCGGTTACGCGAATTTGTCCGGGACAGAGAGGCTTTTTCATCCAATACCTGGAATCAGCTGCTGAGCGTGATGCGGATCTGCAGCCGCTGGGCCGCTGAACATGGGCGCTGCTTTCTGCCTATGTCACCCGCCGACCTGCGCGATTACCTTCATCATCTGCAATCGATCGGCCGTGCCTCTTCCACCATTGGCACGCACGCGGCGCTGATATCTATGTTACACCGTAACGCTGGACTTGTGCCCCCGGGAACCTCCCCGCTGATTTTCCGTGCCGTTAAGAAAATCAACCGCACGGCGGTCATCTCCGGTGAACGTGCGGGACAGGCTATTCCCTTCCGCATCGGCGACCTGCTGACCCTTGACCGGAAATGGACTGGATCCTCCCGCCTGATGCAGGTCCGTGACCTGGCCTTTCTTCATGTGGCCTATGCGACGCTGCTGCGCCTCAGTGAGCTTGGCCGGTTGCGTGTTCGGGACGTCGCGCGTGCTGCCGACGGGCGTATTCTTCTTGACGTGGCCTGGACCAAAACCATCGTAATGACCGGCGGTTTAATCAAGGCTCTGGGAGAGCTGTCTTCTCAGCGGCTGACTGAATGGCTGACCATATCGGGGCTGATATCCGAGCCGGATGCTTTCATCTTCGGACCGGTACACCGTTCCAATAAGGCAACCGTCATTACGGCTGAGCCGCTTTCAACGCGGGCACTGGAAGATATTTTTATCCGGGCCTGGCGTGAGGCCGGCCCGGAGCATGGTGCCCGGCCGAACAAAAACCGCTACCGCGGATGGACCGGACACAGCACCCGAGTGGGTGCTGCAGTGGACATGGCGGCGAAAAAGTACAGTACAGCGCAGATTATGCAGGAAGGTACGTGGAAAAAACCGGAAACGGTGATGCGCTATATCCGGCACGTCGATGCTCACAGCGGTGCGATGGTTGATTTCATGGATTCATATTCAGTTGCGTGAATACGGGGAATAAGCTGCTTCTGCCCGGATGCAGGTGATCCAGACTCACTGTGATACCATAGAGTTTCCAGTCTGGATGGATCTGATTATGAAAAAGCCGACACCTGTACCGCATGACGCGGCCTTTAAGGCGTTCCTGACGCAACCTGACACAGCCAGAGATTTTATCGATTTACATCTGCCTGCTGAGCTGCGCGCAATTTGCGATCTGAGCACGCTTAAACTTGAGTCTGGCAGTTTTGTTGAGGAAAACCTCCGCGCTTACTATAGCGACGTACTCTACAGTCTGAAAACGACCGCAGGCGATGGCTACATACAGGTACTCATTGAACACCAGTCCACACCTGATAAGCACATGGCATTCCGTCTGATGCGATATGCGGTGGCTGCTATGCAGCGTCATCTTGATGCTGGCCATAAAAAGCTGCCGCTTGTTATTCCGGTACTGTTCTATACCGGTAAGCGCAGCCCGTATCCGTTTTCTACCGACTGGCTGCAGGAGTTTGACGATCCGGAGCTTGCAGGGCGTCTCTACGGGAGTTCGTTCCCTCTGGTAGATGTCACTGTAATCCCTGATGATGACATCATGAACCACCGAAGCATGGCAGCGCTTACCCTGTTGCAGAAGCACATTCATCGGCGTGATCTGGCCGACCTGCTGGACAGGCTGGCGGTCACTTTACTGACCGGCCATCTGACGGGACAGCAGCTGATTTCGCTGATAAACTACCTGGTACAGGCGGGAGAGACTGATGACGCCGAAACCTTCATACGTAATCTGGCGCAGAGAGTGCCACAGCATGAGGATGAACTGATGACAATTGCACAGCAGCTTGAACAGAAGGGTATTGAGAAAGGCCGCCAGGAAGGTATGCAAATGGGTGAAGAAAAAGGGAGGCTGGAAGGCAAATTAGAAGGTAAATTGGAAGTGGCCAGCAAGTTAATCAAAACCGGTATGTCTCTTCAGTCAGTAAAGGAAATTACCGGACTGTCAGATGAAGACCTGGCTCAGATCCGTCACTGATGTTGTGACGGCTTAGCTGGTGTATAGAACACAGCGTGAGAGCAAACTTGCTGCTATTACTGAGCATCAGTTATGCAATCTCAGGCCTCACTGAACATGCTCGTCTACATTTTAAATCTTAAAATTTCCCCCTCTTCCGTATCTCGTTGGTCAGACTCATGCCTCTTTGAACCGTAAGCGAATCGTTACGCCATTAAAGCGTACATCAATGTTTATGCTCATAAAATGAACCAATAATCATAATGTTAGGATGGGACAGCCTTTCCCTACGTTAAAAACAGCCATTTCCGGCCACTGCTGGAAACTAAATTCCCTTCTCTGACAATCTCTTCCTGAAAAGTAGCGTAACCAGACTTGATCGATCCCCTGATTTAATATTACTGTTTATATATACAGTATGTAATGAGATTGCCACCATGAAGATGTACCGACCTGCAGAAATCCGCGCTGTTTTGGCCCTACCCTTTTTCATTGAGCGCGTTCCCTGTGGCTTTCCGTCACCGGCGCAGGACTATGTTGAGCAGCAACTCGACCTGAACGATTTACTCGTTCAGCGGCCCAGCGCGACTTATTTCATTAAGGTCAGTGGTGATTCGATGATTGACGGCGGGATCAGTGATGGTGACATGCTGGTGGTCGACAGCTCTGTCAAAGCTGAACATGGGGCGATAGTTGTTGCCGCTGTTGAAGGTGAGTTCACCGTCAAACGTCTGCAACTGCGTCCCACCGTTCAGCTGGTTCCGATGAACAGCGCCTATACACCCATTATCATAGGCGACGAAGATCAGCTCGATGTCTTTGGTGTGGTGATGTACGTAATCAAGTCGACACACTGAACATGTTCGCCCTCGTTGACGTGAATTCATTTTATGCTTCCTGCGAAACCGTGTTCAGGCCAGACCTGAAAGGACGTCCGGTTGTTGTGCTCAGCAATAACGATGGCTGCGTGATTGCCCGTTCGGCTGAAGCCAAAGTCCTCGGAATAAAAATGGGCGATCCGTATTTCAAAATGAAAAATGACCTGCGCCGCCACAGGGTGCAGGTGTTCAGTTCGAATTACGCGTTGTATGCCAATATGTCGAACAGAGTGATGACCACGCTCGAAGAAATGGCACCAGCCGTAGAAATTTACTCGATCGATGAAGCTTTTTTGAATCTGACCGGTGTACGGAACTGTATCGGGCTGGAGCAATTCGGAAGAATGGTCAGAGAACGGGTGCTGCGGGATACGCACCTCACTGTCGGGGTGGGTATCGCACCGACCAAAACTCTGGCGAAACTGGCTAATCACGCGGCTAAGACATGGAGTAAAACTGGCGGCGTGGTTGATCTCTCAAATATTGACCGGCAGCGGAAGCTGATGGCACATGTTGCAGTGGAAGATGTCTGGGGGATCGGACGACGCATTGGCAAAAAACTGAACCTGATGGGCATCGAGACAGCGCTTGAGCTGGCAGAAAGTTCTGCCTGGGTGATGCGCAAGCACTTCAGTGTGGTCATGGAGAGAACCATCCGGGAACTGCGCGGCGAGTCGTGCCTTGCACTGGAAGAGTTTGCCCCGACTAAACAGCAGATTGTCTGTTCCCGTTCCTTCGGTTCACGTATTACGGATTTCATGGATATGCGCCAGGCAGTGTGTGCCTATGCTGAACGCGCGGCTGAGAAGCTGCGGGAGGAAAAACAGTATTGCAGGCAGATCTCCGTTTTCCTGCGTACCAGCCCCCACGCTGAAAACGAGGTGTTCTACGGCAACCAGATTACGGGAAAACTCCTCACACCATCAAATGACACACGTGACATCGTGCGTGTTGCTATGGATGCGCTCGATCGTATCTGGATAGATGGCCATCGGTATATGAAAGCCGGCGTCATGCTGGGGGATTTTTTCAGCCAGGGTGTGGCTCAGCTAAATCTCTTTGACGAATACAGTCCACAGGCCAACAGCGAGGCGCTGATGCGCGTCGTTGATGGTCTCAATCAAAGCGGGAAGGGAAAAATATGGTTCGCAGGACAGGGGATTCAGAAATCATGGGCAATGAAACGGGAAATGTTGTCTCCGGCATACACAACACGGTACTCGGACCTGCCCGTCGCGAAGTGACATTCGTACTAAAAAAGCTGGCGCAGATTCTGCCAACCAGTGAAACCTGCTATCTGGTCGAGTGTGGCGGAGAGCGCTGCATCATTGACGAGTACAAATCCCCTGGTGATGGTAGCAGAGTGTTGCTGGAGATATCCGATAATTATGAATGGGGAACGGTGCTTATTAACCCGTGGCGTATCGTCACTGATAGCGGTCAGGTCCTGGCGGAAGATATACGTATCGTGGGTGTGGTGACCCATGAGATAAAACGAATCAGTGATATCCCGCATCGCGCTGCCCTGCCGGAGTCTGTATAGCGCTATCCTTTAATCAGGAGGTGGCTATGTGTGGACGCTTCGCCCAGTACCGCAGCCGGGATGATTATTTTGAAGCTGCGGGTATCAGGCCTGATGAGATACTTTATGACCCTGAGCCAATCGGGCGCTTCAATGTTGCCCCCGGTAGACAGGTATTGCTGCTTAATGCCAGGAATGAAGGTCTATTCCTCGACCCTGTATTCTGGGGTTACGGTCCGGAATGGTGGCAGAAGCAGCCTCTCATCAATGCCCGCGGCGAGACAGCCGCCTCCAGTCGTATGTTTAAGCCGCTCTGGAGTCGGGGCCGCGCGGTTGTGCCCGAAGATGGCTGGTATGAGTGGAAAAAAAACGGCAACAAAAAACAACCCTACTTCATATACCGCGCTGATAAGCAGCCACTATTTTTTGCTGCTATTGGCAGGGCACCATTCAATGAAGATCATGGCCGCGAAGGATTCGTGATTGTCACGGCGGACAGTAATCAGGGCATGGTCGACATACACGATCGGCGTCCACTGGTACTTTATCCAGACGCAGTACGAGAATGGCTGAGTAATGAAACCCGTTCAGAACGTGCTGAAGAGATCATTCACCATGGTGTTCTTCCTGAAACAGCTTTTGCCTGGCATCCGGTGAGCCGGGCCGTCGGCAATATACGTAATCATGGCGAAAATCTAATAGCCAGAATTGAAAACCCGGAAATATGACGGGAGCCTGTTGAAACCTAACACGAGCACATGCTTAAGAGTCATCAGCCGGGCATACAGAAACGAAGTTTTCAGCGTTGGCCAACAACAGATAAACCGATGAGGATTTGTCCCCATCAGCAAGTTCACGACGCCATCCACACCGGTTTAACAGTTTATCCAGTCCTGCCAGGTTGCCAGTGAGTCTTGCTGTAAGGGGAGTAATTTGCTTTCCTTCATCATCGAACGCGGTATTTAGTGATGTTCGGGGCAGATAAATACCATTTACATTCTGGTTTATCGGTACAGCGTTGCGCCCGGACCACTCTCTGTCACTGAGTTGCCGATATACCCATTGCATTTGTTTTGCTGTTTCGATCGCATAGGTCAGACGGAATAAATCATTCTGCTGTGTCAGGTCGCCGGTGCAGGAGCGCCAGAGATAATCGATTTTATGCCGCAGTCTGGCTCTTGTGCCGAGCATCCTGCCCTGCTTCAGCAGCCATTGAATATCTGTCGCCACTTCACGTGGGAAACGATGTTGTTTGAGAGCAGTGGCCAGCCAGCGTGTCAGAAAAATATTCTCCTGAGACTCGGAGCTTATCTGTCCGTCATGCCTGGCCAGCTCAAGAGCAACCAGAGCGCACCATGCCAGATGCCCCGATTTCTCTGTCATCGATTCAGTAATCACACGTTACCCCTCCCTGTAATTAAGAACTGCTCCAGTATTGCCCCGACCTATGTGCTGATGGGTTTATTCATATTGAAAATCGATGTCTATATTTTCTTCAGGAACATTCACAGTAATCGAGCATCTGGTCCAGATTGCCATACCCCTGTTCGTATTTTCTTCGATAAAAATGCGCTGCAACTCTCTTAGTGCATCAGACAAGTCGGCTACGGCATGCGGGTCAGGATCAAACCAGTCTGGTTCACTATCTTCATCCAGATAATCGAATTCAAATTCACCACCCTCCTCTGCCGGAAACAATGTTGCTTTTACGTACAGCTCGGTGGCATTGTCCGGACCACAGCTAAAAACGATTTGCCCGATTTTCTGATACAAATCTTCAATCTGCATTGTATTACCTTAATCAACTATCTCTGTTGCCAGATCAATCTGCTTTTTATCGTATGAATGGGAGGGGGGTTACTTAATCAACGAGAACAATCGTTCGAAACGGGATTTTATCATCGTGAATGATTTGCGACTGCGTTAACAGTTCTGAATTATAGGGAAAATTACGTTTCCTTGCAGTAATTCAGATTATTTCTGATAAAAATAGTCCGGTTACAGAGTAACGAAGGTGATTAAAAGAACTCTCTTACTGATCAGGATAAAAATCAGACTTCTTGCCGCTATTCGCATTGCCTTCTGCTTTGCTGTAATGTACCAGGTGTATATAATCGAATCGAAGCAGTCTTCATAATCATGAGGACACTATTAGTTGATATTCTATAACCCAGGTTCTGGAGACGGACATGAGTGAGTCACTTAAGGCGTTAAATAATATTCGAACACTGCGCGCGCAGGCACGGGAACTTGCACTGGCTGATCTCGAAGAGATGCTGGAAAAATTCAGCGTTGTTGTTGCAGAACGTCGTGAAGAAAGTCATGCAGAAGAAGCTGCTGTTCGCGAGAAAGAAGAGAAACTGGCTAAATATCGCGAATTGCTTCTGGAAGAAGGTATTGATCCATCCGAATTGCTGGGGTCCCTGCAAGGATCAGGCAAACCGCGTGCTAAACGTGCCCCTCGCCCGGCCAAGTATAAATATACCGATGAAAATGGCCAGGAAAAGAACTGGACTGGTCAGGGACGTACGCCAGCTCCGATTAAAGCAGCAATCGAAAGCGGTAAATCTCTGGATGATTTCCTGATTTAAACCACTTTATCAGTTATGTGGTTAAAACTGGCCACATAGCTGATTTACTGTTCCTTCCGAGCGTACCTGCTTTTTTTTTCTGAATACCCTGCTAGCTGTGAAATTAACAACTCACCTGGCATCCTCTTTGTGTCCTGTCAATTCGCCAAATAAATCAGAAATGAACGCTGTAGCTTATCGAAATAAGTGAAGCCATCTGCTCGTTCTGTATGACATGACAGCAGGTAAAGTCCCCTGCTGTCCGTAACGCTACTGATAACTCACAGGCGTTATCGCCCTATGATCAAGATTTTTGCTTAACGCACTGACAGCAGTCTTCATCGGGCAGAGTGTTCCCACCGCTGTAATGCGGCAATCTGACTGGCTCCACTCCTGTCGCAACAGCGGGTGCGTGTGATCGATCGCCTGCAAAAGACGTAAATCATCAAGACTCTGTCCCTGGAAGTAAACATGAAGGAATCGCTCGCCACTTTTTGTATCGCGCCAGCGTTCGAACACCAGACTACTGCCTGGGGGAATATTCCCGCGCGTATAACCCGATAACGTCCAGCTGAATCTCATCAACGTTCGTACCATTGCGATATTCGTGTCATGGGCGACCAGCAGTAACCAATGTGTGTCAGGCATAACGTCATCGGTTTTGTTAACGCCCTGCTCAATCCCCTGCAGCATCGCATTCAGCAGAATCGATCCGCGTTTTTGCGCGGTGTAAAGCACGTCATTACTAAGATCATAATTGGCAGTTAACAGGGGTAAGACATCCGTGATTTGCTGAGACGAAGTGATATTGCCCCATGCCAGCTGATTCAGTGGCAGATTCTCATTCCAGCCCAGACGCAGGGTTTCCACCATATTGGCAAGCACACTTAAACCGTCGACTGAGGTTTTGCCACTATCGCTTTGTCTGATTTGCCACGGTTTTTCGAAAAATGAACAGTCGGTACCCGGACTGCACACTGCCACTTTCAGTGCCTGAATCGCGGGCTGCAAAGCCTGCTGTCGCGCCTTCAGGTTGCCAGCCGCAGCGCTGACCGCAGCCCGTTGTCTGACCGGATCGGTACGAGTCGCCGGAAACGCTTCAGTCTGAAACAACGGGTCGTCCTCCCCATCCACGCGATGAATTGCAACGCCACACCCCGGAAAAGCCCCATCAACCAGTGCCTGTGCCGTCGCACGCGTGCGTTGCAGCGGGCTGGCGCGCACGTATACATCATCCGGTTGCGGACAGCCTGATGTCAGCAGACCCAGATGACGATATTGCTCCCCTTCCCAGCGTCCTTTATTTTCCACCGCTGCGTAGCCATGACCGGTCAGTTCACCGTCATGTGTTGTCCAGGTTGTCCAGGCCCGATGTGTTGCGGCCTCCATATCTTTTCGGTTGCCAGGAGTGGGTGGACGAATGCCGTGGCGGCTCAGCTCCACCACTTTTTCCAGCTGATACTGCGCTTCGGCATACACCTGCGTTGCGCTTAACCACAGTGCTCCGGCAATGCACAGGCGTGCAGCAGCCTGATGTCTGCGTGGCATCATAATGTCTTCCTTATTGGGTGTAATTAAGATGAATAAAGGGTGCGGTGTTCGCTGGCGTTACGTCTGGCCACCATCACTGCGGTGATAAAGCATAACAACGCGGAAACGATACCGGCTGCCACCCAGAACAGGGACAGTGTGTGAAAGTCATAGAGTTTTTTGCCATTTTCAATCACCGAGGTTTTATCGATGATAATGCCGGTCAAAAACTCGCCAAAACCAGCACCAGCATAACTGACAATGCCAATGGTCCCCAGTGCAGCGCCTGCCGCCTTTCTCGAAGAGATATCCACGGCCAGCAGGCCACCGAGGAAACAGGTCAGTGCACCGATGGTGGCACCAAAAATCACCATAGACAGAATATCGGTATAGTAGCTGTGCGGTGACCACAACATCAGGGCAAATCCGCCGGTGTTCAGCAGGCTGATAAACCCCGCCATAATACTGCGATTGCGGGCAAAGAAGCGGTCCGATAGCATGCCCGCCAGGATGGTACCGATGATCCCCGCGATAGCGTTAACGCCAATGATGGCGGAGGCTTCAACTGTGGTGTAACCCTTCCCCTGTTGCAGGAAGAAGATCCCCCATGAATTCACTCCGTAACGGTCGATATACATAAACGCAGAAGCCAGCGCCAGCGTCCAGAGTGCCGGATTACGGAGGGCCATCAGTTGATTCTTCAGAATGGAGCTTTTCGCCTCTTCCTCTTCCATGGGTTCATTGCTGATTTCATGAATCGACGGAAAGCCACTGCTCTGCGGTGAATCACGCATAAAAATCAGCATGATCACCACTCCCACTGCACCCAGTGCAGCCGTTGACAGATAGCCCATGTGCCAGCCGTAGCCGGCGATCACGGCAGCGATGACCATGTACGTCATGGCTTCACCAATGTTATGCGCGGTCGACCAGATTGAGTAAAACGTGCCCCGTTCTCTGGTGCTGTACCAGCGTGCCAGTGATACAGCACATGGACCCACCCCCATCGATTGTGCCCAGCCGTTAATGCCCCAGAAAACAGCCAGCAGCATGGCGTTGGTGGTCATGCCCATCATCAGGTTCATACCTGCACTGAGGAGCAGACCAAGGCTCATAAAGCGCACGACATTAGCGTGATCGGAAAGGAAACCGTTAACCAGTTTGCCAATGGCATAGCTGAAGAACAGTGCGGAACCAATCATGCCAAGCTCTGACGGTGATATACCCAGCTCCACCAGTGCGCTTTTAGCAACGGTGAAAGAAAGGCGACACACGTAGAATGTTACGTAAGCCAGCGTCATGGCCAGAAACGTCTGCCACCGTACAAAGCGGAAGTGTTTATCATTGAAGGAGCCAGCGTGCTTCTCCGGGCTGGCACGGAAAAAACTGAATAATGCAGACATCATTTTGTCTCCGTCGGGCGGAGGCAAGACTGATTGCTGTATTTCATCCCTGAAGGCAAATTCCGTATTGTGTAGAGTACAGAATCAGGTGCCATACCCATGCAGGTTAAAGTAAGGGTTGTTTAACCCATTGTTGTAATTGTGGATAAAGCGATTTACTTGCCATTAATACCGGGTTGCCGTGCGCAATACCCTCTGCTGCCAGATAATTATTTGTGGTTCCTCCTGCTTCGCGCATCAGCACGATACCGGGTAATCCATCCCAGGGATTCATATGAGGTTCGTAGTAACCAATCAGGCGCCCGGCTGCTGCCCAGGCACTCATCAACGCACCGGAGCCATTGCGTACAAACATGCCGCCATGCTGTAACAGCTGATCGATGAAGGGCAGAAAATCTGATGATGAAACGCGATGCGAAGTCCCTACTCCCATTACCCCTTCAGCAACTGTAGTCGCCTGATGTGGCTCAATTTTCTGGTTGTTGAGCCATGCACCGCCGCCCCGCAGGGCATGAAACAATTCATGATGATTCGGGTCGTAGACTACTCCAATCACCGGTTCATCCTCGACGACGATCGCCAGAGATAAACACCAGGTGTGCAGGCCGTTGAGAAAACAGCTGGTCCCGTCAATAGGGTCAACCACCCACAGTACGCACCTGCCAGCATCAGCCGTCCCCCCCTCCTCACCAAGGAATCCATCCTCCGGAAAAGCCTGCGCAATACGCGATTTGACGAAGGATTCCACCTCACGGTCGGCACGGCTGACCACATCCTGTAAGTCACTTCCTTTGTGCTCAGTTTTCAGCTGATCCCGTTGCTGATAGAACTCATAAGCCAGTTTTCCCCCTGCTTCAGCAAGACTGCAGGCGAAGCGGTAACGCGCCTGCAGCGAATCTTTTTCATAGGCTGCCATAACATCTCCTCAAAATTGCACACGTGTGCAATATGCGACAAAAAATTAGCCCCTCAGGGCTGAAAGGAGTCTGGCGATAATTCAGGGATTAATCTGTGACCGAATCCGCATAAAACTAATTTTCCATTATGCACTATGACGAATAATTAGTTTCACCGGTACTGCACGATGGCGGGAAGGCAGGTCGAACTGAGCAATACGGGTTACCAGAAGATCGACCGCCTGCTGTGCCAGTCCGTCGGTATCCTGTTGTATTGTCGTCAGTTGATACGGGGCCCAGCTGGCCTGAGGAATGTCATCAAAACCAATCACGGCGGGCGATTTTTCAGAAGCATTGAGTGAGCGAAGACCATCCATTGCTCCCAGCGCGAGCATGTCGGTGGCACACAGCAGCACCTGGCAGGTAAAGAGTTCAATGGCGGCTGCGCGGCCTGCATCATACCCTCCGCCCGCTATAAACCGTGTGCTGACCGATAAATCGGGCATGGAAGAGATCAGCGCATTATAGCGTTCTGAAGTACTGAAATTACTGCGGTCCTCGCCAATAAAGCCAATATTATGCCAGCCCTGCTCCCGGCAATATTCGGCCATCAGCTGCATTCCCTGCGCATTATCACTGGCAACGCGATCGCAGCCTTTCAGATCAGCGTGGCGGTTAATCAGCGTGACCGGAATCTTGCGCGAGAGATATTCTTCTGCCAGTGACAAGGGGGGGGCGCCGGAGGTAATAATGACGCCCGCGACGTGGTAGCTCAGAAGTTGCTTCAGAGATGGCGCAAGCTGCTCAGGATCATCCGCGTTCATCAGTAATGGCATAAAGCCATGCAATGCAAGCTGATGGACCAGGGGAGTTAACAGCTTGCTGCGAAAGGGATTATCAAAGCCTGCTGTCACGATACCGATAAAGTTGCTGCTGCCGGTATTCATGGTACGGGCGATAATATTGACCTGGTAGCCCAGCTGTTCAGCGGCATGCATGACCTTGGCGCGTGTTTTCTCTGCGACCGAGGCGCCGGGAGTAAAAGTGCGTGATACTGCTGAACGCGACACCCCAGCCAGGCGCGCCACATCTTCAGCTTTAATCCAGTTTTTCCCTTTCTCACTCATCCTGCACGCCCGACATTGAGATTTACAGTTCACTAATAAAACAGAAGCCAATATTACAGGTAATTAACGGTATTCCCAGCATCTTTGCCCTGCCGGACGCTTTTAAACTACGATCCCGTCAGCAGCTTATTAGCCTCATGGTTGGAGTTGAAAGAAATATCAAGCAGGAAAGATTTTACAAGTCATAGTTACAACAAGCATTGATACTTACTTAAAATATACGGGCCTTCGGCCCGGCGGGGCGGCCTGTCA
Organism: Pantoea cypripedii; assembly: GCF_002095535.1. Taxonomy (NCBI): domain Bacteria; kingdom Pseudomonadati; phylum Pseudomonadota; class Gammaproteobacteria; order Enterobacterales; family Erwiniaceae; genus Pantoea; species Pantoea cypripedii. The sequence continues at coordinate 416,564 of NZ_MLJI01000002.1, forward strand.
ATGAGCACTCGGAGTTTCAGAACAGCCTGGTTCCTGTCTGAGAGGGGCGCAATGCTAAAGTCTTAGCCCGGGAGTTCAGTGTGGAGGGGCTGGGTGGTAGATTCAGATGTTCAGGTTAAGCAGATACTGCCGTTTGTTGTAACTAAATGATGTCTAATTTCCCTTCAGAACTCATCGATATTCACATCTGAAAGATATTCACCCTACCACTTCCCATTACGCTCTGCTCTACTACGATCTACCCTCGCCCTTACTCAAGCCATAAAAAGCTTCTCGAATGTCTCAGGGCGTGAAGCGGGCGTTCTTGTGTGGAGCATATAGTTTGAATATAGTTAAGCCATCAGTTGGAATATAAATTGAATAAACAATAATTATTCGTATAAAACCATAGCCAATCTAAAATAAGGAAGTTGAAAAGATGAGCAGGCGTTTAGGCAGGGATAATCGTACAAAAGTTCGTAACATTCCCCGACGTATAAAATCACTTAACCGTTGGGCTGAATCCTTTCGTAACCCAGAACGTGCAATTTTTTCAATAAACGAGCGATACTGGAATTTTAAAATTCCAGTAGAAATTAATCTTATTCAAGGAAAACACAGCAAACAAAAAACTAAAGCAGAGTGTGCACAGGCCTTGATTAATGCTTGTTCTAACTTGATACACGCGACAGCAGATTGCGGTGATACACCTCGCATTACTGCCGTTATTTGCCTTCCGGATATGTTTACCAGTGAAGTATGTTTATTTCGTTCTGAAGAATACTTTCAAGGCTTCATCGCTGAAGGTAGCTCTGAGAATGGCTCCTCAGTACTACTCAAAGAACGTAGCCTTGCCAAGGAATGGGGGCTAACCCTCCCGGATGGTATGCAGGAATTAGGTATTACACTAGATTACTATGGTGGTGACGATCAGGATGAGTGGTTTTCAGGCGAACGCTGGTATTATGGGCAATTGCTGTAATCGATGCAATTTGCTAAGCATTACAGATGATCTTTCATGCCCACTGCTACGCCACCTCCTGGCACATAGTTGCTCACTAAGAAGTTAGGTAGGGCCGCGATAAGCGAGGGCGGAAGTTTGCATTTGCCCTGTATGCTGATGGTGTCTGTACTATTCCTTTGTATTTCACATGGAACAGAACAGTGAAGTTTCCAGCATTCAGGACGATAATCATTAAAAATTTTGCATCTACTGTTTAAAAAATGGCACTTAGAACGATTTATAGGCATTTTCACAAAGTTTGGAAGGATACACCGTATGGACCTCTGAGTGATGCTCAACTTGCCGGTATCGCTCTAGATTGCGGCCGTGATGAAATCGCTGCAATTCACTTCGGTTTGAAACTGTTCAGGTCAGAACTTGCTGGTTGTCCTGAATGGGATTTTGACATGAAATATCAGTTGTGGGGATCTATTGATACTTTTAAGCGCCTCTTGACGCAAATAGAACAGTTGCACAAATAGGATCTGAAATTAAGTGTGAGGGAATGTGACTACATTTAGTGTTCTTCTAGAAACTCCGCAAACGTAACCAAGCCTGGATATCAAAGCAATTGCAACGTGCACGAGAAGACGGAATGCCGTTAAGTTTCTTTATTAACTTTCCTTCAATACGCGCGGCTGCATATAATGGTGAACGCCTCAAGCCGGACTGGAATCGCGCATTGTTTCATCAGGGGTGGGGAGAGGTGCCTATTGTTGAGTCAAATGGCTCTGTTTATTAGTTTGTGGGGTTTGGTAAGGAAGAGTTGCCTGAAGAATTGATGCCGCTGTGGGAAAATGCCCGACAGCATTGAGTTTGATTTAATGGCTTTCAGTGTAACTCTTCTTCCACGTAATAGAGAGTGAGGTGCTGAGGCCAACTCTTCGCTAAGAGGAGAATAATCCTGTAAGTCATTGAACGATTTTGTCCAGTTAAAGATAATCAACATTGCTGACCGAATCTGCGTATCCCAAAATCCTATAACCGGTTGAAGTCTCCATTCCAGGGAGATGAATAGCCTGAAGAATAGTGCCTACCGTTGCATGCTGTTCGACTGAATTTGTCAAAATATCAAGGTACTGAATATCCAAATAGCCGCCTTCACTGAAATGGTAAAACCACTCGCTATCAACTGCGGATTCATAGCCATTGAGAAAAGTGATTTTCCATAAGGGAGGTGATTCAATGCTAACCATTGCCATGCGGATCTCATTCCATTTTGTATTATTCATGCAGCTATAAAGCATTCGAACCTTCCTAGACCTGCTCTTGACAGATTAACACGCTACATGGATAACGACGTCAACATATGGCACGAAGCAGCCCACAACAACTATTCTTGAATATCAAGAATGATACTTAGTCAAATGTTGCAGATGGCTTTTCGTTCTCTGGTGACCAATAGCCACCACTGCCATGGTATGTCTCAGCTCCTAATACAAACTGAGTACCGCAATGCTTACATCCAAAATGATAATCAACTATATCGCCCCATATCATCTTTTCAGCACACTCATTAAAGCTATATTGGTTCCATTCATCAGTTGCTTCAATCTCGGTTAAAATCCCTTCGTTAAGCGCATGCTTCGCAATACGAATTGCCTTGCGTAAGTGTTCAGGATGACGGATGACGTATTTGACACATAGATCCTGACAGTGCTCACAACTCATCAAAAATCCCTCCATAATGATAATTTCTTGCCAAGGTTTAGCCTGCTCACACAATATAACGCATGGTAATTGTTTCCTTCCTAAAAGACATTAGCTATGTCCACATATGGCACACAGGAGACGTTCAGGTCCATCATTACGCCTGCTTTGCTGGCGGAAGCAATTTTTTCGCTTCGATAATGAGCTTTTCAATCTCTTCCAGAGGTATGCTTCCTTCGTAGCATGAGAAAAAAAACTCGTGAGTTACATCGGAATAGAAGACTTCAGCGATTTGCCTGAGTGGGGATGTTCCAGCCTCAGACAGTTCGAGGTACATACCATCACGGATGATGTCGCTTCCACGGACCAGGTTATATTTAGTCTTAGCCATTTAGTTAACTTTCCATTTTTCATGTTAATGATGCCTCTGGTCGAACTCCATGAAACCTAATGTATATCCCAGAAGGTAGCTTGCACAGGCCCGCATAGAGCAAGCTGTGGGCATTTTATGATTAATCTCAGCCTTTCTGACGAGTATTTTACTCGTCTTAATTCGGCACTTATCAATACGCTGGACATAACATCCCTGTTTCGCGCCTCACGTCAGAAGCTACAGCAATATTGCATAATGTCTTTTATAAGCGCCGGTTTTATGTTTTCCTGTTTTTATTCATCGCAATAAGGACATCAGCATGAAAATTTACTGGTCACTCAGAAGCATTCCTGAACTTTCACAACTGCCATCAAAAGAGTGTGGCAAACGTTGGAATGAAGTCTATACCTCTACCTTCCGGCACTGGGAAACGTGGGCCGGGCTGGCACTCTGTGCACTCTTATCCGGCATGGGTGTAAAATTTTTTGGTATACCGGGTGTTATCATCATGGGAGCGATTGCTGGATTTCTTTACAGCCAGGTCGTTATTCATGTTGCACGCAAATATTACAGAAAACGCTTACTGGGTGAATCAGTCTGATACCTCAGGCTGAACCTTGAAAATCATACAGGGCAACAGGCAGAATCAGGGAGGATGAGATGAAGCATTATGTGATTGAGTTCGTCTTTAGCGCCGTATGCTTCTCGGTATTGTGGGGCATGTCCATGTGGTTCGCACAGTGGAAAAAAGCCGGTTTTTCATCACGAAAAGCTACCTGCATATCTTTAATTACAGGTCTGCTTTACGCATCTGGATTTCTTCTACTTAGGTATGTCAGGCACCATTTTTAATATAAAAATTCTATCAGGAACCACCAGCAGCACACTCTGCAAGCTTCTCAATCACAGATTTTGGATCAGCAGATAAATACTCCATTACGTTTAACCATATGATTTTATGTTTGTCGAATCCGCGATGAAAGAATTGATACCGAAGGCCTGGGGCACAGACGAGAAGAGCAGGAGAGCGTGCTATCAGTATCTCTATATCTGACTCCGTATCGTCAGCAATAACTTTCCATTCAAGACCCAACCGGTCCACCTCGCTCTGAAGACTCTGGATGTATTTCCTGGTAAAAGCGTATGGGAAAAACCCTTTCTGTAAAGGTGAACGACCTAATGTCGGGCTGGGACTATGAATAAAGTAAATGGTTTTTTTGGTCATGTCTTTATACTACATCGAGCCCCCTTTTTCATCCCACTGAAAATTGATTCTTCTATAGATATTTTCTTTTACTGACCACTGGTCAGGAATGTATTGCTGTTAAGCGTTAAAATGGATGCAGGAAGCCAGCTCTCATCATTTGCAGGTAGCTGTGGATAGAAAGTTTCTCAAGGACATCATCCCAGGATACATCCCAAAAGAGGCTCAGGACTGGCAGGTCAGTCAACTTTCCATAGCTGCACCAGCAACATCACCGCCAGTTAAGGCGGTACAATGAAAATTGAAAATTTAATAAACTGAATCAGAAACGCTGGCTTCGTGCGAAACCCCAAGCTCCAGATAATTCAGATTCAGCCAGACCAGGCGATCAAAGCTGTCACTATCCATATTGAACAGCTCATGATTTGGCAGCGTCCTGATAAGCCAGGAAGACATGACATGCCTCCTCTCATCCAGAGGCAGCAAAGCCAGACGTTTTCTTTGTTTCCCTCGCACCACATTCTTACGCCGCTGGCGAAGCGTGTTTATCCGAGCATTTTCATACCAGTGATTACGCGCTTCCCGAACAGAAGCCATCGTACCGGGTTCAGCATGGGTCTGCCCTTCTGTTTCCAGCCTGGCATTACGCTGTGCCAGTAACTTATCTATATTCACACCACATAACTGCCAGAAGCGTTCGGTCAGCCTGATGTGTCGGGGCATCCAGTACTTTTCTACCGGATCCCACTCAAGATCCGGTATTTCGATGATCCCGAACCTGGCGAGTTCCGGTAACAGTCGGGACAGACGTGATGGCTCTACCCGGGTCTCAGGAATGATGTTGCCGTCCTCATCCTTTGCACTCAGTTCTGCCGCCAGTCGGCCTACATTTGCCGTCACTATCCAGGTTGCCAGATCCGCGCGCTGGACCAGCAACGGGAAGATAGCGTCAATCAGCGCCTGCCGCTCTGGTCTGAAATTACGCACCCGTCCCACCGCTTTGCGCAGAAAGACGAAATAGGGATCGAGAGATACCCTTCTGCGCAGCCGCCGGATCCCGGTCACTTTATCCCTGATAACCAGCTGCCGCATGGCATGCCCCAGTTCACCCGGAAGGGGGCGGTAATCTTTTGGCGCAAACCATTCAGGATGCGGACACTTGCAGGTTGTTGAATGCATTCCCCGATGGCGGCGATCTGCACGCTTCCAGATCTGCCGGGCAGTATTTAACTTATCCACCATAACCTGCACTTACGCCGCTCAACAGCAGCGTGCACAGAAAATATTCCATTTTTCCGGTCATAATTTTATACTCTGCGCACAGGGCAATATGTCCTGTGTGGTTGAAGACAGCCCCGTTAATCTTCCAGGTCGCCAAACTCAGGAAAGATTTTCGGGGTTTTCCTTTTATGGGGTTACTCCAGCGTTTTAGAACGCTCCGGCAACAGTTCAGGGGTATGCTCATGACGGGAGTGGCGGGAGATGTTTGCCTCGTCATTCATGAATGGGGGTTTTTCGGGTTTATCCATATCCGGGGCGTGATTCATGACATCTGCCCATGCGCTGTCCCTGTCGAGCAGGGTGTCTTCCGGCAGGTCTTGCCGGTCACTTTCTGCCAGCAGGTGCTCTTTTTCCGCTGTGCTATTCGGGATATGTTCATCCTTTTCCATCCGCACAGCGGCTTTAACTGCCTTTTCAAGCTCTTCGTCTTCCTTACGCGCCAGTTCCTCACCACCGGCTTCTTCTGCAGCCTCCGTTTTTTGTTCATCTGAACGTTCACTGTAGTCAGTAACCAGCACTATCTGACTACCGGGATGCGCCACCATCATCGCTGTCGCTTCCCTGATATCCGCGGCCTCCAGCGTTTCTGCATGAGGTTCACCCATCTGCAGAACGATGCGTTCACCGTCCGCTGCCCCCTTATAGTGGGCACGGCTGAAATCCATCAGGCCGGTCGCGGGAGAAACAGGAACATGCCAGTTACCCCGTTGTTTCCCGTATGAATTCATCACCGGCCAGAGCAGTTCCGGGGTCCGGCCCGACAGAAATCGTGCATCAACTGTAAGATGCTGTTCGGTTTTCGCCGCCAGCAACGTTTCCGAAACCGGCAGGCTTTTGTTCCACAGATGCATTTCACGCCCGGCGCGGATATCCTCAGCCCGCATCAACACATCGTGCACGGTTTCGCGCTCTCCGCTGTGGTGGGCGACTGCCGACAGCCACCTTTCCATGTCATCTGCATACACCTGGATATGGTTTTTCGCACGGGAAAGCGCTACGTAGGTGCTGTCCAGCGCTGCCATCATTATTCTGCTCCCTTCGGCCCCTACCAGCGCGATGACATAAGGAATGGAGGCACCCTGTGAGCTGTAAGTCGTCACGGCGTAGCCATAATCGATATGCTGATCGGTGTGCGCTCCAGCCGGATCGAGAGTCAGGATTCTTCCACCGGTATCAAGCAACAATTTACCCTCATCCGTGATGCCGCTGATAACGGCCATATCGCTTGCACGCAGATTGCGCTCACGATCGGTCGCGGTGAGCCTGACTTTTTCACCGATACTGAATTCACGCTCCTGCTTTTGGAAAACGGCCACGTCTTCTTTACGCAGCTCAGCAGGCCTGACCCAGCGATCGGTCTTGCCATCCAGCCCGTTCATTCTGATCACTCCGCTGTCCGTATCGGTCGTACCAATGCCGTAATAGTGTTCGCCCATCCTGACGACATTGCCGCTCTGCCTCTGCCAGAATGCCTGAAGACCCAGATCAGCGTGGGTATTATTGACCCTGATGAGTACCGGAAGCGTGACACTGTCACCTAACACCACATCCTCTTTCAGCCGCAGGTGAATCGCGTTGTTTATCGCCATGCGGTCAATGTTCAGCTCGGCCACGATAAGCGTATCGGCGCGCGCCTGAGCCGTCCGACCGCAGTAGTCATCTGCAATCACCGCGTGCAGATCGGTTCCCTCCTCTTCTTCAGCCGTTGTCAGCAATTTCCCATCAACCGTGCTGGCTGGCGGAATAAAGGCACCCTTCTGACGTGGCACCACTGCCGGTACCGTGGTGGCTGTGACACGCAGGGCCTCCCGGACATTGCCTGCAATCATGGCTTCAACGACAGGTCGCAGCGCAGGAACCTGACGAATAATTTCCTGCATCACCGCCCTGTCCGCGGCACTGCGGTCAAGAGCAAGTGCGAAAGGTACGCCGGACTCCAGTGACTTAAGCTGGTCACGGTCACCACTCAGCACCGCGCGACCACTTCCGTCGGTAATGACCGTCAGCAGAGAAGCCAGCTGAGCATTCCCGTTCATGGAGGATTCATCGATAATGAACAGCGTATTGCCGTAATCACGGGACTGCCCGGCGGCCTGCCACTGGCTGTTTTCACTCAGGAAACTGGCTATCGTCTGTGCGGGGATCCCCGCCCCGCTCAGTTCACTCACCGCCCGGTGGGTCGGTGCCAGCCCGATAATCTCAGGTGGGTTTTCCAGCTGCCTGAGTGCTGCCGCTACGGTACGAAACTGTGTAGTTTTGCCGGTACCGGCATACCCCTGAATGGCGGTGATTCTGTCTACTGATGTCAGGATAAGTTGTGCTGCCTGTAGCTGCCCCCCGGTCAGCTGACCACTTTCCCGCTGGCTGAGGCCGGAAGTCGATAGTGGGTGCACACTACGTTTTCCTTCCGTGATATGACGCAGGATGGTGACTTCGTTATCAAAATTCTCACGCGTGATAAAACTCCCGCCTGCGCCCTGTTCCGCAGCCAGCGGAAAAATATCCCCTCGCGTCTGGAGCCTCAGCAGTTCCTGCTCAGCACGTTCCAGGCTGATATGGCTCTCGCTGGTTGTCACCTCAGCTATGACCTCTATCCCGCTGAAGGTCACGCCCGTACCCGTGGCTTTTTCAATCGCCAGACGCATGGCCCGTTCCGGATACGACATCCTGCTTGCCTCGACACTACGCAGGGCATGCTTAATGCAGTCTGCTCCGGACACCGTTTTCAGGCTTTGCGTTACAGTCACTGACGGGCGATTTTCTGCCAGGCGACGGTTGATGGTGCTCTCATCCAGAGGGGTAAAGGCAATCACCCTGTCTCCGCTACGCCGGAGAAGATTGACTGTCGGATCTGTAACTTCCTTTGCAGCCAGCACGGCAATGACGTTGCCGCTCGTGCTTCGGGTCGCTCCGAACGGCTCCACGTAATCGTAATCCACATACAAAGGCGCGTTCCCGTTCACATGCATCGTCTCCCCTTTTGTGTTCTCCATCACAAATTTCTCTTTAAACAGCCAGTTACCCTGTCTGACACGAAGAACGGTGAGTTTTTCACTGCCAGGCGCTTTCGGGCTATGAAAAGCGGTGGTGCGCAGCTGCTCGCCTTCCCGAATCTGCAGCTTTTTTTCACGAAAAAGTCGCCATCCGCTATCAACATCGCGGATTTTTAACCCATGTACCTGTCCTTTATCATCCGAAAGAGTTAGCAGGTTCAGCTTTTCGCTGATGCCGGTAACGGTAAAACTGTCAATGAGACCGTTCCTCTGAATATGTTCCAGCACCATGCCTTCGCGATAACTACGGCGATCATTGCGGTTAGACACATCAAGCCACACCGGGATGCGCGCCGTTACGTCGCCAATCACGCGACCCAGCACGCCTTCTTCTGCAAGCGTTGCCCGGGTGCGTGCCGTCAGCTGATCCCGCATGCGCGCATTCCCCGCCTGGAGAATAGCGGTTCTTCCCTGCAGCCTTTCCTGCGCGTAATAACTGGCCGCCGCAGACAGTCGATCCTCAGCCGACTCCCTGGTCACCAGGGTGATACTGACATTTTCAGTTTTCGGCGAGGCCGTGAAATTCACCACGCCGGCAGCCCGCAGCACTTCTGAAGCAAAACCAGTGGCCCGGCGGGCATGGGTGTCAGTCACCACCGTCACCGCACCCTGTTGTGCCGCTGTTTTCAGCACATCATGCAGACCAGAGGTATTGAACCGTTCTGACTCACTGACCAGGACGAGAGATTTCTCCGGCAACGAGAAGTCCTGAAATTCGTCAGCCGTCATCAGCATGACATTCGGGTGACTACTGAATATCGCAGCCTGGGGTTTCAGCGCCGCACCATCGGCTGCCACCACTACCAACGAGCGCTGGTTACGTTCAGCCATCTGCATCACGCTGTAACTCAGTTCATCGATAAATGCGGTGCCTCCCCTGACGTCAATCAGACTTACCGCGCGATTTGCATCTGCTACCTGAGCCATCGCCCCTTTCTCACCGGCGGGTGCCAACAGCCCACCACTTTTTTCCGCCAGCCCACCAGCAAGCTGTGCAAGGCGGGCTTCATCCCGGACATGCGCCGCAGAAGTGAATAAAGTCTGGTGTTTATCCACCGCCAGCATCTGACCTCGCCCGATAGCGTTATCGATTGCTGCGCGGGCTTTGCCGTAAACACCCGGCTCAATGGATACATGGCTCAGAACGCTGGTCATTACGTCATCCCAGGTAAATCTCACGCTGTTGCAGGACAAACGATCAATAGCCTGCCTGACGGCATCCTCAAACCCTGGTGATATCACACCCGGATCTGGCCGCTCCTTTTCGCGGTTCGCCATAACCGTGTTCATCAATGCCTGATGGTCAAATCCTGTGGCAGCCAGCTGCGTCTGCCAGTGCTCCCGGACCACTTCCATATTGGTGAAGCGCTTTGCTTCCCGCGAATCCAGCGCAGCAATACTTTTTTGTCTGGCACTCGCGTCAGCGCCAACCAGGTCAAGGATCTCCTGACGTCGCGATGAGAAGGGTTTCACGGGTACGCCGGTGATATCCCACTCGCCCCGCGGGCCTGTCGTGGTAATCGGATATCCCGCCTCAGTCAGATCTTCCCGCAGGAAACCACGGTAAAGCATTCCAATGCTGACCTGGTGCTTCCACACCACATCGGTAAACCCCTGCTTACCGGTGATATCTGTCGAGAGGGTTTTCCACCCGCCTTCGGCCCGTGTGGCATTGGCCAGCACCGTATGCTCGTGCAGATGCGGCTCCAAATTCCGGCTGGTATCGTGGGTAAAACGGGCAATGATCAGATTGCCCGTACGCTCCATGCTGGTGATGCCATCGCACATGGTTCGTGTGGTCGTGAGCTTTTCCACCTCATCCAGAGTACGGCTGACAGCGCGTTTATGTGCCTCCACCAGAAATCTGTCGCCGGTGACCAGCGCCAGCACTGAGACGCTCTTGGGTGCGGAGAATGTCAGGTCATATCCCGGCCGGTGTTTATTGACCCCATTCTCTATGCGTCGCATATCGGTGCCATCCGGCAGCTGTCCCTCCATTACCGCAGTGAAAGTATCGCGATCAACCGGCCCTTTCAGCCCAAGGTGATCTGCACCGATGCCGTACCACTGCGTAGACTGGTCACCCAGGAAGTAATAGTTGTCTTCTGCCGTATAGTAGGCAGCCGCCTTTGAGGCGTTTTTCACACCGGATACGGACAGCATGGATGGCCTCAGAAACGGTCCCACGAATCGGGCTGGTGAGCGTGATGCTTCAGATCTTCAATGGATTGCAGGGGCACAGGCGGAGTTGCCTGTTCTGCAGGTAAGGATTGATCGCATTCCTGTTCCGGGGAGGGTGGCGGAACAGAAGGCAAAGTGCTGTTATCCCGGCCATCTGCTTCTTCAGATGCAGCAGTAACAGCGGTTCCGTCAAACACCTTATTTACCAGGTTATTTACAGGCTCATCGTTAAAGCCACCAGCCAGCTGTGTTTCCAGTTCCGGGTCGAACAGATCTTCCACCGATCGGTCGATACGTCCCTCCGCGATAACCCGATATTCTCTGCGCCGGAGTTTCATTCTGACTGCCGGCCAGTCACCGGGCAGGGTGACGTAACACTCAAGATCATTCAGTTTCTGTACATCGGAATAGCTGACCGGGTATTCATTAACTTCGTCTTTAGAGAACTGCACGCCATCGCGGATAATATCGATGCCGTAGCTGTACTGGTCGCGAAACTTCTTATGGCGATACTCGCCTATTTCCTTCCGCACCCAGTCAGCTACTGTGCCGCTGGGTGCACGGTAGAAGATGCGGGTATTAAGAAGATCCCAGATGGATTCCGCAAAGTTGGCACCGAATTGCTCCTTCAGCTGCGGGAAGTTCTGCAGCCCGGCAATCATGCAGGCGCCAAACTTGCGCCCTTCTGCGCAGAACTCTGGCATGACAGGCTGCCTGTGCAGGGAGGGTATCTCATCCATCACCAGCCAGATCCGACGGGATCGGCTGGCAGTCAGACCCAGGATACTGGTCATGGTCATATGGAACCAGGCAGATAACAGCGGTTTGATGGCGGCATGATGACGGCCATCGCTGGAAACAAATATCCATGGGTTATCGCCATCGGCATCTTCCGTTGCCAGCCAGTCGCGAATATTGAAAGGCCGGTGTCCCTGCTCATCCAGCCCCTGCAGATAGCGCAGAGAACGGACGTAGGTGGTGAGGATGGTACGGATAGTCATGGCGGTTTTTTCAATGCTGGCTTCTACCAGACTCGCTGCATCAGTTCCCTGAAGATAGGCCCGCAAATCCACCATACTGATGGACATCAGCTTTTTCAGCAGTGATGCGATATTACGATCTTTGTCCTTCGCCATGCGACGCGCTGTTGCAACAAACAGAGCGCGCGCAGAAAGCACCCAGAATGGATCGCTGCCACCGCCACTGTCCGGTAGCAAGGTCGTGGCAAAGTTGTCAAAATCAGCAACCGACTGGCACTCTGACCATAAATCCCAGGGCGCACAGCGAACATCAAAGGGGTTGAGGATTTTGTCTTTGTCCTGCCGGTAAAACAGCGGAATAAAGTTATTCCCCTTGTCATAGACGATGACCCGATCGCCCCGTTTTCGCAGCTGCATCAGTAAGTCGTTCAGGACGGTGCTCTTACCGGTGCCAACGGTCCCGTGCAGGGCAAAGTTCTGCATCTCAGAGTCTTTCACAATATGCAGCCCGCAGATATTCAGCGGTGACTGCATGCCCGCGTTTTTCAGTAACTGGTTAACTTCCCCGACATTACGGGCCAGTGCTCGGCCACCGGTTATTTCGCTTTCGCGCTGTTTAGCGCCTTTACGCCCGAGGAACCAAGTGATGCCGAGAAAAGCCCCCAGGAAACTGAAGGTGGCAAGCCCCCAGCCATAAAAGGCGGCATCACTGACCTGTTCCCCCATCTGCACAAAATACGGATCAGACATAACCTCCGCAGCAGTTCGTTTGAACGCCACGACATCGCCATTGGTCCGTTTAAAATGAAATGTCCAGCTACTACCTGATGCGCGCCCACTCAGCGACTGCAGGGGGATGACGAACCATTTGATCAGCCAGTAAGCGCTGCCGTGGATGAACTCCTGCAAGGTAAGTCGCAGCAGCATCCACGAAAAAAAGACCAGCGCTGAGAAAAGCACAACCCAGTAAGAGGCGATATTCATGATCTGCAAAAACATGCCGATCATGTATTTCATTACCTGCCCGCCCTGGGTGAAATCACGGGCGTTGAGGCTCATTGACTGTTCCTTAGTCAGGAGAGATGGGGGAATCAACAAACTGAATGAGAGATGAGTCAGCCAGAGATCTGAACCTGGTCAGTCATCGCTAATGCTCTCTTTGACTGCAATTAACGCACCGAACAAACTGGATATCTGATAGCGAGAAATATCCAGGTGAAACAGCAGAGACAGAATGATTGTTGATAGCAACGTCATTGCGACGAGGGGAAGTATATTTAACATAGTAAACACGGAGACCAGTCCCCCGATCACGATGAAACATAGCCATATTGAATAATAAATTATGACCTTCTTTTTATATAGCTTAAGGATCTCATATTTATCAAATGCATCGGCAGGTAACATGGAAAAAAGGGATCGATAGCCACTGACAAAAATCGTCAGGAAAACCCAGAAAGCCAGTGATATCAAACCTAAACCTAACCATATGTTTTGAATAAAAACATCCGTAAATGCACACGCAACATAGAACCCAAAGTACAAAGCCATCGGCAACAAAGTCAGCCTAATATGTGCCAGCACTCCGGGCACGACTTCCTGCGAATAGATTATATCAAGCGAGATCTCTTTAATTTCAAATTGTATTTTCTTATATGTAAGAGGCATATCAATCACCAATAAAATGATCGTTAGTTAAATTATTTTTTATCGTCCTTATGCAACCAGTCGCTCAATTCCTTAGGAAGCATATTCTTCTGGGAAGACCGAGAAAGATGTTCGTTATCCTCGTAATTTTTACCTGTTTTTCCATAATCACTTTGGCGCTCAGCTTTGCCTGCGTCCGTAATCTTTCCCCCTTCCAGAAGCTCACCCTTAGTATAGGTTTCTCTATCTTTCACTATCGTCTGCTGAGCATCAACCTCTTTCTTCACATCGGTACGGATGTTATGCAGCGCATGACCCGCATCGATCTGCTCTCCAGCTTCTTCATATGCCTGACCAGACCGCGCTTCGGCTGCGTTGACGGGGATAACCATCCCCTGTCCTGTCTGCCCGGAATGGCGGGTATAATCGTCACCAATGCGGCCCTGAAGTTTATCCTGCACAAACGCCTGTACCATTTCCTCACGCTGCCGGGCGACACCAGAATCTGCGGTGTTGGTCAGGATGGCCTGAGCACCACCGGGATCCTTCTGCCTGACCCATTCCACAAATTGCTGGGTATAGTTCTCTCTCACCCCCGTGCTGAGCGTCTCAGTTTCAGATGCCATGCGTTGCAGCTCGTGGGTATGGGACTGGCTGGTGGTGTACTGCTGATACTGACTGTCGGAAGTTGTGATACCGGATGAAACCTGGTGCATCAGACCCGCGGCATTATTATCGACGTGCTGGCCGTTAAAGGTCAGGCTGTAGTTGCGCAGCACATCCATACCCTGGCTGAAATCCAGCGATTCCCGGGCTGACAGTGTCTGTGAAGTGTCCTGCCCCTTGCTTCCGCTTTCCGTTGTCTGCGAATGGGATCCCGTTCTTCCGGTCAGCTCTATACCGCTATGGATATCCCCTTTCGCCGATGCGCCGGTTATCCACTGGCCTGCTCTGCCCCACAGCGCTTTGCTGCTGTCGATACCGGCCTGACCCCGAACGCCAGCGTTGGCAGCCAGACTGCGGGATTTATCCTCCAGCTCTGAGTAGGCCTGATTCAGGCTGATATGATTGCGGGTGGCGTAATCTTCCGCCACGTTCTGCATCCGGCTGACCTTCTCCGCTTCGGTAATACTCAGGCCTGTCGAGGCCGAGAGTGTGCTGGAATCGCTGTTGCCATACTGCTCATGAAACTGCCTCAGCTGAGAACCGCTTTTTTGCAGGGAATGGTTATATCCCTGCAATGCAGATTCGGTCTGGCTCATGCTGTCACGCGTCATTTGCTGGGCTGTGCTGGCAAGATGGCGATCAAGATGCAGATCGACCGGCAACCGGCTGATCGCTCCGGACGTATCAAACACCGTCTGACCATTGTTGGTTTGTGATTCCAGTGCCCCGTTACCCAGCTGCTGTGTCGTCATCCCCTCACGGTAGTCACGATTGAGGTTGGTCTTGAAGCCGTTAACATTATCCACCTGTACGTTACCGGCACTGAGATTGCCGGAAGCAACGGCCGACGAATCAGCAGACGCTGAACTGCTGAGTGCGCTGCCCAGGCTTGAGCTGAGGCTGGCAAAACCGGAGCCGAGCGCGGTAAACAGCCTGAAGGCAAGGAACGGGATCGACATCATCAGCCAGCCAGCAATACCCGCGGTTGTGGAACTGGTCTCCATCAGGCGGTTCATGTTGGAGAGCGTCGGGCCAGCGGCGTGAAAGCTGTTCTGGGTGCTGAAGTTCACGGCAAAATTGAAGATGGCGAACATGATGGGCCATAGCATCAGGCTGCCCATAAAATTCAGGTAACTGCGGCACACCGGCCAGGCAAGTTCGCGCACGTAAAGCGCCAGCACCATCACCGGGAAAATGCATACGCTGAACAGCAGCAGAACCGTGTGCAGCTGTGGCAGCACTTCGGTGGCAATGGCATAGCTGACAGCATGGGACAAACGCAGCTTCATCAGGGAGGTTTCCGATGCGATATCCACCATCGAGGCGGTATCATTCATCCCTTTCATATAACTGCTCATACCGCGTCGCAGCCCGGCAACCGCAATGTTCTGCAGCATAATGGCCTGGGCCGATTTACTGCTGTTGAAAAAATAACTGTAAGATCCTGCCAGCTGTTCGGCATATACCGTCTGTGGCGCGTTATTACCCGGCAGCATCTTCACGGCATGGCTCATAAAGGTGGTACCGGTACTGCTGCTTTCCGCCTGCAGCAGAGCCTTCAGTCTGGGAGCAGCTTCGCGGCAGAACATAAAGATGCTGCCACTGGCATCGCGCCAGTACACCCCGCGCAATGGACTCGGCTGGCTGAAAATCACCGCCTGTACCTCGCCGGACTCCATCACGTCCTGGTAACTGTATTTATGGTTGAGCATGATATCCGGCACCACACAGTTCTTCGTGTATTCCACCAGATTGAAGGCAAGTACCGGATCCCGGCTGTCGATAGTGAAGCTGTCCTGCATCAGCTTTGAGGCGAACATCATCCCGCTTCTGGTGTACGCGCGTTCGTTCGGGAAATGGAAAGTGTCCTCATACCCGGTTGCCAGGGTGTAACCGATGCCGGTAATCAGGTAAAGCGGTGCGGCCAGCCCCACAGGCACATTATCAACCCGCCCGATATTCTCCGGCGCTGTCAGATCGTTAACGATGACAGTGACTTTTGGCGTCAGCAGCAGTGCCGTCACCAGCGTAAACGTCAGCCCCCAGGCAAACATAACCTTCAGATCGTGGCTGCGGATGTAGGCAAACGCGCAAAGCAGCACTCCCAGCAATTCGGCAATCCACAGCACCGTGCGCCAGCCACCATTTTGCATCAGGGTGGCGACGGCATTGAGACCCATGGTGATCATGCTGCCGGCACTAACCACCCAGATATCGAGCGCCATAACTCAGCCCCCGAACTCATAGCTGGCCATCATATGATCGGACAGTGAGGTTGAGAGTTGCTGCCGGATCTCCCGCAGGCTGCGATCGTACTCCGCCAGGCCATTCTGTTGCACCTGGATACGCGCCACCCGCTGACTCAGCTCGTTTCTGACCTGACGCAGATTCTCGCGGAAGTGCTTATTTTCCTCTTCGGTGTCCAGCGTGCCCGCGGCTCCGCTGGCTGCCACATCAATCAGTCCATTGATATAGGACATCACCATGTCGGCAGCAATGTACTCAGCCAGGCTGCTGACCACGCTCTGATCCAGTCCGACGGATGCAGAATCGATGGTGTAGCGCAGGATACGAACACGGGTACTGCTGATCAGCGCCCTCTCGTTCTCCGACAACGCCATATCACTGCGGCTCTTGTCGAAGATATCGTTGAGCATATTGCGCACCTGCCCGGTCATGCCATCCTGCTCCGCCAGGGTCAGACTGGCGACCACCGGCGACAGACAAGTATCGTTGTCATTACAGCGGTAGATCTTCTCCGTACCGCCGTTGAGCAGCGTGTTGAACATGGATTCGCTGCCGCCGCGCGGTTGCAGGAAGGTCGGATTGCCCCTGTCGTCATAAATCACCGTGCCCACCATCGACATCAGAAACTCCTTCAGCAGCCGGTCGTTGCTGAAGAACTGATTCAGTTTGCTGAACGAGTCCCAGGTGAGGTTACGATTGCGTGGAATACGTCGCTTCTCTTCTTCGGTGGCTTTACTGAACACGCTGTCCGTTTGCCCACCTACACCACAACCCTGGCGCGAGGCTGCCCAGTCCGAAAACACGTCATGTCGGGTGCCCAGGTCCTGACAGATTTGAGTACTCGCGGCCTGGGTTTTAGGCCACAGGCCACCCACGATGGACTGCGCCGCCTGGCAGGTCGAAATGTTCATATTGTTGGTATCTGCCGCCAGCTTCTGCAGATAATCCTTCACGGATTTGCACTGCGGGCAGATGGTCTCCAGCCCGAGATCAAAGGCATAACCTGCCGCGTTACTCAGGATCTGCTTGCCCATGATTTTGATGCTGTCGCTGTTAATGAAGCTGAACGATCCAAGGTAAGCATCGATGCCGCCACAGCCGGATTTGATATCGGGCAGGGGGACGGAGATAAGCTGGATATTGCGCACCGGGGTGCGGATAAACAGGTTACCGCCAGTAAGATACCCGGCAGACTGGCCCTGCCAGGCGGCTGGCTGGGTATAGTTGCCGCCGCCCATGTCATTAAAAAAGCGGTTAATATCGCTCTTTACATCAGCCATTACGGGCAGCGAAGTGCAGAGACCAGTCAGGAACCAGCCCATCATCCGTGATCCCGTCATCACTGCACTCCTAACTCAACAGCCAGAGCAAAAGTCTCCATCAGCCGCTGTTTCAGAGCCTCCTCAGAGATATCTCCCTGCGACAGCGGAATCGTGACCAGCGTCCTGGTGTTGATAAGGAAATCGGTCGGGGTTGCCCGCGGCAGCTCAGCGAAAAAATCCTTCACCACGCTCTCACTCACCGGCACCACCTTCGGAAATATTGCATCGCCCATCCCGTCGAAGCTGAAGACAAATACATTCAGCCCGGTCTGCTGTGCGACCGACTTCAGTACCGGGTTAAAACGGTGGCAATGAACACAGTCGGAACGCAGGAAGTGGACAATCTGCCAGTGGCTGATATTCACCGGGCGACCATCAGCCAGCCGAAACCAGACCGGTGCGGGCTCTGCAGGCGGAGACGGCGGCATCTCCTCTTTCTTCTTTTCCAGTCGGGCAATGTCATCCAGGGTACCTGCTTCCGCAACAGACGGAACCAGTAACAGCAGCAGTGTCAGAAGGTGAGTCAGCATCGGTTAATCCTCCGGTGAAAAGTCTGTCACGACGTTGAGCATGCGGCGTGCAAGGTCATCCTGGGTGATAAAGCCATAGGCCAGTGGCTGGTATCTTTTGCTGTTCGATTCCACCAGATAGATGGCCGGGAAGTGTTCGATCCGCATGTTCCCGGCCTGGCCGCTGTCCAGGCGGCTGTCGGGCAGGTCCGGGTTTATTCGCCCGTCGATGGTTATCGGGACAACAGTCAGACCGTACTGTGCGCTGAACTCCTTCACCACGCTGCCCAGACGGTTATCCAGTGGCTCCTGCCCCCGGTAAAAGAAGAACACGCCATACCGCTGATTGACGAAGCGGATCGCCTCCTGCTGTCTCTGCCGCTGGCGGATGTGCTGGATATTCGCCGTGCCGTTGTAGATCGGATGCGTCAGGCTGTAATCCAGTTCCGGGTTATCCAGCAGGACTTTTTCCCAGCGAGCGGCAAACACGCTGGCCTGGTTCACCATCCAGTCCTGCACGATTTTGTAGCGCCGGATATTCTCAGCTGAGGGGTGCAGCATCGCTTCATTCATGAGGTTGTCGCGGAATGCCTGCAGACGGCTCATTCGGCTGGTCGGCGTATCCGGGATTTGTTCCTGGGCGGGAGTTTCCGCCTCTTCCTCTTCAACGGGCTGCGGCCGGTTATACCAGTACCAGCCGACAGCGGGCAGGTAGTGATAGCCGTCTGGCTTCTCCTGTTCTGCACAGAGCGGCAGCACGATGAACAACAGAGTAAAGCAGAGTCGTTTCTTCATGTTCAGCCTCCGCCGGGTTTCAGGCTGTTCTGAATATCAGACAGGATGCGTTGCTCCAGCGCCGCCCGATCAGGTAACCCGACGTGGCTGTTCAGGTCATCATAGAAGTCGGTGAAGTCGATACGATCAAAGCTGATCCTCTGTAGCTCGCCGATACTGATACCCCGGCAGTCCGGGTTATCACCGGAACCAAAGCTAATCCCGAGCTGATCGCGACGTCCCTGAACCTGCAGGATACGGGCGAGTTTGCTGTCAAACACGCAGTAGCCTTCTTTACGCTGCAGGCAGACACCCAGCACTTTCCTGGCGCAGTAACTTCCCACACTGACCACCAGCTTTTTCTCTTTACCGGTGCCAATCTGTTTTTCTTCACTGTTGCAGTGCGCCAGCCCGACATCCTGCCCCCAGCCACCACTTTTGCAGCAGTTACTGAAGCCTGCGGCACTTTTGCGACAGGCCATCCCTGTGCCGGTAAACGCACTGACGGATGCCGGATCCATACCCGAAAATTCTTTCCCGGCCGCCGCCAGTGCAGCCAGCTGTGAAACAGCACCTTCAAAGCTCAGGTTCTCCCCGGCCTGCATCGCTGCACAGCTGCCATCGGAGCAGTAGAACTCAGAACCGCAGACATAGCCGGTGCTCTTCTCCGTGTGGGCACACTGCCAGGTGATATGATGAAACACGCAGTAGTTACCGATCTTCTCTGCGCAGGTCCGCATGCCCTCGCTACAGTTGGGATCGTCGATATACGCCTGACAGCTGTTGGTGTCGTTCTCGTAGAGACTCCAGAGGGTGGTATAGCCCCAGCAATCGCTGTACAGGGTGTAGGGAATACCATTCAGCACCACGGTCCGCTCTCCACCGGGATCCGTGCATTCCTCACTCATCCAGACAGCATCACCCATTTCTGCCGGGCAACTGCTGGTCCATTGCAGCACCGGTTTCAGCGTCTCCCGGATGACGTCCATCGGCAGGGTCACGCGAACCACAATCGTTCCACGGGCGATTGCATTCATCAGCCCGTTAGCGCCAGAGTCATGATGGCCATCGGTGTTATAACGCACCCGCAGGCTGATGACCTGCCCCTGTCTGACCTGCTGAACAGGAATCGCAAACTGGCCTGAGTTGTTAAGTTTTGCCCGGATGTTCTGCCCGAATGCCTGAATGGAGTAATCCAGACGGTCACCGTGATAACCGGGGTCAGAAGGATACAGCAGCTCCCAGCTGCCACTGCTGAGCGTGCCATCTTCCGGCATCGTGAAGTCATACTGGATCCAGTAATCCTCAGCACGTCGGCCACTGACGCTGGCCGCATCCAGTACCAGCCTGGTCTGGACGCTTTCCAGCGATCCGGTGGTGGTTATAGTGGCTTTGCGTGTGCAGGACTTATTCAGGTCAGAGGCCATTTCACACTGGTGAGTGGTATAGGTAGTTTTGCTCAGCTCCTGTGCCACGCACTGGCTGACCGACCCTCCGGCGATGGCCTCCGCGTTGCTGCGCACTTCATCGCTGTGCTTCATCATGTCAGAGTCATTGCTGATGCTGTCGGCCGGATTATTGATATACGCCTCCTGAGCCGTCTGCCCCAGTTCTGAGGTGCTCAGCTCCGTTTCGCCATGCACGGCCATATCAGTATCTGTCTGAGTGACGCCACCGTAGTAAGACGCCTGGGGTGCCTGCGCACTGAAATTCTCAAAATAGTTTTCCGGATTCGGTCGGATCGCACCTGACGCCTGTTTTCCCGCTTCAATACCTTCCTGATTTGAGGCGTCCATGGAAGTGGCATGCAGGTTCACCGACAGGCAGGCAAAGAACATCCCCGCCAGCAGGAAACGGATTGGATTCGTCATCTGATTTTCCGGGCTGAGAGAGAAAGAGGGTTAAGGTAAGGCGCGACACTCACCGCGCTGGTCCAGCAGCGTGAGCGCATCGTTCAGCGCGATATTGCCGTAAATGATATCGAAGCGTTCACCGCACTTTTTTACCAGTGCCGGTACCTGCTGCACGCCGTAATAGTCGAAACGTACCGGGTCAATCTGTACCCCGCTGACGTGGTAAGTGCTCACCAGATGCAGCATGTATTTCGCAGTCTGTTCCATGCTGTCGTCCACCAGCCCGCGCAGATACACCGGGATGTTGTGTGACTCCGCTGCTTTAATCAGGAGAGCCAGCTGCTTTTCCGGGATCGAAGTGGAGAGGAAGTAGGCTGATTCATTCGGTGTTGCGTCGATTTGGGAAACTTTCGCATGCGAAATCGTCGCCAGCAGCAGTCCCAGCGCTACCGTTAAAGCACAACACAGTTGCGTTTTTTCCATATCAGGTATCCGTAGTTCTTCCTTGAAGTCGGCATCTCCTTGCCGGTCTGCCACTGCATGACATTGCGGCCAAGAGGATGACATGACGCCACATCGGGAATGGTATTCACCATCTGGTAGCGGTAACGGCTTTTTGGCAGGATAGCCGATGGATATTCATAACAGACCGCCCGGTCCTGCGGCACCGTATCAAGGATCAGCCCCTGCCTGTGCAGCTTGAAGTTCATGCGTTCCGAAAGCAGCGCCGAACTGTTAAGCCCGCTGGACTCATTCACAATATTGCCGGTGAACGGATACATCGAACCATGCGACCCGGCACACCAGAACAGCGCATCAATGGGTTTGCTGACCGACGACGCCAGCGCGTCTGCGGCACAGGCCATCTGCGCCACCGGGTTCGCAAACAGCATCACCTCCGGGTTGATGAACAATGCGAGGTTGTCATTCTGCCAGGTCGGATCCAGCTCCGAGAGATAGCCAATATCGTATTCCCCGCCCTGCATGCACATCTCTGAAGCAATAATGTTCAGCCATGAAAGGAGCGGATATTTATACCAGTGGACGTGATAGAACGTGCCCGGATGCTGGGTGGCAACTTTTGTTCCGGTACCCGTGCCGATACCTGGGATGTTCACCTGGAATCCGCCCATATTGACCATACAACCAGGCGCACGGGTGACATCCGTCATGGCAAACGGCTCCCAGAATCCAATGGCAATTCCGGGCCGCTGAAAAACAGGCGGCGGTACCGGGCAGAACTGGATGGGGGATGACGGATTCTCCGTATCCGGCAGGCTACCCTGCGACACCTGAACGCTGCCGATACTCATCGGAAACAGACAGTTCCAGCAAACGTCCGTGATCGGATTCACCCAGCGCCCTTCACAGGTGGGATCCGCTGCCTGTAGCTGGCCACTGAGAATCAGGCCGAACAGAATCCCCACGTCCCTGTTCCTCCGTACGCGGCTACTCATCATCAACTCCGGACCCGCTATCCACCAGGCCATGCTCCGTAATGATGAAAAGCTTCTCTCCGGTAAGCTGCTTCACTTCAGCTGGGATCTGCTTAATGCCGAACTTACGGACCAGAATGCCATTCTGGTCGAAGTAGACGCGCTTACCCAGTATCCCGGCGCTGTCACGTACGTTGCCGTTCACCAGGATAATACGGCTGGTAGTGCTCTGCGGCTTCTGCTGCTGTATCCAGGCAATCTGGCGTGCATCATCACCATCGATGAAGTACAGCGTTTCATCAAATACCGGGATGATATCGAACGGATTCACCCGTTCACCTTTGCGGGCAAACAGGGTGCCGCTCAGGTCACTGAGATCCTGTGTGACGGTGAAAGCAGGATCATAGAGCCGGGTGCGGGTTTCACTGGCGGTGATCAGCCCTTCGACCTGAACCGGTCGGAGCGCCTGAGCCTTTGCCCGGCGCTGTATCTCCTGCTCCATTTCAGCCTGAGACTGCCCGGCGAAATGCAGCTGCAGATTATTGCGCATAACCGTGATCAGGTTATGTTCCCGGATATCCCAGGTCTCCCCCCAGGTACCGAGATTGGCAGCGGTTACCGACGGAGAAAAAGCCGCCAGCACGATGACAGGGATAAGGCATTTCATCGGATGTCTCCCGCCGTTTCCGGTGATCGGGCTGCGTTATTCATCTCAATAGCAAGACGGGCCTGAATCTCACGCGTGGCATCCGGCAGGCCGGTAACCACCGCCGGGCTGACCAGAATGGCGACCCGATGCTGTTTTGCATAGGTATCAGTCACGGCAAACAAACTCTGGTTAAAACGGCGCACTAACTGCTGGCGCTGCTCATCCGTCAGATCCAGTCCGGTACTCTGGCGAATAAACGCATTCACGGTGGCTTTCATATCAAAGGTCACCAGACCCGGTGGTTGCAGCAGAAAGAACCATGCGGCCACACACAGTGTCAGGCTGGTCAGCACAGCAAAGGTGCCCGTCATCATCAGGTGCCATGTCTTCACAGCGACATCCCCCGCAAAGCCCGGATGATTTCCCGTTTGTGCACATCGTTGTCTGCCATCTCAAACAGAATATCTTTGATGTCTGCGCCTTCCTGCAGACGCTTCTGCCGAAAAGCGAAGTCTTCACCTTTTGATGAAAACAGGCTGTCGCTGAGTGGATCGAGGATCAGACGGTGGAAGCTGGAGTATTCGCCAACGCTGAGCAGAAACGCGCTGTAACGTGCCTTCCGGGCGGGTGGAAACTTACGGATGAGGCCCCATTCCAGCTCATTAAAGGTGTGGGGTTCTTCCTTCTGGAAGGTGGCAAACGACTTGGCATCCTGCATACAGGTGAACTTAAAGGAGCTGTTGTCATACGCTGCCAGCGCCGCCCTGGAGAGATTTTTGTCACGTATGGACTGGGTCACCGTACCGTAGGAACCATTATGTCGCCGGGCGGTACGATAGCCTTCCTCGATAAAGTCTTCGATCTTCGGTGTGGATCCACCCAGCATTTTCCATCCTTCGTCGGTGATGTTCATCTTTCGCATGCTGCGGGGTGTCACATACATCATGTTCTCGTTCCAGATCATAATGGTAAACAGGATGGCGGACAGCAGGTCACGCTGCTTGCGCAAATCACCCAGCTCCGTCACCACAAACTGCAAACCGGGTTGCAGCGTCGGTTCGGATGAGTTGAAGAATTTTCCGTAGATCCCTTTGGTGCTGTATTTGCCCAGCAGCGTAACGATCTCGTCAATACGCCCGCCAATCTGCGGGGAATGCTGGCGGGCGACGTCATCCTTACGCGCCCGCAGATAATCGATCACATGATCGATGCGCATATCCTGCTGGTATGACGGCCAGTACTCGGTAATCGCCTCCAGGATCAACGACTCATGTACTTCGTCAAGTAAGCCATGAGGACTGGCAAGGATGCACAGCTGGTCACGGATACGCTCAGCCGCCAGGGTGATGTTCGTCACATTGGCAAATGGATTGAAACGCAGCGACTCTCCGTTTATGTACGTGCCGCCCAGACTGCTGCAGGCGGCAAGGTAGGAATCGCCAATATCCTGAATGGCGACGCTGCCACCCGTTTCGAGCACCGAACGCGCAATCGAGTTGGCCAGCACGGATTTACCCGCCCCCGAGGTGCCCGACATAAACCAGTTAAAGTTGGTGTTTGGCAGGCTCTCGTCAAACACATCAATAAACGCCAGCTGATTACGGTAACTGGGGATCAGAATGCCTGAGGCACATAGCTTGTTGTCACCAATCACCGGCAGCAGGTTAACCGCGTGAAATGTCTCTCCACGCTGTAAGGCACCGGTTTTCTGGCAGTCACTGCGCAGTTTCCTGTCCACCATGGCAAACGGGAACATCGCCAGCACATTGCGCAGTTGCATAAAATCCGCTCGCACAAATTTCAGCCCCTGCGCGGCAAAAGCATTGTGGGTCTTTTCGGTATAGCGTGAAGTCAGGTCATCATCATCCGGACAGAACAGCGCAATGCCGTAGAAATAGCGGGTCAGTGACGTCTGGTTTGCCAGCAGTCGGGTTCGCGCATCACTCCATTCCGCATGCTGGCTTTTCGTCGAGGGAATGTATTTCGCATAACTGGTGTTGACGCGGGAATCCAGTGCCAGGAATTTACTGTTGGCTTCCCCCTGGCTTTTCATCTGATCTTCGGTAACCAGCACCATCGATAAAATAAACGGGCACGGTATCCCATTCGTCGGCGATGTCAGGTCCTGCAGGATGTTGCCGTTCTGCCACAGATAATGTTCCTCCGGGTTACGGTCCAGGTTGAGGTTCACCATGCGTGTGCGGAACGGCCGGTTCGCTTTGTCAGTCCCTTTAATGCGGATATGCGAGGGCTTCAGCCTCCAGCCTGTGGTGGAGTCAACGAACTGAGACCGGAGATCCGCTCCCGGATCATAGGCTGCGTCATACCGATCAAGGCAGTCAGTGTCGTGATTAAGAAACTCGCGCAGCACGCTGTTGAACTCCGCCACACCGATGGCCTCAGACCAGATATCAGCGGAGTTCAGCGCATTCAGCAGGTTGCGCCGTACATCACCGACCCGCACAAACTCAGTATCCGAGACCGATTTAACCGGCATGCTCCAGATAAAGAACAACCGGTAGTCACGTAATGTCAGCGGATGATCCAGCCCGTTGCTGAAGTTATAGCGTGCCCCGTTGAGGTAAAACCGGGCGGTGATATCGTTGCACTCCTGCGCACGATGCCCCCGCCAGGCAAAATCCTTCAGACCGTGACTGACCTGTTCTTTAACTGCCCGGGTAGAGACCAGCATGACCTGCAGTGGCGTCTCGCGGGGCACGACATCACGCGCGATATATTCAAGGCTCTCGGCCAGTTTCTCGTTGGCCCCGATCAGTGGCTGAGCCTCAATAATGAAACCCAGTGAGCTTTGATTGACCCAGATCTGACTGTCACTGTCGTAATCCTGGTAGGGCAACAAATCGCGAATATGCGGATAATCCAGTTCCTGGAGTTTTTCCCGAGTCTCTGAGGTCGAGTCCCGTTCACCGAGAATATCTGCGACGGTGTCTACAACGTTGAGCGGATCAAAATGGAAGCGTTCCGGTAGTTTCATAGCGCCTCACATCAGGATCCCATGCCAGTCTGCCGGGTTCGCAACCGTGTAGATCACCTCTCCCATATGCACGTTATTGCCGGGTGAAACGTAAGGGGCGATCCAGATGCGCGCAACGCTGTCCGGGCGGCGAAAGGCGGCTGATGGCTCAGGGAAACAGTGTGGGGCACTGCAGTACCCTCCGGACTTATCTCCTGCCGGACCCTTGCTGATTGCCTGCCTGGTTTCAGCATCTTTAGGTACCGTTTGTGGTGCCAGTAAAATACTGCCGGTATCAATCAACCTGTAATCATCGAGCTGAAGGCCTGATGCAGTACCGGCAGACATCTCATCCGCCTCTGCCATCCACACACCGGAATCTTTTGCAGGTTTGCTGAACTCAAATTCACTGTTCATCCCGGCACAACCGGTCAGCGTCAGCGCTATCAGCCCAGCCCAAAAGAGCTTGCGCAGTACGGGGATACGCACATCTGTCTCACGTCCCGTATAAGTCAGGGTGCAGTCGGTAAATATTATCCAGCCACAATGCCCGGCAGAATTGATTAATGACTTCCTTCCTTTCATGGCGATACTCCCTGTGAGGTGGGTTCAGATGACTGTCTGCCTTTGCCGGATACCGGAACTACAAAGTCATCCATGCTGAGTCTGGTGGCATCCCCGAGCCTTCCAATCAGATCCGGAGGAAGCCCGGTATTGCCCTGTGTGCGTGCAGAATCTTTTGCAGTCTGGGTAGGCGGTTTTTCTGCCTTACGGGCTTCTTCATCCTCAATAAATTTCGCCCGGAAACCTTCGATAAAGACCACTTCAACCCGGTTGGCTGCGCCTACTGGAATGATCGGGTGATACTGCTCAGCACGTTCGATATAGTAATCCGCAAGTTTATCGGCGGCTTTACCCACTCCACTGCCGACCGCAGACCGGGCAACCTCACCGCCACTGATACTGGCCGTTGCACCAATTCCGGCTACCGTCTGGCCGACCTGTGACACACTCTGACCAAGGCCACCCAGAGCACCCGCGGTGAAAGCCAGACCGAGTATTTTGCCGTTTCGCATCACCGGCACGCCCCTGATGCCATTTTTGCCGTAGAACGCGACATGTCCTTTAACGGGTTGATCGATGTGCTTCCCGTCAATGATGCAGGACAGGCGCTGAAGCTGGGGTAAAGCGCGCTCACTGGAGATATCGCCATACGCAGCGGCGGTGACAAAACAATTATCGAGCCGGTCTGTACGCTGGTTCCCCGGCAGATGTACCAGCCCTTTCAGTTTGAACTGCATCGGTACAAGGTTGTTTTCACCGCGAACCGATGCGTTGGTGTCCGCCCCTTCGATGACAATGGCGTCGGAGAATGCACCGGTCGGGATCCAGAAAGAGGTGTCGGGGTTTTTATTCTTAATGGACAGATCGTCCAGCAGGGTATTATCAATTTGTCCGGGCAGGACCGGGAGCGGCCCCAGGCTGTACTCCGTGCGTGAACCGACCTCAGGTGCCGCGGGAAACTGAGGCTGAGTGTTCTGCTGTGCCAGCTTTTCCAGCAGCTCTCTGACACTCTGTTGCAGCGTCTGGTTATTGCTCAGCACCACATTCACCTGGTCCTGGAGTGTCTTAAAATCCTTCTGCATCGTTACCAGGTTTTCTCTGGTCTGCTTTTCACGCCGCTGAGCATCCACCAGCAGTGAATTCTGCCCGGAACCGTCAAAGGTATTGGTGACCGTCCCGCCCGTCAGATCCGGTTCAGGCTGTGCAGCTTCTGCGGTTTCACTTTTGCTCCCGGACATCTCAGCTGCATGCCGGTTGAGGAAATACAGCACGCCGACGAACACAGCAACGATGCAGAGAATGATGACCATGAGTTTGCGCTGTTTGCTGCGGATGAGTTTATTGAGGTTCATCGCTACGGCCTCGGGTGCGGAATACCGTGATAACAGCAACTCGCTCACCCGGTGAAATCACATCCATTTGAGGATGAAAGGAAACAGCCATCACGCCCGGACTCCAGAAATAACGCTCAGACAGACGCAGTGGCAGTGATGAACGGCTGGTAACCTCCGTGCGCACGATGCGAATACGATCCCCCTGCCAGGCGGTAACGGGACGCAAAGTGAAGGCGGCTTCCACTGCCCCACTCACCGGTAACTGCGTATTCCTGGTCACAACATATCCGTCCGGCTTACGGTTATGGATAAAGCGGCTCACCAGATTGCTGACAATCGAACTGTAACTGTCCTGCTTCTGCTCAAAATACTGAGCCTGCTCCGTTCCACGAACGTCGATATTATCAATGGTCAGGTTCAGCCCGGGGAGTCTGGCGGGGGTCGCCTGTACGGAGAATCCGAAACCGGATGCCGTCTGAATAAACAAGGTGAAGGGGCTGTCTGCCAGGGTGGAGAACACTATCGCACCGTCCGGCGTCGGTGTTTTCGATGTCAGGATGCCCTGTGTCGCCTGCAGGCTGATAATGCGGTCATCGCTGACCCGGATAGCGTTAGGGTTGATATTGCTGACCTCAACCGACACGCGCGCACCTGTCTGGATGGTCCGTTGCTCTGCCTGAGCAGCGATCGTAACCAGAAAGACCAGCATGCTGAGGAGGACGTGTTTATACATTGGGAACCTCCAGGAACGCACTCCAGCACAGCCGGTTGTTACGCAGATCCGTGCGAATGCGGTAGCGTTTGTCCACCAGCCCTCCGCTGTGCATGCCGTAGCTCAGCTCAAGCTGTCCGGCAATATCAACGATCCCCTTCTCCGGCCACACCTGAAAATCTTTGGGATAAAATACCGACCCACCACTGTTACCCTTAACCCGCGAAGATTCTTCCGCCAGCACCGGCTGCATAACGGCCTCCGCACCGTCGCAGGCTGCGGCAAGCAACATTTCATGGCTGGCCTCTGCGTTGGCGCTGTTGATATTGAGCCGCAGGTTAGCCCAGGCGAGCGCCATCAGACGCAGATAACGGGCATCTCCGCGTTCACCGGTAAAACTGAACGCTGAATCTGCGCCATAAGGCACCACGATTATCTGTCGGTTATTCGCCAGCTGACGGAAAAGGTCGCGGTTGTCGCTGTACAGACGCCAGCAGAGCAGCAGTGCAAGGATGCTGATGACCAGCAGCACTAATATGGCAATGGCCAGGTTACGGTTCCCTGCCGCACGCAGCTTATATTCCATTAGATCTCCGGACCGGGTCAGGCGACCCAGTGTCGTTTATAACTTTCCGGCAGGACGTTGATAAAAAAACGCATGAATGAGGTCGGCAGGCACCAGTACGCAAGATTGAGCAGATACTGAGAACCCCGACCCTTTTTGAGATGACGCACACCGACAATGGCAGCGAGAAGCGTAGGGCCAAAAATCCACATGTTGAGAAAAACCGCCAGCAAGCCCAGAGGGACATACAGGCAAAACTCGTCAGGTGGCAGCCCCATAAATCGTCGCTGTTCAGAAAACGTGGTCGGGTAGCGATATCGGTCCCGTTTTTGGTTCATGACGGAATGATGCCGAAAACCACGTTGAGATAAATCATGACAGCCACAATCCCGCCGAAGATGGCCAGATTTTTGGTTTTGATGTAGCTGTAAGTCGCGCCGAGCGCCTCCAGGATATACAAAACCCACACTATTGTTGATTTGCTTCCTAATGTGTCATCTATTAACTGTTTGCCAGTCGCAAACAGGTCAATGGCATGTGCCTGCTGAGCCATTGCCACCAGCAGGCAAAGAGCCAGCCAAACCGTACTGTTCATCTTTTTCCACGCTACCGCCCCTGCCTTGCAGCAGTTTCGTAAAGACGCGAGAACCTTGACCTTCATAGGAAATCTCTCCGGTTAGGGATATAATGGATCCGTTAATTAGAGATAAGGTAGAGTTGCTGCTGCCAGAGCAGTGAGCTGATTTGACGTTTCTGAGGCACACCTCCTTGTCGTTTTTAATCGCCGTCATGGCGATACCGAAACCCAATTCACGGGTTGAAAAGAGTTGGTGTTTTTTACGCCAATGATAAGTTTTATTCAATTTAAGGTATTGATCTTTAAGATCAATTTATCTTATCGAGTTAATCAGACTTCTAACCTGATGGCGTAACTGAAGGACTGGCAGGAACTGAGATGAGTAAGACAGGGCAGTTGTTTATTCATGTCGCCAGCCCTGCCGGCGTGACAGCGCAGATTTTCAGTCACAACGATGAGGAAGCCTTAAGAGGCGTCCTGACTTATGCCATGTATCATTTCAGTCGTGAGCCTGGCTGGTTTAAGGTGACGGTTTCAGGCGCTCAATTCTTTTCCTGCCGCACCAGCACCCTGCCTTTCCTCTATTTTCTCGATCACCGTATTGCCACGCCTCAGGCCAAAGCATTTTTTACGCGCGCAATGAAACACATCAGCCTGGCTTCCGGTGCAACCGATCCGGATGTGTGGATAGCTGTGCATGAAGATATCTTTATCCCCTTTCCCTCCCCCGGAGAAAACCAGGCCGAAGCAGATAAATTAATCCGCAGCCTGACGGGTGCTTTCAACGTCGATGGGATAGATCCCGTTCCTGCACAACAACAATCCAGGGAGCCAGTCAGTTCGAAAGAAGGCGAAGTGATGCAGCGTTTTTATCAGGGCTGGAGCGTGGCAGATATTGCGGAAAACACGGGTTGCTCGAAATCCTATGTCTACAAACTGCTCAGACAAGCAAAAGGTATTTCGGCATCGGATCTGCGCTGGCAGCGCTGGAAGATGATTGCGGAGATGTATTTTGCATCACCCAGGAAAACGCTGCGTGAGATAGAGCAAATCAGTAACGTCAGTCGCGCACAGATTTATCATGCGGTAAAAATGGTAAGCGGCAGGGAAGATACAGAACGTCGCAACCGAAAGTTGCTGGCACGGGATATTGAATTAATCCAGGATAAGCTTAGTCAGGGATCGCTGCGCAAAGATATCTGCGACGAATATCATATCAGTATTGATACGCTGATAAAGTACATCGGGAAAAACGATGATCACCACATTATTCCTGAATCAGTAAAACAGGACATCGTCAGATTAAGAGTTCAGGGCAAAACAATCCAGCAAACAGCCGATATTCTCAGCGTGAGTACAGATTCCGTCAAAAAAGTCTGGCGTCAGGCAAAGCAATCTCCGGAAACTGAAAATTTAAAAGTAAAATACGACAACCGCAATCCATTATCTAAGCATGACAGAGACCAGGCAGTAAATGCTGTTCTCGCAGGTGGACATACCCGCAAACAAATCTGTAAGCAGTATGGTATCAATGCACTGACCCTGCGCCGCTATATCCGCATCGCGCAGAATAAAGAAACAGCTGAGCTGAATACCTGTGATATCCAGCCAGTCTCTAATAAACACAAGAAATACCTTTAAGAATGGTTACTTAAAGTACTCCTGCAACTTTCCTGCTACCCTTTCATTTACGGCTTTGGGCCACTCCGGATCCAGTACCATCTCATTTCTGATGACTTTCGTTTTATCTACCGTTTCTTTCTGGATACCAAAAATAGCATCGGTAATAAAACCATTAATGATCACGTTTTTCGCGATAAGTTCGAGCTTCTGATCCAGAGTTTTATCCGATGCATCCTTATTAATTTTATTTTCATAAACACGCAGACCAAGCTTAAATATTTCCATGATGAAGGCTGAGCGATTTGCGGTTTCACGTGACTCACCATCCTCAAGTTTATGTGCGATATGTGCATCTACCTTTTCCAGCACTGAGAAAGGCACCGTCAGATTGACGCGATTACTTTTTGAAATCGAGGGGCTATTCATATTATATTCCTTGTTGAACAGAAAATATAAAACTCAGGTACTCTGATGAGGCCAGGCCACAGAGGCGTAATCTACGCCCTGCAGCGTGACTGTGGCAAGGTTATGGCGTTACGAATACGTTACTTTACAGGAACATGATTAGCACACGGAAGTTATTAACGCCAGAAAATGAACGGAATGCATTGATTTAAAAAGATACACTTGCGTAATACAATGAAGTAACAGCAACGTAACGCTTTAATTCCTTCGCGGGAAGTTAACAATATTGTGAAAAACACACAAATCCCAACCAGGTCACTGACCTGTCTATAGTTTTCTTGCAAATACAGATTTGCGAGTGGTGTGTAGGAATTTGGTTTCTGAGGATACTCTGGATAGGATAAGCGTAGTGAACTTTTAAAATCATGGCACGTAATGCACATATTAAATCAGGCTATTACTCTGCTGATATCAGGTTTGATATCTCTCGCAGTTGAGGCGGATTGTTTTAATCAGGCGGGTGAATGGTTCTCTATTGACCCAGACTATCTTAGAGCAATCGCCTGGCAGGAATCCCGATACAAAACTGCTGCCATTAATTATAACCGTGACGGTAATGGTAAAATTATCAGCGCAGATTATGGGGTGATGCAGATTAATGACGCCAACATCAGACGGTTTCAGAAAGATTACCCTTTCGTCACTACCCGGCAACTGCTTGATGATCCCTGCCTGAATATTCATCTTGGGGCTATGCTGCTTCGCCGTAATTTCAATCAATACGGGACCGGATGGCTGGCCGTCGGGATGTATAATGCAGGAGTGAAAAATAGCCGGGAGTCAGTCCAAAATCGTTACCGATATGCGATGATGATTGATACGCACTATAAAGATATTAAAGCCGGGAAAATACCGCGCCAGAGATCAGGAAAATAGAGGTATGGACAACATTTTTAGCCGTTAAACCGACACCCTGTGCCGGTTTAACGTGATAATTCAGACTCCGACAGTTTCCCGAATTTCGATATTCACGATATGCATTCCCGCATGTGCCATCATGGTAATGAGTTTATCCACGCTGAAAAACATGATCTTGCCTCTCGCCAGTTCTGAAATCCGCGGCTGAGTAACACCCAGCGCTTTTGCCGCCTCAGCCTGGCTTAATCCATTCCTTTTAATCCAGTGGTTAATACTGGTCACCAGCTGAGAACGCACTTTCATGTTCTCCGCTTCCTGCGGGGTATTGCTGATTGCATCCCACACACTTTCAAAAGTCTGAGTTTTCATTTATCACGCTCCTGAACCAAGGCGCTATAACGTTTTTTTGCAAGTTGTACATCGGACTGGTTGGTCGTCTGTGACTTCTTCTGGAAACAGTGGAGGACGTAAACTGCCTCTTCAAACTTCGCGACATACATAGCACGGTAGCTGCTGTCATCCCCTTTTAACCGAATTTCCCGGACGCCTGCACCCACCTTATTAAAAGGCCTCCAGTCCACGGGATCGAGTCCCTGCTGTACCCGGTCGAGCTGATATCCCATCTCCTGACGCATACCTTCCGGAAAAGCACGCAGGTCATCCAGGCTGGTCCCGATAAAGCTGACTTTCTTACGCATCCTGCACTCCATTATATACGTAATTTCGTATATTTGTATTGCTGTTCAATCACAAGCGGGAGTTACCCCGGCTGTATCAATGGAAAAACGTTTTATTGTTCGTCAGGCCGACGCCATTCCCAGCGGTGTCGGAACGCAGGCATCACCCTGTATCCGACATCAAATTCATAAACCGCCACCGGCCAGCCAGCTGACAGATAAATGGTCAGTCCTTCGGGTACGGTGGTCGGTTCATCGATTGCTTTTAACGCAACATGGTCCCGCCATGACACCCCGCTGATACCGACAAAAACGCCGTTGTCCGCGATATACAGGTACAAATCCTGAAACTGTTCAGGGGTGAGATCTGTGCCTGCAACTTCTGGTGATTCTG
The DNA here is from genome assembly GCF_002095535.1 of Pantoea cypripedii. Taxonomy (NCBI): domain Bacteria; kingdom Pseudomonadati; phylum Pseudomonadota; class Gammaproteobacteria; order Enterobacterales; family Erwiniaceae; genus Pantoea; species Pantoea cypripedii. Next base: position 450,114 of record NZ_MLJI01000002.1, read on the forward strand.
TACCGTGGTTCCGTGAATCCATGTAACTTCTCCTTGTTGTGGGGTACATTCCGGCAGCACCGCCGCCGGAGTACTGATAAGTGCTTACGGGTGTTTTTTGTGCCCTCATTCCATTGATGCAGGATGACCGGTTTCAGACGATGTCGTCCCGTCAGTACGGTCTTTCGGATGAATGTAATTTCGCAGGGCAGCTGCAACCTCCGGAGTGTTATGCCACACCGGATGGATACGGGGCATATCCAGCAGAGCGGCCTGACTCCGCAGCTGGCGGGCGGTTTCATCATTGTCCCAGTCTGATGCCTGCGCGGCCTCGCGCAACAGGACGTCTTTTTCGACGGCGATACGCTCCAACACAGCAGGATCAGTTTCCGGTACTGACCAGACCAGCGTCAGAGCATTGCCACAGAGCACAACCCGGCCTGCCAGGTCGGTAATGGTAACTATGTGCGGGGAAAAGCTAACCGGTACCCTGTCACGCCCAAAATCCTCATCCCGGTATTCATGAACGTCCATGCGCATATTCCAGTCTCCGCTGGCATCCGCCTGGATAAGCAGTTCCATCGCGTCTTCGAGGGTGTCAGCACGTCCGAGACACACTTCCCCGTCATCCCAGTAGGTGCCGTAAAACGGGTCGTCTGCAAAGAATTCCATGTGACCACTAACGATCACTCCAAAAGGACGTGCGCTTTCAGTGAAAGATCGGCGCAGCGCGGTGCGGCGATATTCAGCGGAGGTTTGCAGGTCTGCCAGGTCAGGCAGCCCGGCCCCTTTTACCTCTTCCCAGACTTCCGACCACAGCGTTTCAGCCAGCGTCTGAACAGATAAGGCCAGTTCATATGCAGCCGGGGTGGCGATGTCGCCATCAGCAACCATCCGGTTAATGCATTTTGCCGCCCAGCGAACGGCATCGTACAAATCTTCCTCATCAACCGCCCCTTCACCCAGTGAAGCGAGGGAGCGATACATCATCAAATCACCTTCCAGCTTCGCCAGGTTGATCAGGCGACTGGTGCGCGTTGCAAGAAGGACGTCGAAGTTTTGTTTCACCCATGTTTTGAGAGATTCTGGCGTGGCGGTTTTGATGTTGACGTTGTGTGTGTTCATGGCACTTCTCCTGTTCCGGTGTGTAGTCATGTTTCGGTCGATCCAGTCGCGGCAAAGGGCAAAGTAGCAACGGTGACGAGTGACAGCAGGGGGAGTCCCGGAAGCCGCAGCGCAAGCGAGCCGCAGGCGAGTGCGAACGGGTGAGGAGACAGCAAAGCGGCCCCTTGCGGGCGTGAGGAATCCGGTGCTACGAAAAGCCCTCCGCGAGTGGCCGACCGGAATATGCTCTCCAGACGGATAAACGGGTATGAATACACCCGACACGACGGAACGGCGTGGCGGCTTTAGAGGGCGCGATCGCGCCCGGTGAATGCACCGGCAACAGCCGGTTGCAGGGATTGACCTGGTCTTTAGCCATCAGACCTTAGCCGGCAGGCCCGGAACGCGTCTTTGTGCGATCCGGCGTAGACTGGCGGTGGATTTACCGCCGCCTGGCGGAGTTGGGCTGACGACCCGGCAGTGCCGGGGAGCCGCAGGGGGCCAGAGTCATTCAGGTGTTGTTGAACTTGATACTGCAAAATGATGTGAACTCACACCATCGGTCCGCAGTTAAAAATCGTCCAACATAGCCTGACGCATATCCCAATCAGATAATGTTATTTCTACAAGACAAACAAGGAGAAAGTTATGCAGCATCCCCACATTTCAGATGCACTTTTTTATGCCCTGCTCTTCCGTGATAAGGAAGCGCTCGCGACTATTGCTGCCGAACGTCCTGAGGAAATGATCCACCTGAGAGCCATCATGTGTACGCAAGCACCAGGAGCGATTGACCTTGATCTCGGACTGGGCCTCGTAGCAAACGACCATATCATTTCTTTTTTCGAAGGCCCACGAGCCTACTTCATGTCGGCTGGCGGGTGCCTGCAGGCACATCTCACTGGTGGACGTAACAATGTATTGCTCGATTACTCATTGAGCTTCGATTCCAATTTCGCCGAAAAAATGCGGGCTGTCATTGCAGGTGAGAACATACAGAAAATCGAACGTGATCGTGTCATTGAGATACTGATGCTGAAGGCTCGCAACTCCAATGTTCAGTTCGATGTTCAGCCGTTTTTGGTGGAAAATATCCGACTATCTCGGGATAATCCTGATAACCAACGCCCCCTCAATACCCTGATTGCCTTCCGCATGCTCGACCATCTGGACTGGAAAATCTTCCGCGAATCACCTGGAACATTTGTTTTCGACAAGCCCGCAGATGCCCTGCGCGCGCATATCCTCGACGGGGCTAAGGCTTTCCTGAAGGAAATGTACAACGATGAACACATTGCCCGCCAGGAAGCAAAAAGTGCGTTTATACAGGCCCTGTTGTTACGTTTTGCCCGACTCTGGCACCAGGATAAAAAGCGCGATCATAAGCAGATACTGCGTGAGCTCCTGATCTATTCCGTCAGGAGGCTTGGCGCGATCCCTCTCACTGAGTTGCTGCTCATCTGGAGTGGTATGTCATCCACATCGGGTGCCCCCTTCTTTGGTCCGATTACCGGTAAATCCGGCGAGATGCTGAAGAAGATACGCGGTATGGCCTGGGATATGACCCTGCTTCGCTTACTTGAGCGAACCGCCACCATTACCCGGAATGGATCTTTTTTTATTCCTTATTTCGTCTCCATCGACCGCCGCTGGCGTGATTTATTACGGCTTAACCCCGTAAACATGATGATCGTAGATGACCGAAGCCATCGTATGCAGATTGCCCGAACGGATGAACTAAACTTCAGGAGCATCTTCAACGAATGCCTGCAAGGTGAGTTACGTTCCGATATGACACCTGAAAAAATAGAACAACGCCGTCTGGCGGCGATAGCGCCAGATCTGGAGGTTATGCGGGCCCGCGTCGCTGAAGAAGAGGCATACTGGGTAGGTCGCCTTTAACACTCTCGGTATGAAGAGTAAAAGGCAGAGCTTCCTCTGCCTGGGGTAAATATCACATCCCGATCAATCCCTCTCTGGCCATGGATGTAACGTCATTGCCCCCGATGATAATGTGATCAAGTAGTCTGACATCTACCAGTTCCAGTATGTTTTTTATTCTGAGAGTTATCTGTTTATCCGCTGCCGAGGGCACAGCATCAAAAGAAGGATGGTTGTGACCAAGGATCACCGCAGCGGCATTCAGCAGCAGCGCAGCGCGGACAATCTCCCGGGGCTTTACATCCACCATGTTGATGCTCCCGTGAAACAGCTCCCTGTAGGCCAGCAACTGATGCTGATTATTCAGAAAAGCAACCGCAAACACCTCCCGCTCAAATCCTGCCAGCTTCACACGGAAATAGTCTTCCGAAACCGCAGCAGAGGAGAATTCAGTACCTTCCGGATACCTGAAATCAATCACCCGCCGGGCTTCTGCCAGAATCTGACTTTCCGATGCCATCGTATAATTACCCTCCATGTCAGATATCTGTAATGCGCTGATGAAGCGGGCACTGCCCTGCTCTGCCATCCCTGATGATTCTTCAGATTCCTGAGCTGCGGTGTTGATGTTCTGCTGTGTCATGTTGTATTTCCTCTGTCGCTTAACGTGATGTTTCTTCGAGTTCCTTCGCTGCAGAGGCAGAACAGACACGCGGGCATGAGACAGCACGCAGAGGAAAACGGCAAAGCCGCAGCCCGCAGGGACCGGGTGCCGCCGTTTAGCATCGCGGTCCTTGTGTAATGTCGCCCGTGTGGCAGATTTCTGCGCAGCGGAGGTGCACGAAGAACAGCGACGGGACATGTGGATGAACAGGACACAGCCCCGGACGGCAGACTGTCCGGACCTTACACCCTGGCAGATTCACTGTCAGGGTGCAGGAAGCGCAGGCAACGGCGCGACAGTGCGGTGCATTCGCCTGCGGATGCATCCGGCACAGTAAACGCGTCAGGGATGAAAACCCGCAGCCCCAAAGGGGCCGGGCAGAGACAGCCATGCTGGCTCTGTGCGTAGCATGCCAGCCCGCCCGGACGCCCGGGGAAACCAGCTACTGTACTTACAGGCACTGATAACTACCCGGTAAGCTTCAGCCTGTAACGGGACCGTTTCGTCCGGGTGGTAAGCCCTGATGGCAGAGTTCACCCGGCTCAGGCACAGCGGGTGATGTTTCTGGAAAACATCAATTGAAAGCATCCCAGCATACAGATCGGCAATGCCTCCACATGTGAACGGGAGTAGTGAGTAGGCATGTAACACTCAATTTTTGAAGATAACGCACGGTTCCGGGCGCTGCTGGATACTCAGCAGCAAAACCCGGGCCAGATGGCAGGATACAACCACCGGCTCTGTCAGTGGATGGCGCCGCATTTGTGATGATCAGATTTTTAACCTCACCCCACAGGCAGTATAAAGATGCCCGCAGCATGATCTTTGTTGACCATCCACAAATCTGCTTCTGTCTGGTTAAGAGGCGTGAAAGTCTTCTGCAACATCAGAAAAGTATCTGAGCAACCGGGTGTCTCTGGCTGACATGCGCTCATGAGCGGGTGTAATCAGCCCCATCAGCAAAAAGCGGCCACTCTCCCACATATGCCCGGTATAAACGAGATAGTGATCAGAGGTTCGGTTGTAGTTTTCCTGCCTGGCGTTCCAGGTCAGCTGAAATGGCAGATTGACGTGGATGTACTGTACGTTCGCATCAACGGCGAAAGGTGGGAAGTCAAAAGGCGCATCCCGCCCAGGCAGATCTGAAGGTGCCCCGTTGATTTATATGGGATGAACCCGGCATTGAGCTGCTTTTTCGCGGTTAGGGAAAATGGCAAACGTGAGCTGCAAAAATTCACCCCACGTAACACGACTGTATTCAGCCGTTAACGCCATGTATCAGCAGCCTTGTTGCCAGTGCTCAGCAGGTGCTTCATGGCGATAAGATTGACACCTGAGTCGCGGACATCGGTTGTGCGGGTAAGCTGGTCGATAAGACTGAGGTAGCTTTTGGTCGCAATGCTGACCACCTTGATGGCCTTAACGAACGCTAACTCAATAGAGTTTTTGTCGTAAGACATAATGATCTCTTTTTCAGGTAACATCAGAACGAAGGATTCAGCAATGCCCGCGACATGGATAATCTGGCTCCGGATTTCCATAGCCGTTCTGACAGCCCCTTCAAAATCATTGTCTGCATAATGAGAGAGTTCTGCACGACTGCCACGTAATTCCCCCGCCAGCGAGCTGAGCGCAGCAGTGAGTTCTTTGATATCAGTTTTGCTGACTCTGGCACCCATCTCATAAACCCGCCCTACAATCGCAGGCTGACACGTAGCCGCGTTAGGTTGTGGCTGGAAACTGGCAAGTACCAGCGCCACTGCGGCCTGCAAATGCTGGATTTTGAATTTCACGACAGACTCCATAATCGCTATCTTCCGACGAGGTGTTGCATTCTACTACTGAACTTAAGTATAAGGAAAAATTGATTGCCTGTGCTGCGAATCCAGCCAAAAACGAATGACAAAAAGAGCCGTAAGGCGGCCTGATGCTCATAGCGTAAAAACCAGCGCAATGAAAATGGCAGCATCGGTAAGCCAGTGCATCGACCTGCTTTTCACGGGGTTACCATCCACTGGCTTGATGGCATAAGAGAACCATCATATGTTCCTCTGAGTATGCCCATCCTTTCGTCAGATCTTTATTATCGCTCCTCCTGCCGCACCAGCTCCGTTTCGACACAATACCCTGAAATGCCAGCTGAGGCTGGTAGCAAATAGCATCGACCTGCGCATTGTGGCCATGTCCTGTCTGTACGACGCGAGACAGGTGCCACCTGCCAGCCATTCTGCATCATCCATCAGAGTGAACAGTCAGAGAACATGCAGTTGTCAGAATCCATGGTACCAACCAGACTGATAATTAACTCCGTAACCATATGATTTTATTTGTTCTAAACCTTTTAAACCCGACTTCAGCAGCATATCACCGATAACCCAACTCACCTGTAAACTGCGGGTATAGCGCGCAATGTCCTCCTGGCTGCCAGTCTCAGAGGCCAGTGAGAGCGGGCATGCACAACCGGATATCTTCCGCCGCTGCGCAGACATACGGCTGATAACCTCTTTCTCTCAATAAACGCATCAACCGGCAAAATATCTGGTTCCAGGCTACTGAAACACAGCCTGTATTCCCACCGGTTCAGCATATCTGTGATTGCCCGGCTATCTGTACCGTGGAGGCATGACACCTGGCATCAAACGGACCGGAAACGGGTCACCGTGAACGTACTGAACACTCCGTAAACAGGGGGACAGAGACGAAAGCGCTAAGCGCCCCTTTGTCCGCGAAGCATCCAGTGACGTTAAAGCACCACAGTGCAGCTACAGACGACGTGAAAAGTTAAGGACCGACGGCTAAAGCCGGGGAAATGAGTCAGCAACTCTCATAAAGCCGCTTTGATGAATCGATGGCCGAATGCGGCCTATCGGTATGCCCTATCAGCGTGTTAGTTAGCACGATCACAATACCTTTATTTATTGTTAGCATGCTAATTGTTACTGTGATTATCATTATTCCCATCGAAAGCAATCATGCTTTCCACCATACAAACCAGGGAATAAGACCATGAAAACTATCAAAGCAATGACCATCGCCGCCGCGGTCGCTCTTTCTCTGATGTCAGCAGCCAGCTTCGCACAGAGCATTCCTGTTACCGCCGATACGCTGGACGGTGCCGAAGCTCAGGTTGCCGCTCAGGCTGCACAGCACGGTGACCAGTACAAAATCACCGAAGCCAACGCCAATAACCGTGTGCACATGACCGCTGAACTGTACAAATAACGGATGGTCGTATAAAAGAAGTGCCGGAAGAGGTCGCCCCACGGGGCGGCCTTTTTCGCATCTGAAGTCTGTGAAATGAATTTCGCACGCACCGGGTTTCCGGCACAGTCCTGCTGTGCCGGTCTGAAGAGGAGCGAAGCGACATCATTACTCACCACAGCTTATGTTCTTCCTGTAGCTTATTTACCTGCTATAGCTTATCCGGTTCGGGCAGTGAAGTCCGACTGCTGCGCCGGGAGCGCCGCATTTCGCCCCCCACGGTCGTGCAGTGTCCAGGCCACCCGGCCACACCGCAATAACGGGGCCTCCCGGCCCCGCTTCCTGTCAGTCCAGCGCCCGGAAAATAGCGACTGCTTCGCGGTGTCTGTCTGCAAATGCAATCAGCTGATCATAACGTTTGCAGAAGTGCTTACAGAGTGTCTGTTCATCATCGTGATAGTGCATCCAGCTGCGATGATTAAGCACCAGTGCGGTGATGATGATCCCCGCCGCTTCAGCTGATACAACTTCGTCAGCCCAGTTTGCCGGATTGGTGAAACGCCAGCGTTCTCCTGGCGGCTGCATAAACCCGCCACCGGCAGTCAGTCCGACAAGCTCCCACAACCCGCCGTCGTAATTTTCAAGAAAACGGTCTGCATAAAGATAGACATTCAGCTCCGCACGCAGAAGGTCGTGAGAAAAAAGCATGTGCAGGAATGCCATGCGGTCATCAATAACGATGGTCCGGGGTTTTTGTGGATTCTTCATAAATCGCTCTCCGTTAAGGTTAATTACAGTCACGGCCTGTGCCGTGCCTTAACGACAGCCCGGAGGAAAGCGGAGGATGCAGGGGCACCACCGGAAGCCGCAGCGCAAGCGAGCAGAGGTGTTGGCATGAACGGCGGTAACGTGAAACCTGAGCGGCACCGCGACGGGAATGACTACGCCGGCGCGAGTGCGAACGGGTGAGGATGGTGGCGAAGCGGACCCTTGCAGCCGAAGCGGCCGGGCTAAAGTGAAGGCACGGCACCGGCCGCAGGCCGCACGGTTACCCTTCCCCGCCGGAGGCGGTATAACGGCGGTGCGCAGCAACATCCTTATTCAGCCGCCAGTCAGTTAAATGCCAGAAATGGACTTAGTAGCTAAGAAAGAGGGTTCGGCCCGTTATTTTGTCCTCATTGGCGATGAAGTAACAGGCGTCACCGGCCATGATATATCGATTTAGGTTATGTGCCAGACAGAGCCAGTCGGCAGTTATTCATGCTCTTTATTGAGTTAAACGTGTCACTCCTGTTGTTGCTGGACTTTTTGGGTTCAGGCTGACCGACTTAATTTCATAAAAAGTAAAGTATTCATGACGGGTTGCCGATAACAGCGACATCATTTTTAAGGGAAAATACGACATGTTGTCATCCGCAGATATAAAAACACGACTGGTTGCGGTAGCGTCAGTACTGGTGCTATCAGGCTGTTCTACGTTACTGCCGCTTAATTATAAAGGCTATACCGGTTCGGATGCTGCCACGCTGGTAGTACAACAGAGGGAAGATATGCGTGGGATGCTGTATATCAATTTTTATGAGAAAAAGGAGGATTGCTTCGATTTAACGGACAGTTATCAACTGAGTCCCGACATGATGGACATGGGTAAAAAACTTATCACGCAAAAAATTCCACCGGGTAAACTAATTGCGGTTCAGAAACTATATAGTGCCGGACGGCCCGTATTGACCATGACCAGCTATACAACCTATACCGGTGTACAATGGATTCCGCTGATTGCACAGCCAGGTAAACGTTATTACGTTGCCGCTAACTATGGCGTGCGTGAAATTCCGCCAGATTATCTCATCACTGCTGATACTGATCCGCGCAAAGTGTTTAGTGAATTTAAACAGAAACTGCAACCTAACTGGGATGCCAATAAACGCTGCAAGCATCTTTTGTCAGCAGACTAAGGTTTCACGCAAAAACGACAATGATCAGCCAGTTGGAGCGCTATGGATAGTGGTAGCGGCTGATGAAGAAGAGGCCTCAAAAGTATTCGCGACTGACCCCTTCTGGGTTTTTGGACTGAGAGCCTCAGTAGAAGTTTTATCCTGGAGCCTTGCATTTGAGGACATGCTCCTTTGATCTACTTCTCATTTATTGGCGCAAAGGATTGTTCGGTAAAGCTCCATCAGCAATAGGGAAAAGCGCGAGTTTCCACTCCTCGCTCAAGTAGGCCTTTAAGGCCTTACCAAAGGCAGCTTAGCTGCCTGACACTGATCAAAATATAATAATTTAACCATTGTGTAGCGTATTAACCCTCTTGATATTCTTGGCTCTATCCCATAAACCATATTGGAGGGCTTTACCTCCTAACTTCTGAAGGATAGATATCATGGGTCTTAAACCTGGTCCAAAACCAATAGCTAAATCGACAGGAAAGCCTGATCAGCGTCGGCGTGATAACAAAGATACTCCTGGAAATACTCCAGGGTTAAAACCCAGTAAATCCACTGGGAAATAATAAGCTGGGAGGGTGGTTAGGTTTACCCCCCTCCTATTCCCTAATGTATGAATACCCGCGCCTTAAATCCTCCCACCACTTAAACCGCTCTCCACTAAGCCGCGTCCTTCACCTTTTCCCAAAAAATCCCCGATCGCCGCTTCAATAATCGGCACACTCAACGACTCAGCACCAACAATCATCCGCAGTCCATGCCCATAAGCGAACCCCGACAGCAACTTATACCCACAAACGACCTCCGGCGGTTCATCCTGCGCTATTTCCCGCTCACGTTTCTCAATAAACTGCCAAAACGTCAGCCCGCCAAAAAACGCATAGGCCTGTTTTTCTCGGTGCACAAGGGTATGGCTGACGATTTTGCCTTTGTTATTTATATTGGGCGTTGTTTCGTATCGCGCCTCTTCTTCTTGCTCCTGATGACTGAGCATCGCCCAGGCTTCATTAAATGCACGATCGTGTACCGCATCCTGAAACGCCAGCTTCGCTGTGATGATTTGAGCATTCCAAAGATCAGCAGGATCTCGGCCGACAAAATAGATATCACTCCATAACCAAAAATGGTCGGGGTTATCTTTGTAGTGTTGTATATCGCAATCATCATAAAACACTCCGCCACAGCGATGACGTTTATGATAGATACGGTTTTTAAGCTCAATGACTTTTTTGCGGCGCTGACGACGAGAAAGAGAAATGAAGGGGCGATGCTTGTTGAAAGGCGACATGGAAACTCCTTAACCGGCAACGCTAGTGCGGCTGGAAGCAGTCCAGCCGCACACTCTAGCAAAAGCCAAGGCTAAGAAACAGTCGTAATTGGAGGAAAATATTAACCTTGCACCACCAGATTAAACCTTTCATCAGCATGCGGTGCGATGAAGTAGTTGCTGATCATGTCAAACTTCGCATCGGTAGCTGCAGCCTCGTGTGGCTCGTCTATGGCAGTTTAGTGCCAACAGCGGATATGTCGCACATCCAGCTGCGCATCTGATCAACTGCTGCCTACCTTAAAAAATCAAGATAAGTGATCATTCATATGGAGGAAACTTTAGTTAGTCAGAATGATGTATTCGGAGTGCTGGATACATTTTGAACGGAGCCTTAAAATGCGTCTTTTCCATTTCAGTGATAATCCTGATATCACTATATTCAAACCTCGCCCATTAAGAGTTCATGTCGACCGGCCTGTTGGGCAGGAGTGGCTAAACGGGTCACTGATATGGGCTACGGATGAAGCGCACGAATTACTTTATCTTTTCCCCCGCGAGTGCCCACGTATCGTGTACTGGCCATTACCTGGCACCAACAGAGTGGACCTTGAAGAATGGATGGGCAACCACTCCCATGCAACTGCCATTGCCTGCATCGAGAATGCATGGCTATCACGCTTTCAAACTGGAAAAGTTTACAGATATGAATTGCCTGTAGATGGCTTTGAACCAACTGGAGAGGTCGGTATGTGGGTATGTCGAACTGATGTTATTCCAACTGGCTTGAAGGTTATTTCCAACCTAGGTGCTGAACTTGCATTGCGGAACATAACGCTTCGTGTAATGGAGCGGCTTACACCACTCAAAAGTATATGGCTGACATCACTTCACGCTAGCGGCATTAGATTGAGAAACGCACAAGACTGGGGCAAACCAGGCTGGACGCATTCGAAGCCGGGCCGCCAGGTTATTGTATAAATGTATAACCGATAAGTCAGGCCCTGAAGCAAACATCAGTAATGTTCGCTCCAGTCAGCCTTTTAGGCCTTGCCTACGACAGCTCAGTGCCAATAGCAGAAGTAGCATGAGCGCTTTTATATTAGAAGAGAGTATCCGGGCTAACATGCCCGAAACCTGATAGAAGGATAAATCATGTCTGAGAAGAATGAGTTCGCCGAAGGAAAGGTCATCTGTAATGAGATAGGTGGCGCAGTGCTTGAGGTTTTGGGGCATAAACGAGAATTTTCCGTTAAGTCGCTCATCAATGTTCTGCAGGAAGCGCAGCAGGACGGTCACAACTACGGCGAAGAGCGTGAAAAAGGTATGGAGTTGGCGATCAAGATACTGCAGAATTTTGGATGAGGAGTGCCCGGCGGCCTATTAATTCTGAGTGTATTACATGATCCAACGAGGATAAGCGGAATGCTTCTGGAAACGCTGAGATTGCTTGAATCTAGTCTACACAGCGACAGGCGCTGCGATCGTGAGTGGCTTGAAGGTCTTCTGCACCCTGAATTCCGGGAAATCACCCGGTCAGGCTTGATAGTTGATCGTTCAGAGACGATATCGTGCCTGTTAAGCGAGAAAACTGCATCGCCGATTCTAAGCAGCGATTTCCGGATTATCGAAATAGGAAGAGGCTGCGTCATACTTCAATACCGGACGTTTTATGCTGAGGGTAGCTGTCCATCATTGAGATCTTCGTATTGGGTGTGTTCGGAAGAAGGTCAATGGACACTGATTTTTCATCAGGGAACGCCAGCGGCAGAAGGCTCATAGGTTCGTGGCCGAAATGTGCCAAAAGCGGAAGTTGCTAAAACGGTCTACTGTGGCCAAAGGAATCAGGGTCATCAACCGACAATACTAACTGAAGGTTCTATCTAATGTTGGGGGCAGTTCAGAATGTCCCGGAACGCTATGAGGCCCAGCGGAGCAAGCCGGCGTTGCCGGTTAGCTGAGTGGGGCTTGACGCCCCGGCAACGCTGGGGAGCCAAGGGGGCCATTGAGATGTCGCTGACATCGAAGAGAGAAGAACAGGAATGGATGGGGCATTTACTGGATCTCGCAGCAGCCAGGAGGTAGGTTAAGACAGAGTATGTAGTTCAAATTGGTATGCCGGGCCAGCCTTTTTCATCTTAGTGATGGCCCCGCCCTTCATCTCCTTAACCCTGGTTCACGATGAAACGTGCGGCAAAAAGTCTCATTCAGTTACCTGATCTAACATCGCAAGTAGGAAAAAAGCGGTGACGAAACTCGTGTAATACCAGATGCCTTCAACAGGTAATATTGACTCCACTTTATCACCAGCAAATACACCAAGAAAACCAAAAGTCATTAAGATTAAAATGCACACAGGGATGAGTTTAGCTTTGCTGTAAACATGTGCATAAACCAAGCCAAAATAAATTAAAAAACACATGATTGCTGAATAAAGTATTTTTCCTGATAGAATAACTAATGCCTTAAACATTCTTACCCCTTCTGTATCACCAGAGCTGAGAGAAATGACAAAGTCTCCGAAATCCAGTGAGAAGTCGCCATAACTTACATAGCAGGCGCATAGCATTGGCAAGACGATTACCTTACATAGATCCTTAAGATTCTTTATGTCGGTTATTTTGGTAGAATATCCATTTTTATCCTCAATGAAACTAAGCACACAGGAAAGTGAGAACTAATCAATTAAAAAAGCAGCCTGCTATCAGGGTTGATAACCGTTAACAGGGAAATCAAACTATATTTGGGCTAATTGCATTACACATATTCGCAGCGTAAAGCTTACATCACTATTTTACGATAATGTTAAGATCGTTCTCGGACACGATAATCATCACTACCGGCAATCCTTCTGCGCTCATTTTTATATGAAGTGTTTCAATGAGCTTTTCATCATCGTGGCTCGCGCGCGCAGAATATCCCTGAGGGTGAGAATGCCACTCGCCGACATAGTCCACGATATGTGCCGTGAGATGTCGTGCCTTCTTCAGCGCTTGCTCCTGCCCCATCTGCCCACGAACAAAATGTGTAGGCGAAGCAACGCTGTCGGATGGGGCCGGGATCACATCAACGAGAACAATGCTTCTATTTTTAAGGTCTGTAATTCCAAGAATGGCACCACCGGTTTCGTTTGGAAGCGCCAGCTTTCTGATTTCACGGAGCTTATTTACCAAACCCTGATCAACCTTCACGGTCCACTGCCCCTGGCTAACTGATATCACGGCAAAGAGAGAAATATCATGTGCACTAACAGCACCAGAATCTTCATCAGATGACCATATGCACAATCTGGCATCTTTCCTGAGTACAGTTTGACGTAGTTGTCGGGATAAAATACCGGCATGAACGTGTATGGACTCATTCGACATACGCACAGAGATATCCCTGCAGCCACCGCCAATCCAACGATCGCCATAATGATGTTGCAAATGATGGGTACCCCAGTCCTCATTCAGAATGGCACGATAATATTGACCCTCCAGCGCATCGATTCGCTGTAAACGATCTTCATCCTCCATAATCATCACGCTGGACGATCCCGATGGCGTAAGAAACAGACTGACGGTCCGGGAGATATCCTCTTTTACCGCGAGAGTTCTTGGCACTTCAAAGGTTGTGCTCACATCAACAACAATGCATGCGTCTTTCAGCGCTGAGGAAATGGCATCATCCTCATCAAGAATACTTTTGTTTATTGCAACGGGTGCAGGCTCGTGCGGATAAATTGATTCTGCCAGCGCTCTGACAACATCAGTCTTAGGGCGTCCCAAAAAAACATCGAAACCTGTATGCCGACACAGATTATGGGGTAGTAGCTGATCCGGGTCGATTAACGTCCACGTTCCCCATCCTTCGCGTATCCATATATCTGCAAGGCAACTGCCTAAAGCACCAACTCCCGCCAGAACCCCTTTCAATGAGGCAGTCGAGGGATCGATGGCAGACATATCTCTGGCGTATGACGCATTCAGTCCAAAACGAATTTCAGTCTGAGTCAGCGGGATAGATTCCCATTCCGTGCCCCGACTCTCTGCCAGAAGAAGTTTCACACGATGCTGGGAGCCTTGCGCATTTTTCGGCCCCAGTAAGTCCAGTGCACATGCCAGATCGTAACGTGAGGCGTTAACGTAATATCCGAGCACATCTGTTCTCTGCACGCATCCATCTTTAATACGAGGGACCATCAGTAAAATCAGTATACATTCCCCCTGATCGCTTTCTTTTTTAATCGGGCCCACGAGTGACTCAAACACGGTGTCTTCTAGCGTTTGCAATAAGTCACTCCCCCAGGCCTTCAATTGCTCATGCAATTTCCCCAGCGTCTGAGGGAAGGATGAAACATTGTGTGCTTCTACGGGTGGGACGCTTATCGGGAGCAAACGAAAAGGTTTGACGCCACTCCCCTTAACCTCCGGCACGGCCTTGAGCGTGACAGGTAGCCCTTCACTCATGCACTCAAGGCTGAGTTTGTGCTTGTCAGAATTAAAGTATTCCGCGTAATTGGACGGCAAAATAAGCTGATACGGGCTCAGATAAAACAGCTGTTCCAGGGGCTGGTCATCTCTGTGAAGCTTAAGCTCCGCAGATTCTCTCAGCCACCAGAAAACTCTCTCGATGAAGCGCTGAGGTGTCCAACTCCGCTCGACCGTACTCCAGGCCGTATCGTAAAGACAAAGCGTTCTGGGCCTGCCATTAAGAGATGCGTGCTGATGAGACAGGACAGGAAAGTCTTTGCGGAGTGTATGGACCAGAACAGGAATGCGATTATGTGGGTTGATTTCAATGGCCAGACGTTCTTTTCTTCGGATCCCGGCAGGGTTATTCACTGCAACGGTCCCATCACCGGCATCGACAATAACAAATTCAGCCCGTTTGTTATGCAGTTCCAGCACGCGCAGTTCAACGAAGTGCATGTAAGGATGCGCCTCACACGCATCCAGTATTAAAGTCGTGTTGGGGTAAAGGTCGTCACGCCCCGATCGTTCGAGGCGCACTCCTGGTTCATAATATTCGATCATTGAACTCCCAGACCGGCGCGCGGTGCTGCAGCCGCTGCTGTGCTAGCTGCTGCTGAAGCAACACCAGCCACAACACGGGCAATTGTTCCACTTTGAGTGACCTCAAACTCAATAAATTCCTTGTCTTTAAGGTCACCCGTGCAACTAAACCAGCCATCAACGTCATCTACAATCTCATCGTACTCGCGTTTCGCACGAATACAGGGCGGATCGTTTTCATCATCGAGGATTTGTTTACTGCTGGAGATAATGGTTGCACCGGCTCGGGCCTGCCCCAAGGCGTTACGGGCATCCTCATTAACTCGAGCATTTTCCCCATACTGGGACCAGCTATGGTAGGACAAGGAATGCCAAGAGCAATGGTGCGGAGTAAGGAGGAGATCATACTGAAGTACTTCGGGTTGATCTTTATAACGTTCCCAGAGGCGCTCCCAGATAAGTACTTCTGCATCCCCCCCCATCAGTAAATGAACGGGATTTAGTGACCCAGCTTGTGGCGATAGCCTCATGTTCATCACAATGCTGGATTCGTTTTTGGACAGAGCATCCTCAAGGTTTTCATCATCCTCATGCGGTGCCGGAGCAAGAAGCATGCCTGAGAAAAATGAAGAGTACTCGCCATTAATACGTGAAAACGTCTCTCCTGCTTTAACCAGAATAGCCTGTAAATTATCGGTCTTGCCATCAGCGTCCTCACCCATTATCAGGATGCGGTTACCGTCAAAGGCGAAGTGATTTGCTTGCCAGTAGCGGACGCGGCGGCGGGCTTCAGCATCAAAGGCCTGTGCATCTTTGCACAGCACATGGTTCTTGGAACGACGGCGAAAAATCAGGGGGGAAGACCATAGTTCCCTGATGATAATACGCTTTTTAGAATGATGGAGATCATCATCAGGATAATCATCGGGATGGCCTAACCAAAAGTGTTTACTCAGTCCGCCGCAATGATCCTGGTCGGGATGGCTGAGCATAAAGACGTCGACAAAAGGCCGATGCTTATTATCAAATTTCAGTTTGTTTCGCAGTGCCTTAGCAACATCAGGTGTATCGTCCTGAGGATCATCAGCCGAAGCCCTGATGTGAGTATCAATCAGAATCGCAGTGCCACGAACATCAGCAAGACGCACTAAAGTCATATCGCCATTACCAACCTGAAAAAACGTTATCTTAGCGGTCATTGGGGTCACCCTTCTGGTCATCAGTTGATTGAGCAATAATGTAACAACTGCTAAGATACATATAGAAATACGACTAGTCTAGTAATTATACGTATAATTTTTATTCTTATAATGTTGGGTATCAGGAATCACAGGTCATGAGTACACATACCACCAGAACAGGCAACTGGGGCCAGGACAGAAGGCTTGAGTTCATCGATTTCCGTTTAATGTGGGAGGGACGGCTGAATCGTGCTGATATTACGGCCTTTTTCCGGATTTCTGTCCCTCAGGCTTCACTGGACCTGGCAAAATATCAGGAGATAGCACCTGAAAATGCTTACTATGATCGTAACCAAAAGTCCTACATTGCTAACGCCAGTTTCAAACCTGTTTTTGCAACGTTTGAAAGCAACCATTACCTGAACGAGCTGATAGGTCTGGAGACGGGAATCCTGTCACCATCTGAGAGTTTCATCGGATGGGTACCCCCGGTTGCGAGCCTTCCTTTGCCAACACGTAAAGTGCAGCCAGAGACTCTGATTGATTTAATTATGGCTATCAAAAACCAGCGTGCATTAGTCGTTGACTATCGTGCGATGCGTGATGAGCCGTCAATTCGAACCCTATTTCCGACGGCTTTTGCGCATGATGGTCACCGCTGGCACGTTCGCGCCTATTGTTTTAATTCGAAGATGTATAAAGATTTTGTTTTAGGCCGTTTTTTTGACATCGTTGAATCAATATCTCCATCAAGTGAGGTGCCCGTTGATACAGAATGGGAGACATTCATTGATGTTGTTATAGGGCCAAACCCTGACTTCTCTATGAATAAAAAAATGATAATTGAAAGCGATTATCAAATGGATAACGGTGAAGCGAAAATACGTATCAGGAAATCCCAGTATTTTATCTTAAGCGTCGCCTGAACCTTAATGAAGATGGTGAGCCAGTAAACGAGAGCCAGCAAATTGTATTACTGCGCATCGAAGAACCGCTTATCTCTTCTGGAGACATCGAGCATGAATGAGAATCTGGATGTCACCAAAGTCAAAAGCAATCACGGCCTGATGATTAGTGTGATCATTCTTTATCTTTTCGCGCTACTGAGCTTTTCCACCTACGCTATCGGAGCTATGTCATTAGGATGGCTACCTGAACCTTACGCACCTCTTCGAGTTCCCTTAATGTGTGGGGCGATAGCGTATACGGGAGGATGCCTCTACTGTTTCCGTGCTATATATCTCAACAAGTGTGTCAGAAAAAACTGGGACCCTGATTGGCATTTGTGGTATTTCATCCGTCCCGTCACAAGCACCATCGCGGGTGCTATCAGTTATTTATTCCTCAAGGCAGGATTGCTCGTTCTGGAATCGAGCACCAACGTAGGCTCCAGTGAAATGGGATTTTTTGCCTTAGCCTTTATCGCGGGATTTAACGTTGATAAATTTGTTGCAAAAATTGAAGAGATCGCAAAAGCAGTCTGGGGCATAGATAAAACTCGAAGTTCTAATATTAACAATGGAAATAGCGATACTAGATAAATACTTCACCCGTACTTAATTTACCCTTTCCCTCCAGATAATGCCTGACGGTAGGCATTATCTGATTTCTCTTCATCTAAAGACACTCAGCAGGCAACAAAACAATCTGGTTTTAAGACACTTATGACATTCGCCATCAGACCCCAACCGCAGGCCCGAAACGCCCTCTGTGGCGTTTCGGCGAAGCTTGCCGGTTTACCGGTTAGCGCAGTTGAGCTTACGACCCAGTATACTGGGGAGCAGGAGGGGACCTTAGAGCTGATGGGTGCCAAAAGCGGACTTTAATAACACCAAGTTGGATTAATGCACGTGAAACAGGTCAGTGCTTCCATGTTGTGATACTCTGCATTTACATTGTAACCTCTTGACCTTCCCTGAGATTAGACCAATGACGGGCTTTTTTAAGCAGATTGAAGATACTGAAGATATTCGCCAAGGTGATATCATCCGCAAACTTAATCCTAACACCGGAGAAGTAGAAAAATTAGGTGTCATAATCACAGCCGATTGCGACATTGCTCAAAGGAAAGCTAGCGAACGCTATACTTGGTTAGAAATCGTACCTATGGCTGTCTATATCGAAGGTCCGTGGGCACAGGAGCAATTGCGCAGGCTTTCAGAAAAACGTTCGAATTCTATATGTGAGTATCTTAATAGTCAGATCCGCAAACGACACCCTGATCTAACCCCACTAACACATGATTCTGTAGTGCAATGGCTACACAGTAAGTCTGCAGAAGATATTTTAAAGAGTGTCACTGGGAAGACTTCAGGATTAGATCAAAAGCAGTTGCGCAATCTTCAGGGTTTTGCGCTGACTGTATGTACAGACGAAAAACAGAGCTCCTTCAGCTTATTAAAATCGGCTTGGACACTCTTTGATATCAATGAGAAAAATCAGCAGGAATCCGTTCGAGATGCCTTTAAAGATAGTGGTGGCTTCCAAGACTATTTTGTAATTCCTGAGTTACCTCGACAGAAGGGTGTTGGTTTTGTCGTAATGCTAAGATCAATGTGGACAATCATGGCTCCCGAACTTTACCTCACCGAGCAAGATGCGCGTATAGACGGTCATCCACATGCTTATCACCGAGTTGGACGGCTCGATGATAGCATTCGCTTCTCAATCACTCAAAAGCTGGCATTTCTATTCTCCCGTATCGGGATGCCTACGATCTTTGAATCTGCCTGCAAGACTGCAGCTGAATTTACGGCTGAGGAATTTTTCAAGAAAAATGAGCAAGAGGTACGCCCCTGATGACAACCATAGCTGCCGTTGTAATTGACTCGAAGGCTATCAGCATATTGGATCGGGCATTCATCGAAGATTCTTGGATGCAGAAATTCGAAGTACCGCAAAATACCGATGGTCTACGCCGCGTGGAATTAGATGATATAGTTTTCCTACTTTCAAAAGAAGCCGATCTAGATGAAAACTATCTTGTCATCAACACCACTGTCTTTTCTAATAAAGGTATAGTGGTCAAACCGCGCATGGCTTTCGAGCGTATTATCCGTGTGGCATTGAGACATTTTGATCGTAATATAGCAATTCCCCTTCCATGGCAGCCTTATTTTTCTGGCTCTCTGCTTTCGATTTACGCACAGCCCCCCCGAGATGCCCAACAACGGATCTATTTCGACCAATCGCCAGATGGTACAAGCTGTCTATACGCGTTCGCTATCACAAGCACTCCAGAAGACCTAGAGCGAGTACCTGAAGACAATTCTCTGTATCAGCGTGCAATTAACAGGATCTGTGATGCTCTTTTGGCGGAACCTCCATCCGTACCAAATGTTGGTAATTTCGGTGTTCTTCTTTCCGAACCCTTGGGCGTCAAACTGGCTAGTGCAGGGACTTTGCAGGAATGGTATGAGCAACGTCTTAACCGTGAGCAACGAGAGTTTGTCGATAGATTACATGACCGCCCCGTAAGACTACGTGGCGCTGCTGGCACTGGAAAAACGCAATCAATGGTTGTGAAGTGCCTACGTGATTTGTACGACGATGTAGGAAACGATAAAACTTTAGCATTTCTAACCCATAGCTCGGCATTGGCCAATACGGTCGTACGGGGCATGCTTCAGGCACTAGATCCGACAGAAAAATGGACATCGTTAAAAACGACTTCGGGACAACCTAAACTGTGGATCGGCACTATTTACGAGCTCGCGCAAGAGAAATTGGGTTATGAGAAAAAAGGCCTGCAGCCCTTGTCACTAGACGGTCGAGATGGGCGTGAATATCAAAGGATGCTCATTGTGCAGGCAATCGATCAGGTAGTAAAAGACCCACGTATTGTTTTGGATAATTTTACAGATTGTCCTGATTTCCAACTGCGCTTACAGAAGCATAGTGAAGACACCTCTCTCATTGACGAAATTATGAACGAATTTGCCTGTGTGCTGGATCTGGAAGCAATTAGGAAAAATACACATGAGGCTAATCGTTATGCTAGTCGAGGTTCTCGGGAGCCTTGGCAGATGACCCTACCAACTGAAGCCCACCGCCGAGTCGTTTTAGAGATCCACGACATCTATCGAACACTGCTACGGAAGCAGAAGATGCTGAGCATGGATCAAATGATCGCTGACTTTGACCGTTACCTCGGCACTCACGAGTGGGGTGCCTTACGTGATCGTGATGGTTTCGACCTAGTGTTCGTTGACGAGTACCACTATTTTACTCGAGCTGAGGCGATGCTTCTTCACAACCTCTTTAAAACGCGAGCGCAGGTTAGTGGTCGATGGCCATTACTGATGGCCTACGATATCAAACAAAGCACCAATGATGTCGCTATTAGTGGTGGAGTGGAAAAGTTTCGCAATCCTGGAGTTGGAGAGTCTGTCCTTACAGAACTCAAACAGGTTTATCGGTCAACACCACAGATCACAGCGTTCTTAAGTGATCTTGATGCTTCATTCCCTGCCATGGATCTTGAGGGCGAGTACGCAACCTACACAGCTAATTCTCGTCAGGATGATGGTGATATCCCCACCTTAAGCATCTATGACACAGATATTAAACTAGTTGATAGTGTATTCGCGCAGGCTGCTCGTGTAATTCGCGATATAGAAGGCGGCGGAAGCCAAGTAGCAGTACTGTGTTTGAACGAAGCTTTGTTCGATAAAATTCGTGTTGCTGGCCGAGTCCGAGACAAATTAGTGCCGATCACATCACGCGATGACCTCAAAGAACTACGTTATGCCAAGAATAAATGCGTCTTCAGCATGCCGGAATTTGTAGCAGGGCTGCAGTTTCATACTGTGTTCTTAATCCATGCAAATAGCTCGGATTATGACGAAGATCTTGGTTTCGGCTCACGCCGACGTTATGTGTCACGGGTTTATCTTGGGGCGAGTCGGGCTGCTTACAAGATCATGTTAGCCAGCTCAAAAGAACACGGCGGGCCTTGCCAATTGTTAGAAGTACCATTGGCCAACAAGTCCTTAAAAGTTATCACGTGAAGATAGCCATTTTTCGTAAGGTATTTGTAAGTCGGATACTCATCATAGTTCATATGGATTGATACCCGAAACCCCATTGGTAATTGTATTTAAAAACGCCGGAGAAATCTTAGCACTGTTGCCAATCCATTGGTGCCAGTGCTTTCTGGGAGTAGATCAAAGGCAGTTCCCTGATACGGCATTGAAAATGGGCTGAAGCGTACTCACCTTACCTCCGCCGAGACTCGATCTCTGTAAGTGAACAAAGGTCCGCTTCACGCCCTGAGACATTCGACAAGTTTTTTATGGCTTCAGTAAGGGCGAGTGTCGCGCGTCGAGAGCCAGTAAATAGCTTCGATTACCCCAGTTGCCCATAATACCAGCGTTCTCCGGAAAACCACTCATCTGGATCGTCACCACCATAGTAATCAAGTGCAATACCTAATTCCTGCACACCATCCGGGAGAATTAGTCCCCATTCCCTGGAAAGGCTACGTTCTTTGAGTAGAACTGATGAACCATTCTCAGAGCTGCCTTCAGCGATGAAGCCTTGAAAGTATTCCTCAGAACGAAATAAACATACTTCACTGGTAAACATATCCGGAAGGCAAATTACAGCAGTAATTCGAGGTGTATCACTGCAATCTGCTGTGGCGTGTATCAAATTAGAACAAGCATTAATCAAGGCCTGTGCGCACTCTGCTTTAGTTTTTTGTTTGCTGTGTTTTCCTTGAATAAGATTAATTTCCACTGGAATTTTAAAGTTCCAGTATCGCTCGCTTATTGAAAAAATTGCACGTTCTGGATTACGAAAGGTTTCGGCCCAACGGTTAAGTGATTTTATACGTCGGGTAATGTTACGTACTTTTGTACGGTTATCCCGGCATAAACGTCTGCTCATATTATTAACTTCCTGATTGTTTAATTAGCTATAGTTTTACACGAATAATTAGCATTTGCTCAATTTATATTCCAACCAATGGATTAACCATAATCAAACTATCTGCACCACACCAGAACGTCCGCCGTTCGCTCACAGCAGACCTTTAGCTCAGTTAGCCTGTCCTCTTCGTGCCAGGTGCGGACCGTTAGCAAGTCGAAGCAGGATATTTCGGTGGCTCTTATGGACAAATGAAAAGCATAATCAAATGTAAACTCATGCGGGATTTCAACGTTTAAGCAGTATCTTCCATTGGAGAACCGAGATGTTTACTCATATGCGTATTGCCAAACCCGTCACCAATCTCGAAAGGTCTTTTCTGATGTACAGCCAGGGGTTAGGTTTACATAAAATTTCTGAATTCAACGATCATGACGGTTTCAATGGAATAATGTTAGGGCGGGGAGACTTAGACTGGCACATAGAATTCACCATTTGCCAAAACCATCCCGTTCAACCTTTGCACACTGAAGAGGATTTACTCGTTCTTTATTACTCGGAAGTAAAAGAATGGGTGCGTGCCTGCGAAAGAATGATCGACGCTGGCTTTAGAATGACAACGTCTTTCAATCCCTACTGGGACGCGAACGGAAGGACATTTGTTGACCTTGACGGATATAGAGTGGTTATCCAAAACAAGTCGTGGGCATGATCCCAATAAATATTGCAATGTTGCTACCGTCCTACTGCAAGTTAAACATCTGCTCCTCGCTCTCTGCAAGCCTTCAGCCTCACGTGCTCGTCTGCAGTGTGCCAGGAGCAGATATTTAGAGTATCCTGTAACCATATGATCATTACACAAGTGAGATAGTAAATGACATTTGAGGTTAGAAAAGGAAACAAGGTAATTGGTGTCACTGAATTAGAGTTTGGCGATCCTCCGATGGGGTTTGTTTATGGTGAATTTAAACCCACTAGTTTTTATCAAAAACTTGACTCAAAGACTGAATATGCACTTTTTAAGCGTGGCGGAAATCTGCATATTCTCACTGAATTTATAACCATCGTAGATAATTCAGAGGGAATGGGTGAAGAGTCCATTGAAGTTACGATTTTAATTAGCTCAGCAGAAGAATATGAAAGATATTTTAAGCATCATTTGAACAATTATAATAATCAGTTCAATTGAACTGCCGCTCACAGCGATCCCACTGCCGCTTTCTGATACCCGTTGTGTGTCAGGTACGGGATTGACTAAAGACAATCTGTGTTAATCGATTGGGAACAGGTTAGAGTGTAAAAGCGCCGGAAAGGCCCACATCACATTGATGTATCATGAGGCTTTATGCTAAATACACTCAACCCACATTTTCAATCGATCTCCCGAGACCGATTATGTACTCATGGAAAGCATGCTTGTTGCACTTTTTTCAAGCATTTCATTCGACGTTATGGAAAAGTGGTTCCGGTAGTACTGGCGGTGTCGAGTCTTCATAACGCAGCCAGTTCTGCCACTGGTTATGAATCCTTAATTCAATCAGGGCTATTTCACGGTCAGTAGCTTTAACCCCTCGAATTGTGCCTCCCTGCCACTCTACACCAGTAGCATGTGATGCCGTATTAATCAGAATGTCCCACGCATTGTTTTCTGCCTCAAAGGCATTAAGGGTCTGGTTATCCTGTTTTGCCGAAATACGTTGACGTGCTGTGTTCAAATACTTCTCTTCGACAGACTTAGCTGCATCACGTTTTGTGCTCATACAATCATTCATATCAATAGTTGTCTGCTGGGGATTGTCAGGACAAGCTATTTCAAAAGTTTCGGTATTATCCTTCAGTACACTGCTTGGCAGCGGAGCTTCGGCATAACTGTGTAAACTGTATCCTAATGAAATAGCCAGCGTGATCAGGCGATAGTGTAGTTGAGTCATTCCAGGAAATTATTAAAAGTTATGGATACATCAACAGTAATCCAACTGGAAGGTAAAGACCACCCTGCTCAGGGAATTTCTGGATTATATCGCGTCTGCGAACTGCTCATCGTTGATTAATCTTCTGCTATGTCAGTATTGACAACACTGTCTTGAGAGCAATTGCCAACTTCCGCTTCTCGCCCATAACTGCCCTTTAGGACCGCCTGTTAGGCAGCTTCGTACCAGATATAGTCATTCGAACCCTGAGGGTTACACTTTTAAGTGATTCAGGGTATGCGCTTACTGGTTACGAATATTGTGGCAGAATCGTGTGATTAGATGATTGCCGCTTTGCTTTCGAGCCAGTAAGTGCTCCACGCTCGCTAACGAATACTCAGGGCATGCAGATAAACTGCTGACTATATTTCTTTCGAAGGGCGTGGAATGCATACCAATCCCCGGTTAAAAGGAGTTGGTGATGACTGCTATAGATCAGTTTGCTGCTCATGTTGGTCTGGACTGGGCGGATAAAAAGTACGATGCCTGCGTTCAGTTTAAAAACGGTGAGCGCACATTCCATGTGATTAACCATACGCCGGAAGCGCTTGATACCTGGATCAATGAGTTGCACCAGAAGGTCAAAGGCAGGATCTCTATCGCCCTTGAACTGAAGAAAGGCCCGGAAGTGATTTGAACAGCCCCGCATCTGGTAGAGTGTCAAACACCGTTTCGATTCGCTCGTCATAGGTTTTGATGATTTCACTCACGACTTTGATTTGTGTCGCCAGTGCTGTTGCCATCAAAGCATTAGCCTCTATAACACTCGGGTCTGTCGTCAATGGGACCGCGTTATCAATACTCACCACACGTTGCTCTGTAAGGGCCATTGCGCGGCCACCTTTGGCATTCAGAAAGTTGCGGATCGTATCGCGCCTGGCGCGTTTGAGTGGTTGCAGACTGGGCCACCGTATAATCGGTTCACACAACAGTAAGCTACCCCAATGTGAGAACCACTCCAGGGGCTGAGGATAATACTGCTTAAGGGTGTTGATTATCCGGTTCACAAAGCGTCGTTTATCTTCAACCAGTTGACGACGCCGCTCAACCAGTTGCTGGAGTAACCGGATATCCGCATTGTCGGGTTCAATAGCCTTTATCTTTTGGGGATAACGCAGCATTAACTCTAATGCCAGTTCTGCATCTTGCGGGTCATCTTTAGCGCCGCTGGGCGAGAAGGCTTGCCGGTAACGAGCCAGTGACAATGCGTGGACGGGGAAAACGGTGATAAAGGGATATTTTTGAAGAGCATATACCACGGGGCCCTTCTTCAGCTCGAGAGCTATTGCGATTCTGCCTTTGACCTTCTGGTGTAACTCTGTAAGCCAGGCATCAAGCGCTTCTGATGTATGCTCAATCACATGGAATACGCGTTCGCCGTTTTTAAACTGAACACAGACATCGTGTTTTTTATCTGCCCAGTCCAGACCAACGTGCGCAGCAAACTGATTAGTCACAGTCATCACCAACTCCTTTTTATCGGGGATTGGTATGCATTACACGCTCTTCGAAAGAAATATAGCCAGCAGTTTATCTGCATGCCCTGAGTATTCGTTAGCGAACGTGGAGCACTTACTGGCTCGGAAGAAAAGCGGCGATCATCGCATGATTCTCGCTCAATATTCGTAACCAGTAAGCGCATACACTGAATCACTTCAAAGTGTAATTCTCAGGGTGCGAATGACTATATCTCGCTCTCAGCAGCCCTTGTTTTAGTATTATGATAAGTTGGTGGGCTGCAAAATGTATTGGAGTAGATATTAATGAATATTTTTACGTTACTTGCCATTCCGTCTTGTTTTGCTGGAATTATCTGCCTAATGAAAGCTATAGTGAACAAAAAACAAGCATACCTTTACGTAGGCTATGGGTTATCCATGGCTTCGATACTTTGCGCACAAGCAGGAATGTTATAGTCCGGAAGATAATGGATGTCTGCACAGCCCGCTTTTCGCTCTTAACGGACATGCCAGTACACTGACTGGCTGTTGCGTGCCAAAAGCGGACATAGCCAATGTCTTTCAGGAAGGAAAAAATTACCATGCGTAATACTGTGTGAGCAGGTTAAACCTCGGCAAGGAATCATTATTATGGAGGGATTTTTGATGAGTTGTGAGCACTGCCAGGATCTATGTGTCAAATACGTCATCCGTCATCCTGAACACTTACGCAAGGCAATTCGTATTGCGAAGCATGCGCTCAACGAAGGTATTTTAACCGAGATTGAAGCAACTGATGAATGGAACCAATATAGCTTTAATGAGTGTGCTGAAAAGATGATATGGGGCGATATAGTTGATTATCATTTTGGATGTAACCATTGCGGTACTGAGTTTGTATTAGGAGCTGAGACATACCATGGCAGTGGTGGCTATTGGTCACCAGAGAACGAAAAACCATCTGCAACATTTGACTAAGTATCATTCTTGATAGTCAAGAATAGTTGTTGCGGGTTGCTTCGTGCCATATGTTGACGTCGTTATCCATGTGGCGTTTTAATCTGTCAAGAGCAGGTCTGGGAAGGTTCGAATGCTTTATAGCTGCATGAATAATACAAAATGGAATGAAATCTGGTTGGCAATGATTGCAATGGAATCTCCTCCTTTGTGGAAAATCACTTATCTCAATGGCTATCAATCCTTAGTTGATGGCGAGTGGTTTTACCACTTTAGAGAAGGTGGCTATTTGGATATCCAGTATCTTGATGTTTTGACAAATTCGGTTGAACAGCATTCCAAAGTTGGTACTATTTTTCGGCTTATTCATCTCCCTGGAATTGAGACTGCAACCGGTTATAGAATTTTTGGGTACGCAGAATCAGTCAGCAATGTAGATTACCTTTAGCTGGAAAAAACAGTTAAGCTGCCAGCAGGATTACTTTTATCGTTGTGTCGAATTGGCTTCCACTCCTCGCTCAAAGCTGCCTTTAACGTTGCCTACAACAGTTGACTGCCAAGAGCGGAAGTTATCAATAGCGTGGTATGTAAATCAACAGAGAGCAGGTCACCACATCGACAGAGAAGACTGTTCAATATGATAAAGATCGTGGTGTTCCTGCAGATTGCCCTCGTAGACTCGTTAGGGACTGCTTTCAAATCTCAAATACTTCAGTCTGCAAAATGAACATTAAAGGCGTTCAGAATTTTAATAACCTTCAAAGTTTCAGCATCTCGTTGAACCTGAAGTTCTACCGCTATCATCTTCTTAGTGGATTCAGAAGAAGCTTCAATACCCTTACGAAAAATTCGAGCCACATCCACAGTCATCTTCATATAATCGAGTCCATTTATATCCAATACCGATTCAATTCCTTTTTTGCATCGTATTGTGAGATCTGAACCTAAAAGTGAGATGATTTCGAAATATTCGGTTCCCATATCGCCGTATATAAGAGGGTAGAGCTCTTCAAGCTGATGCAGTCTGTCTACTTCAAACATGTGATCATCGATAATTTCATGTAAAGTTTCACTGGTAATCTCGTAAGTAGAATCTTCATTCAGACTTTGTAATATCCTGCGTAACTTCCAGACCGATTTATCATTTGGCGACTCTCCGTCTAAATGGTGCGCTAGTAGCGATACAGCCAGGAAGTGGCAGCCTGTCTCATCGTCCCCCCAGTAGTAGTCCCCTTGATTTTCAAACAGGTCACGTCTGGGCTCAAGTAAACGACGTGAGGTCGTTCTCAAATCATAAGCAATAACAACTCGGACATCATCCACGATTCCAAGCCTGTACTCAAAATCAGGCACATCCTGAAAATGCATAGTGGGTCTTGCATATGCTAAAAGCTTATTACTCCTGTAACTTTTGCTGGCTTCGGCCTCCGCTTGATACATGCCTAGCTCAATCTTATCCAGGATAAATTTTTGTTTTTTATCTTTGTAGTTTTTATATCGGCGAGTTGAAGAGAGTGCAAACCAGTAATATTCCTTGCAAGCAGACTGGCTGAATTCTTTCACGATATCTTCTGCCGAAAAAAAGTAATGTTCAGGCTCCCCACTTTCGTCATGAGAATGCAGACAACAAAAAAACTCCTTACGTGGAACTCCTTTATCAAGAACATAGGATTTTTGAATTTCTACACGATTTGAGTTTTCAAAATACTTTGATTGTATAACACCTAAAATCTCAATTCCATGCGCTCTGTTCCGCACTTCTTCCAGAGTGTTGTACTGATGCTGCACAAGAAAGTCTGCTCCATCAATATCGGCTGATCTCTTTAAAACCCAGAATCTTGATAGTAAAATTGACTGTGTCAGAGATTCTCCACGCGCCCCGTTCTCTTCACGTTTGGCCAGTGCTGACATAATAAAAACCCTTTTGTTAATAGGCTTGGAAAGGTAGATGATGCGCTATTTTTCTTGTCTATTCAATAAATTGAATCAACATCACACAACCACACCCATTGTAAATGAGTCAACGTTAAATATCTTTCGAAACCACCATCGAGTTCAGGCCTATTTCACTATTTCACCTTGATTCTCATGAAAAAGACAATGAGGGAAGGCAAGTCGGTAGAAATTAACTTACAGTTGACGAGAAGGAAATTAAACGCAGTCAGCGAGTGAAAAATAACAAAAAAAGAACTAAGCAGATAGAGACATTACTAAAATCGTGGTGTACCAATTAACAGGGAGCAGGTCAGTGAAAAGAGGCAGACATTTCTGATGTGCACCAGAAAAAAAGACTCTCCCGATGAGCGCTTTACAGTCTTCAATCGGATACGGACACCTGGAAATCACTCGGCTAAGCATAACCCGTCAGCCACTGGCGAATGGATAATGAATTGCTGATGAAAGAGAGTTTCTTACGAGAAACCTTATAACTTTATTCAAGGACCGTGAGCCGGATAACTACCCAACAATATTAATCAATAAATCCATTACCTCTTTCGATCCGGTGTCTTTTTCCAAAATAGACACAAAAGCATCATGGTTCATTTTAGCAACATCACCATTTTGATATTCCAATTGTATATCCTCGCCAAGGATAACTTTTCTACGCTCCAGTTTCCTATTGTTTACCAGTAACTCTATGAGTTTTATGATACCTTTATCTTCATCGCGAAATTTATTGATGTTCTGCACACAATCTTTAACCTGAAGGCTTATCAACGTAGCTGATGATGTATTATGAATCCGGAAGGTCCAGAAAGAAGACAAATTAATCCAGACTGCCTCTTCTGCCATACTGAAACCAACGATTTTATATTTTAAAAGGACTTTAAGATGGGAACCAACGTCATCGTTACCGGGCATGCCAGTGGCATTGGATGGTATATCGCTAAGAAGTTTCATGATGAAGGTTTTAATGTTACTGGAATCGATAAAGATAGAGCAAGTGGGTTGGACAAGTCAATAAATCAGATTCAATGCGATCTCTCAAACTGGGAAGCGGTGAAAGACGCATTCTCTCATCTCGACAGGATAGATTATGCCGTTAATGCTGCTGGTGTCCCCGGAGTACGTAAAAGTTTCGATAACATCACTTCGGAAGAAATGATTGAATCGTATAAATCCATCTTCCTGCCAACCTTTCATGCCTGCAAAGCAGAAATAAATTGCATGGTGAGGAATGATCGTCACTCAAAAATAATCAATATTGCAAGTTCAACAGCATCGTTTGGCAGCAAAGATATGGTTGCCTATAGCAGTGCTAAAGCGGCGATTGTTAATCTGACTAAAGTCTGCGCGGTTGAATATGCTCCCAAGATACAGATAAACTCCATATCCCCTGCAACAGTGGACACTCCAATGATACGACGAAAATATAATGATGAACTACCTGATTATAGTGAAGCGTATCTTACCGGGAACTGCGGAACGGTTCACGATATATGGACAGCAGTCAAATTTTTCATAGAGAATAACTTCATGACTGGCAGTGACCTCCTTATGGACGGTGGATATTCATCCTCATTCTCACCGCGACTAAAGCAGAAAGAAGCACCGTGATAGTCATTTTGTACGTTGCAATGAACAGTACAGATACAACTGCCCCTTCATTAAGGTTATTTTCTCTCATCATTAGTGGAATTGAAATTCCACTAATGACAGTCTCTGCCACAAAGGCGGATATGAAATACCTAATAAAAACAAAACACTGAGCCACCTTTAGCTTTTCAAAAATCCATGTATTCAGCATGTTACTGATCCATACAAACAAAAATGTCATGCCCATGATAGTTGGCAACTGTTCATAGACTGAAAGATAGTCCGACCTCTCACCAATATGTGACAGCAAATATGCAATGGCAACAAAGATGGCATCTGACAGAAACCCATACCTTACAGCTGTATTAGCAAACCGCCTGCCATACAAATCCTGAATGATATTAACCAGTGTAAAAGTAACCGGAAAAAATATCAGCCCCATGGACAAATGAATTTTAACCCCCATGATATAAATTGTTCTGTAATCGAAAAAGAAAAAAGTGGATGATGTGAGTATGATGCAAAATAAAACTGGCAAGAAAATTTTTGCGTGATCATGGTCAACGGTTTGCCCAAACACCCTGTCCAGAACATTAAACCTCATAAAAGTAACCTCTTGATATAGTGAGAACAACTGGAGCAATAAAAGAATTTTCTTCCGTCCTGACTTCACTCCCTTCTTTGTTAATCAGGATGAACCTACCATCACTGCATTTAATTTTAACAATCTGAACCTGGTTTCCTGATGTATAGACACAAAATATATTCCCTTTTCTGGAAGCGGTATGATTTATAAATATCATGTCACTTTCCGATATGAATGGTGGAAAAACAAGTTTCACTACATTGATGCAATATGTCAGGTGTGGAATGGCAACATCATCCTTCAGAAAATCCTGAAGTTTTAAAGGCACCCTTTCGGTAGCGATTAGAGGTGGTGTCGCTGACGAGAGTCTTTCGAGGCCTGACTCATCAATTTGAGGTATTAGATAACAGTTTAGTTCGCTGTTAAACACCGCGACAGGAATACTATGTTTCTCAGATAAATCGAAGAGACTTTGTTCTGATACACCAAAACTATCTGAAATGTGGAGTCTTTTGCTCGATACAGGTATCTTATCATGGAAAATCCAGTTCTTAACCGTCGTTTCTTTTTCCCCACTTATCAAAGCAAGTCGCTTCTCTTTGTTTCTAATCTCAGGAAGGATTAACTCAGAAAGTTCCAGGGCTTTCTTAATGAATTGAGTACGTTTGATCATTTATGTGATATTCATCATGATTGATTTGTGTCTATTTGGTATAAAGACACATAATTTATTTTTCCTAGATTGATATTAAGTTTTTGTTTTAGGTTTGCAATTCCCCCGCCCTTAAATATAAGCAAACTGAAATCCCTCATGTGATATTCGGAGCAACTACCTATATGGAGGTAATTAATATGGAAAAGTTCGATGAATCAGACGATTGGCACAGGGAAGATATACTCGCAGCAATCAGAAAAAAAAAGAGGTCTCTTGCAGCACTCTCGAGGGAGCACGGCCTTTCCTCAGGAACTCTGATTAACGCATTAAATAAACCCTGGCCTCGGGGAGAAAACATCATTGCTGATATTATAGGCGTACCTGCATCAGATATATGGCCCAGCCGGTATAGGGGAGCGACAAGGAGAGATGTAAGCGAGACTCCTCGCAGAGGTACTAATAAATCTATCAATGGCCACGCCACACCCAAAAAAACAGGAAATAAAAATTGAAATCACTCGCTGAAGAATGATGCTCCACCAGCTTTTAGAACAATACGCTTAAGATAGTATTGTGGGGAGCATCCAATTCTGTACTGACTATACAGCCTGGATACAGACTTATTAACTCCCCCACTCACTTCAAACACGGTTGCTCTGTGAGATACCTGGAACCTTCGGACTTCCCTGCTTGAGATGGGGTATCAAAAGCTCCTAAGACATGAGGCTAGCTAGCTAGTGCCAGTGCCTGACACCCGGCGGGCAACTCACCACATCACCGGCATGGATAGTTTTCTTCTCTTTTCCCCATTCCTGTACCCATCCAGTACCTGCCGTTACCACCAGCGTCTGGCCCAGTGGGTGGGTGTGCCATGCCGATCTGGCTCCCGGTTCAAAGGTGACTACCGATGCTGACGTACGCTGAGGAGCAGCAGGCCTGAACAGAGGATCGACCCATACCCGGCCGGTAAAGTTTTCCTGTGGTCCCTGAATAAAATCACGGCTGCCACTTTTAGAAATTGTCATCGCTGACATCTCATTGGCCAGTGCCGATAACGAAAACAACAAGCCAAATGATAGTGAAAATGCAGCAGTTTTGTTCTTAAGCATCATAAACTCCATAAGGTTATTGAATAAAAAGCTCAACACTCACGATTTAAATCAAAAATGGATATTTCAACAGGCAGGACTTTTCAATGTCATTATTTATAAAACCGCAATGCATCGAGCAATAAACTGAAGGCTTTTGAAGGCTGCCTGCGTCCTGGATAATAGATATAATAGCCATCCCAGTAAGGACACCAGTCGTCAAGCACGCTGATCAGCGCTCCTGCATCGAGATATTGCTGGGCAATATCCCGTGGGACATAAGCCAGGCCATAGCCTTCAATGGCAGCATTTAATATCTGGTAGATCCGGCTAAATATGAGTTGTCCCTGCACTTTAACATTTATCCCCTTACCTTCTTTCTCAAATTCCCACGCATACAAATTCCCATGGGTTGGAAAGCGTAAATTGATACAGCTGTGTTTGAGCAGGTCGTTAGGTTGCTGCGGTTTATCATGATGCGCAAAGTATTCCGGCGCACCGACAACAGCAAAACGAACGTCTGGCCCAATCTTAACGGATACCATCCCATTAGCGATTTGCTCACCAAAACGGATTCCTGCATCAAAACGGCCAGAGACAATATCGGTAAGCGTATAGTCATCAATAAGTTCCAGCTGAATTTCCGGGTAATCGCGTAAAAACTGACGAACTTTGGGCCAAATCAGGGTATTAATGGCGTAATCCGATGTTGATATCCGAATGCAGCCTGCGGGTTGATGACTCAAGTCCTTCAGGGACAGCAATTTATCCTGAATGCCATCGATGTATGGCCCGATATCATTCAGCATCGTCTCACCGACAGTCGTCAGTGAGACACTGCGTGTTGTTCGGGTAAGAAGTTTCACACCAAGTCGGCTTTCGAGTGTTCGCAGGCTGTGGCTCAACGCAGATTGCGATATACCAAGCTGCGCGGCAGCTTTAGTGAAGTTCTGCAAGCGTGCGACAACAATAAAAGCCGTAAGATCGTTCAAATTTTCTCGTGCCAAAAAGACCCCTTTCACTTGTTCAGATGGCAAAACTTTTAACCGCAATACCGTTCTACTTGACACCAGGATTCGATCGACGTCTTAACATTTTGCAACATGATTAATGAGTAATTCTCATAACACTTTCAATTTATCGTTGCTTATCAAATGGCTTCTTTACCGGTATAGTCCTTCCGCGATGCAGGAAAAATCTGTTTATCTGAATTTTCGCCCCCTCTTTTATTTTTTTCTGAAAGGAATCAGCGGACTTTATATTTTATTACTCCGCCTGACCATGCATGTTAATAACGGAGAATGAATCCGATGTTAAACGCCTCCTTTTTTAATTATCACCGCGCTAAAAATTTCGCCATCGTGACACTTCTTGGTTTGACATCTGCTTTTAGCGATGCAGCCCCCGATATTAGTGAGAAAAAGTCAATGCAAAGTTCTGATAATTCCCCGACGCAAGTGAATACCGACATATTGTCTGCTCGCCAGCAAGCGATTATTCCTGTCGCGGCATTCGGTGCGGCAGGCACCATAGACAAACTCAATACCGCGCTGGGCGAAAGCCTGGATGCTGGCCTGACAGTCAATGAAGTAAAAGAGGTTTTGATACAACTCTATGCCTACGCGGGTTTCCCGCGCAGCCTGAATGCGCTTGGCGAGATGATGAAGGTACTGGAAAAACGTAAGCAGCAAGGCATTGAGGATGTTCCGGGTCATGAACCGACCCAGGCTATTCCCGAAGGAAGCGCACTGCTTGAGGCGGGTACCCACAATCAGACACGCTTGTCTGGCGCCCCTGTCCAGGGACCGCTGTTCGACTTTGCACCAACAATCAACCAATACCTCAGAACACATTTATTTGGTGATATTTTTGAGCGGGATAACCTCGACTGGCAAAGCCGTGAATTGGCGACAATAAGCATGTTGTCTGCTCTTCAGGGTGTCGATGCTCAGATACAGGCCCATATGCGAATCGGCATGAATACCGGATTATCCGCAGGCCAGTTACGCCATCTGACCCAGGTATTGGCGGAGCGTGTTGATGAACAATCCGCACAACGCGCACGTGAAGCGCTGGAGAAGCATCTTGCGACGGTTGCAGGAAAATAGAATCGATGCATGATGCCCCATCAAAGAACCAGGCAAGGGCGGCACTCAGTGCCGCATTGCTCGGTTTTTTTATCATCACCCTTGATGCTGTCGTAGTGAATGTCGCACTTCCCACCATCGGACGCGAACTGAAGGCAAGTATTACCGATCTCCAGTGGATCGTGGACAGCTACACCCTCGCGTTTGCCGCACTGCTTCTTTTCGCTGGTTCGCTATGTGATCTTATCGGTGCGCGCATGACCTTTGGTGGCGGACTCTCCCTTTTTGTGCTGGCATCAATAGCCTGCGGGATGGCGAAAAATACCGATACCCTGATTATTTCGCGTTTTGCTCAGGGAATGGGGGCAGCGTTAATTATGCCTGCCACAATGTCGCTTATTCGGCATCACTTCGCTGATGCAGCGCAACGAGGACGTGCCGTTGCCATATGGGCTATGGGCGGCTCCATTGCTTCCACCTCCGGACCGTTAATTGGCGGTGTGCTGACGCAGCTAGACTGGCGATGGATTTTCTTTATCAATATCCCCGTCGGAGTGATTGCCCTGGCATTATTGACACGTATTCCCGCTTCGCCAAAACGCACCGTGCCGTTTGATTTTCTGGGACAGCTGGCTGCCACCCTGTTTATGGGCTCACTGATTTACGGCACCATTGAGTCTGGCCGGCATGATACGGAGGCCTTCTCTATCTGGTTACCTTTTATGCTCACGCTGGTGTCTCTGGTCTTGTTTATTATTGTGCAAAAACGCATCCAGCATCCTATGATTCCTGAGGCGTTAATCGCGTCCGGAAATGTGAAAATTTCCATGCTGGTGGGTTTCACGTTTATGGCGGGGTATTTTGGATTGCCCTTTTTGATGAGCCTCTATCTGCAACAGGACATGGGTCTTAGCGCCGCTCAAACCGGCGTGATTTTCCTGCCCATGATGCTGACAGGACTGGTTATCACGCCTTTCACCGCCCGGCTGGTTCAGCGATTTAATGCGAAAAATTTAATCGTATCCGGACTGGTGTCGATGGCTGCGGGTCTGCTGTTGCTGACGTTGCTCCCCGTCTCGGTGCCAGTGGTGTGGATTTCACTCACGATGATGCTGGTTGGCATCGCGGGTCCTTTGATTGCCCCACCGGTAGCGGCTTTGCTGCTGAATAGTGTCTCGCCCGCACTGGCCGGTATTGCCAGCGGCATTTTCAATACCAGCCGCCAGGTCGGGGGCGCGATGGCGATTGCCGTATTTGGTGCCATCCTTGCGCAATCCCCGTCTTTTATACCGGGTTTCCATATCAGCCTGATTCTGGCCGCCTGCCTGTCTCTGGGAACAGCAGTGATTGCATTGAGATTACATTCATAATTTGCCAGAACACACATTTTTGAGTCGCCACTATGCAAATGAACCGAGCCGATATGGCAGATTTAATCTACTTTTGCGCCATCGCGCGGCACCAAAGCTTCAGCCGGGCCGCCATTGAATTGGGCGTGAGCGCATCTGCCCTCAGCCATGCCCTGAAAGGGTTTGAAGCACGCCTGGGTGTTCGTCTCCTGAACAGAACGACAAAAAGCGTCACGCTGACAGAAGCGGGAAAAACCTTAGCGCAGACGGTGCAATCGCCCATTGAGACAATCGATTCGGCACTGGAGAAACTTAATTTATTCCGTGACACGCCTGCTGGTCGTATTCGCCTGAATGTCGCTGTAGAAGCGTCGACGTTATTGCTGGCCCCGATACTGCCTGAGTTTGTCGAACTCTATCCTGACGTTGAACTGGATATTGTGGCCACCAATCGCATCGTGGATATGACGGAGGAAGGATTTGATGCCGGGATCCGTTACGGCGGCACAATCCCGGAAGATATGATTGCCCAGCGCTTATCCGCTGATATCCGCTGGGTGGTGGCTGGCTCTCCGGAATATCTCGATCGTTTTGGGACGCCCCTGCACCCGAATGATCTCGACAAACATCGGTGTGTCAGTAACCGACTGGGTGACAATCGCATCTATCGGTGGGAATTCGACCGGGGTGACGAATCGCTGGCGATTAAAGTGCCGCCGTTAATCACGGTAGATCAGGCTGAGACCGGGCTTGTCGCGGTACTGAAAGGCGTGGGCCTGATGTATTACCCTGAGCCGTTAATTGATAAATACGTCAAAGAAGGCAGCCTGCGTCTGGTGCTTACCGATTGGGCCTCAATGGGGTCCGGCTTTCATATCTACTACTCCAGCCGCCGCCAGTTACCCACAGGTCTGAGACTATTAATCGATTTAATACGAAAAATTCAGCCGCTCGGCTTGTAATTGATTGATGAGAAAAACTCAGCATGGCGTTAAATAGGCATAGCTGGTTTCAGGGTGCCTGAGAAATTATTATAAAAATCATTAAGCGATAATATTTTCTCAGGAGACCACCTATGCAATATGTCAATCTTGGACGCAGCGGTCTTAAGGTTTCGCGACTTTGTCTGGGGTGTATGAGTTATGGAGAACCCAATCGTCTGCCACAGGCATGGTCACTTGATGAAGAAACTTCCCGTCCTTTTTTCCGTCAGGCACTGGAAGCCGGAATTAATTTTTTCGATACGGCGAATATCTATTCCGGCGGCAGTTCAGAAGAAATTGTCGGACGAGCGCTTAACGACATGGCGCGACGTGATGAAATAGTTGTGGCGACCAAAGCGTTCTTTCCCTGGAAAAACTCACCCAATGCTGGATTTCTTTCGCGGAAATCACTGATGCAGTCAATTGATGACAGCCTCACTCGCCTGGGTATGGATTATGTCGATTTATTCCAGATCCATCGCTTCGATCACAGTACGCCTGTCGAAGAAACCATGGAGGTGTTGCACGATATCGTGAAGGCCGGCAATGCCCGCTATATCGGTGCGTCATCTATGGAAGCCTGGCGTTTTTCCAAAATGCAATACGTCGCTGAACGCCACGGCTGGACAAGGTTCATTTCCATGCAACCGCAATACAACTTGCTTTACCGTGAAGAAGAACGCGAGATGCTGCCGTTGTGTGAAGACCAGGGTGTCGGTGTTATTCCCTGGAGTCCAATGGCACGCGGAAGGCTTACCAGAGACTGGAGTGAAGCCACGCTTCGCACCCAGAATGATGCTTTTGCGCTTAAGATGTATCAGAACACCGCTGAACATGACCGCCAGGTCGTCGAAGTCGTTACGCGTATCGCGACCAATCATGGCGTGCCACGCGCCCATGTCGCACTGGCGTGGCTGCTTTCAAAATCAGCAATCACATCCCCGATTATTGGCGCGACAAAGTCAGAACATCTGGCTACAGCGATTGGCGCACTAAACTTTTCGCTATCTGATGATGAAATCAGCGCGCTTGAAGCCCCTTATGTGCCCCATCCTGTCGATGGCATTGTTCCGCCACTGTCAGATCAGCCGCTCATGCTCTCCCCGATTTAACTTTGAGGGAATTAATTAAGTTAACAGGAAATTTTATATGCAATATACCCATCTCGGGCGTTCCGGGCTGAAAGTCAGTCGTCTTTGTCTCGGCACCATGAATTTTGGCGATGCAACTGACGAACCAACCAGTTTCGATATTATGGATGCCGCGATCGACGCCGGAATTAACTTTTTCGATTCTGCCGATGTTTATGGCGGTCCACAATCTCCGGACATGGTCAAAGGTTATGGTTTATCTGAGGAGATTATTGGCCGCTGGCTTGCCCGCAGTGGTAAACGAAACCGGATTGTACTTGCGACTAAAGTCTATCAGCCGATGGAAACCGGCCCCAACGATAAATTCCTTTCGGCTTATCATATACGCCGTGCCTGCGATGAAAGCCTGAGGCGTCTGAAAACGGACCATATCGATCTGTATCAAATGCACCATATTGACCGGTCTACGCCCTGGGAAGAAATATGGCAGGCGATGGAACAACTAATCCGCGAAGGCAAGATTACTTATGTGGGCAGTAGCAATTTCGCAGGCTGGCATATTGCCACAGCGCAATGTTCAGCCCTCTCACGTCATCTCCTCGGCCTGTCATCAGAACAAAGCCTGTATAACCTGGCGCAGAGAAGTATCGAACTTGAAGTGATCCCTGCCATTCGCCATTTTGGTCTGGGCTTGATTCCGTGGAGTCCTCTGGGCGGTGGATTACTCGGTGGTGTATTGCAGAAGACACGCGAAGGCCGCAGGGCATCTCCGGCTATGGAGAAAAAAATTGCGCGCTTTCGCGAGCAACTGGAAGCATGGGAAACGCTTTGCTGTGATCTCAGCGAACGTCCGTCTGATGTGGCTCTCGCCTGGCTATTGCATAATTCCGCAGTGACCGCGCCCATTGTTGGCCCCAGAATACCGGAACAGCTCACCCAATCATTACGGGCTTTAGATATATCTTTATCTGAAGACACGCTGCGTTGCCTTGATGAAATCTGGCCGGGTCCGGGTGGGCAGGCACCTGAAGCCTACGCATGGTAATAAAATAAGGTGGTTACGAAATGATCAGATCACTCCTTGCTGGCATCCTGACACTGGCTATCCCGGTTATGGCGAATGCTGCGAATCAAAACATAAAAATTAAGGTTACTGTTGCGGGACAAACGCTCACAGCAACCTTAATTGACAATGCCACGTCGCGTGCGCTGCTGGCAAAACTTCCGCTCACTTTGCCAATGCAGGATCTCTACTCCCGCGAGATGTGTTACCACTTCGCAGACGCGTTGCCCGCCAATGAGACACGTACCTCGGGATATGAGGTGGGTGACATCGTATATTGGCCTCCTCGCCATAGCCTGGTGATCATGTATCGCCAGAACGGAGAACAGATTAGCAACCTGCAAAAAATCGGGCGCATTGACAGTGGCGTTGAACTATTCAGCCATACTGGCAACACACAAGTCACACTCGAAAATCATTGATGAAAGAAAGCAGTTTGTTCGGTTGGTGCTCTGTTCATTTTTACTGTTGATGCATTGCTGACATCTTCATATCCGAATGAGATACCAAACAACAATTTGAAATCTGCAGGCACGTCCAGATATTCTCTTATCGTATCAGCATAAAAACCCAGCAGGGTCTGCGGAATACCTGCATACCCTCTGGCAGTCAAAGATAATAAAAATGTCTGAGCGTACATACCAACATCACCCGCCACTCTGACATTATCGCCAACCGAAGGCATGAAGAGGAAAGCGGCATGCGGTGCGTTAAAAAAACGCAGGTTCTTTAAATATCCCTGTACCCTGCCTTCTTTATCATCACGCGCTACACCTATCGATTGATAATAAGTCGCGCCCTGCTGATAACGGCGCTCACCGAATACGCCGGTGTACGATGCTGTGTCGAATGAAAAATCAAGCGATGATCTGCCATTCTCATATTCATGAATCATCGCTTTTGAGATCTTATCTTTTATTTCACCGGACACAATGTGTACTTGCCAGGGCTGCGTATTGCAGTTCGAAGGTGCCTGGGCGGCATCTTCGAGAACTTCAGTAAGTTGCGCATCGGTTAATGGCGTATCAGTAAAACTGCGGACTGAGTGCCGCAATCTGACTGTTTCCTCAAATGACATCGTTTCTTTCATTAATTAATCCTCCTGAGGCCCGAGTTATTTTTCTCTGCGTGGGTGTTAACCCGCAACGCAACAATCGATGAAGCAAGTATCAGGGCAATACCCCCGGCAATGAAAACACCATACACCCCGGAATAATCGAAGATCAGACCACCACCCGCAGCACCGGTACTGATGGCTAATTGCATGGCCGCAATAAATAACCCTCCCGCACTTTCGGCTTCATCAGGCACGGTGACAGATAACCAGGATGGCCAACCCACGGAAACAATGGCGAATGAGAATCCCCAGAGCACAATCAGCAATGTAGTGATAATGCCGCTCTGCCCTGCCGCAACTAACAACAAACCACTCACGCCCATCAGCAGTGGCGGAATCGCCAGCGATAGCTTTAATTTTCGGGAGATAAAATGCCCTGCTACTGTGTTCCCGGTAATGTTAGCCAGGCCAAACACCAGAAGAACAATGGCAATGTTCCCGACACTGAATCCTGAAACATTTTCGAGGAATGGGCGGATATAGGTAAAAAGAGCAAAGTGACCCGCCCAAATCAAAATGATCGCCAGTTTTCCGTAAGCAATACCCGGGCGTCTCAGAACCGTAAAAAGAGTGCCGATACTGGCTGCTTTTGCCGGCTTCATCGCAGGAAGGGCCGATAGCTGCCAGATAAAGGCAATCAGGCACGGAGCGGCCCCAAGCAGGTAGACATAACGCCAGCCGATAATATCTCCAAGGTAACTTCCCAAAGGCGCGGTCACTATGGTGCCGATTGAAACGCCCGCAAAGATGGTACCGAGCGCTTTTGGCACTTTATCTGCGGGCACCAGGCGCATGGTGGTTGCCGTCGACATCGCCCAGAAGCCACCGATCGCGACTCCCAGCACCAGGCGTCCAGCAAGCATGATGGAAAATGACGGTGCGAATGCCACCACGACACTGGAGACAATTTGCAATACCGAGAACCACAGCAGAACTTTGCGGCGATCCATTTGCCCGGTCACTGCCGTGATAAACAGCCCGCTAACAAGAGCCAC
Source organism: Pantoea cypripedii (assembly GCF_002095535.1). NCBI lineage: Bacteria > Pseudomonadati > Pseudomonadota > Gammaproteobacteria > Enterobacterales > Erwiniaceae > Pantoea > Pantoea cypripedii. The sequence continues at coordinate 491,119 of NZ_MLJI01000002.1, forward strand.
TATGGCGGTGGCGGTCACTGCCTGGCCTGCCATCCCCTCGCTAATGTTTAAACCTGCTGCCATGGGAGTCAAAAGGCTGGCAGGCAGGAACTCAGCGACAATCAGGCCAAATACACCCAACGAGAGTGAGTAAACGGCCCCCCACTGGGCCTTTGGCGGCTTAACAGCATCAGCCGCAGATGCGTAATGATTCATGTAATTTTTACCTTCATTTCCTGATGTTCAGGGCAGCAGTATAAAAACCACTTATGGGATGTTCTATGATGTAAACTGTCTGTCTATTGATAATTCGTCCCAGGTGATTTATGGCTGATCGTAACGTTGATATGACTAATGAGCTGCTGCGAGGCATGAGATTGTCCGGCATCAGATACCGTCGAATAGAAATCAATCCTTTCTCTGGCGTGGGTATTGCGCAGGCCGCAGGTAGAGCGCAGTTGCTCGTCGTCAGCAAAGGTAGCGTCTTACTGAAGACATCAGGCAAAGCCACCTGGGTGCTGCAAGGGGGGGATGCTGTATTGATGCCCCACGGAGCTGATTATGTTTTGCTGACATCCGAAGGCGCTCCCGTCATCCCCGCGGATAGCATGGGCAGCGAACAGATTTGTTCGATGGTTTCGAGCATTAGCGCCGAAGAAGGAAACCGCGATGACCTTAGCATTGTCTTTTGCGGATGCATGGAGTTGGAACTCGGCTGCTTTCAGCCGCTGATCAAAACCATGCCGGAAGTGTTGCTGGCAAGCCAGCTCAAACAGAACTGGCCAGAAATTCAGGCCATTTTATCGGCCATGGAACGGGAGTCGACCAACCGGCTGGCAGGATATCCCAGCATTCTGGCAAGACTGGCAGATGTGGTCGGTTCTCTTATTATGCGAGGATGGATCCAGTCAGGCGCTGATAACTCCTCATGCTTGTTCCAGGTGTTGAATGATCCACGACTTAGCAATGCTATTTACTCAATGCACAAAGAGCCGGGAGCAAACTGGACAGTGGATTCCCTTGCCCGTGAAGTAGGCACTTCGCGTTCCGTTTTTGCCCGACGCTTTAATGCCGCTACTGGCACAACGCCTGTCCGCTATTTAGCAGAACTCAGGATGAGACTGGCTGTTCAATATATTCATGAGGAAAAAATGCCGGTTGAACCCGTTGCTTTTAGCCTGGGTTACGGCTCTACTGCCGCTTTCACCAGAGCCTACAAGCGTATTATCGGTAAGACACCGCGTGCACAGCCTTAAATCCTCGTTTTTGCTTCACTTTCGCGCCGCCAATCGACAGCACCTATTGGTGTGATAGTTAGCATGTTAACAATTGCAGCATTTATTGATAATATTGCAATAGTCACCTTGGTTATCATTATTCCCATCGGAGGCACACAGTCTCCCACCCAAATAACCTAAGGAAATGACCATGAAAACTATCAAAGCAATGTCTATCGCCGCTGTCGCTGCTCTCTCACTGATGTCATTCGGTAGCTTCGCTCAGACCGTTACTGCTTCTGACTTAACTCTGGATGGTGCTGAAGCGCAAATCGCTGCTCAGGCTGCACAACAGGGCGCACATTATAAAATCACCGAAGCCAGCAACAATAACTTCGTGCATATGACTGCTGAACTGTACAAATAACAGTTGGTTGCAAGAAAAAGTACCAGCAGAGGCCGCCCATTGGGCGGCCTTTTTATAATCCAGCCCTTCCCCGCCGATATCGTGCAAAATTCTCCGCGTAGTTTCAAAGTCCAGGGAACAGAACCCCCTATCAGCAGGGATTACCTCTGTCACGCGCGACCGGGACTTTGATGATAAAGCCTGGGCCGGTTATATCAGCAACGCGGTTAAGTTGTTTAATGACACGCTGACCATTACGCCGGGTATTCTGGCGGCTTATTACTTCAGAAAATCCTATTCGGATGCCGCTACCGGATCTGTTGGTCAGATGCTGTCTTACATCGCGTGGAACGTACAGGTCAGCCGGGATCTGCATAAATCAGGCAATACGGAGCTGAACGGATACATCGGTATTAACAATATCTTCAACCGCGACTACTGGTTCCGTTGCGTGTATAGCTTCCGGGTTTCCAGTCTTCACGTTTAATTCCCCCTTGCTAACACTGCGCAATAAAATACTTTGATTTAGATCAATTCGCACCACATAATATAAATATTAAAACAAAAAAATTAATTCCCCTACTGTCTCTTTGTTCGGATTTCCGAATGGAAGCAGGACTCTATTTCCGGGCATCCGAATGTTATCAATAACATAAAAATATTTTCCACATAAAAATCAATACGCTATAAAAATAATAAAATTGGCACACTCCATGCAATTACTTAAATGAATCAAATCCATTTTGATCCATAACAACAGTAACTGCTCATGGAGTATTAAAGATGACTATGTCACAACAATCACATTCCTCATCCCACCAGGGGGTTGAGTTGCTTAAAAATCCAGGTCTGAATAAAGGAACCGCTTTCACGCAAACTGAACGTCGCCAGAAAGGCATTGAAGGGCTTTTACCTTCTCATGTTGAAAGCCTGGATTTACAGGTTGCGCGTGCACTTTTAAACGTGAAGAAGAAAGCAAACGATCTGGAGCGTTATACCTACTTACTGGATTTAGAAGAACGCAACGAGACCGTGTTTTATAAAACCGTCATGTCTGACCCGAAACGTTTCATTCCGATTCTGTACGATCCGGTTGTTGCTGATGCATGCCTGGAATTTGGTCATATTTATCGCCGTCCGCGTGGTATGTATATTAATCGCCATATGAAAGGTCGTATCGCTGAAGTATTGCGCAACTGGCCTGTAAAAGATGTGCGTTTTATCTGCGTATCGACCGGTGGGCGTATTCTGGGTCTGGGTGACATTGGTGCCAATGGCATGGGTATTCCTATTGGCAAACTTCAGCTTTATACCGCCTGCGCTGCTGTACCACCAGAATGTCTGCTGCCCGTGTTATTCGACATTGGCACCACCAATAAAGAGCTTCTTAATGACCCGCTTTATCTCGGCGTACGTGAAACACCCGTCAGCACTCAGGAACTGGATGAATTGACCGAAGAGTTTGTCCAGGCAGTACAGGATGTATTCCCCGGCTGCTGCATTCATTTCGAAGACTGGAAAGGTACTGATGCTATTCGCTATCTGGACAAGTATAAAGATCGGGTCCTGTGCTACAACGATGATATTCAGGGCACCGCAGCCATCGCTCTGGCTGGCGTCTCCGCTGCGCTGAATATCAAAGGTGGCACCTTAGAAGAGCAGCGTATTCTGTTTTACGGTGCAGGCTCCGCCGGTCTGGGCATCGCTAAATTGATCATCAGAGAAATGATCGACAATGGCGTCGCTGAAGAAGAGGCGGTTGCACGCGTTCGATTGATGGATATTAACGGCCTGATCAATGCATCCCGTACCGATCTGACACCCGAACAGAAACGCTACGCGCACGATGAACCCTCCACCAATGACCTTGAGCTGATGATTCATCGCTTCCGCCCCAATATTCTGGTAGGCGTCAGCACCAACGCGGGAGCTTTCACGCAACAGGTCGTTGAAGCGATGAGCAAATACAATGATCGCCCGGTCATTTTCGCGCTCTCCAATCCAACCAGCAAAGTTGAATGCACCGCCGAGCAGGCCTACCAGTGGTCAGATGGAAAAGCTTTGTTTGCTGCCGGTGTACAGTTCCCGGAATACGTTTTGAATGGACGCTCTTTCCTGCCAGGTCAGGCAAATAACTTTTATGTCTACCCGGCAATTGGTCTCGCAACCTACGCCGCGCACCCATCACGGTTGACGGATGAGTGTTTTATCGTAGCCGCCCACGCCATTGCAGATTTAATCTCCCCTGAAATGCGTGATGCCGGCATGCTCTATCCAAGCCAGGAAAATATTCTGGCAACCGAAGTGGCAACAGCGGTTCGCATCGCCGAATACATGTTTGATACGGGTCTTGCCCAGGTTAAACGTCCTGAAAATATCGCTCAGTGGATCGAAACCCTGCTCTACAAACCAGAGTATTGAGTTTCCAATTTGTGCTCCGGGGCCCTGCGCCCCGGTCACTCCATACTGAGGAGTTTATATGCATTACATCAATGGTTTATTTCATGAATATCCAGAGGTTGCCGTTTATCTCACTCTGGCAATAGGATTTTGGTTTGGGGCGCTGAAATTCGGCAAATTCAGTCTTGGTGTCGTTACCAGCACCCTGATAGCTGGCCTGTTAATCGGCCAGTTTCACGTCACCATCCCCAGCGTAATGCAGGCTATGTTTTTTGACATGTTCCTGTTCGCTGTTGGTTATTCTGTCGGACCGCAATTTATTCGTGCCATCCGCAGTGACGGCTTGCCCCAAGTGGTTCTGACCCTTTTTGTCTGTCTCTCCGGGTTGCTCACCGCCATTGTTCTTGGCAAATGGTTGAATTATGGCGGGCCAATGACGGCAGGATTGCTTGCTGGTGGGTATACCAACTCAACGGTGCTGGGCGTCGCATCAAGTCTGGTACATCAGAATAAAGCCATTACAGATGCGGCCGCAGCGTTAATTCCCGTTGCTTATGCTGTTACATATCCTTTTGGGACGGCGGGATCGGCCTGGTTTCTGACCTCTGTCGCTCCAAAACTATTTGGCGTCAATCTTGAAGAAGCCTGCAAAGATTACGAGGCGCAGCACGGCACAGCTAAAATTTCTAATTCTGCTTACCGGGCTTATACCAGCCGTAGTTATGAACTCACCAGTGACACGTTCTGGAATAAAACGGTCAGCGATGTCGAGGCGTGCTTTGATCATGAAGTATCTATCCGCCGGATGCGTACTCATCAAGGATCAGAAATCATTGAATGTGATGGCTCGACGCTGCTGACACCTAACGCCATTATTTCTGTCAGTGGGCCGCTCTCCAGCATTGTAAAATACCAGGCAGCTATTGGCCGTGAAATAAAAGATGAGGATCTGTTGGATTATGCGATTGAGCAGCTTGATATCGTGGTGCTCAATAAAAAATTATTCGGTAAATCGCTGGGTGATTTGGTAGCCGAATTTTTAGGCCGACCAGGACATGGCTTATTCCTTACCGGTGTGACACGTGCGGATGTCGCGGTTGCACCAGATATGTCGATGAGCCTGCAACGGGGAGATGTGTTAAGTGTACGTGGTCCCAGCAGTGATGTAGAACGTCTGGCCTCTTCAGTCGGTTACTCAGACCGACCTAAAGAAGGTTCAGATATGGCTTTTATGAGTTTTGGTATCGTTATTGGCTGTCTGATCGGTGCGATAACCCTGCATTTCCACGGTATTCCCCTCAGCTTTGGCACTTCGGTTGGCGCCATCGTTGCCGGGATTGTCTGCGGATATATGCGTGCGACCAAACGTACTTTTGGCCGTATCCCTGCTCCTGCTGTTTGGGTATTTAATAATGTCGGTTTGAATGGATTTATCGCCATTATTGGCCTGAATGCGGCGCCAGGGTTTATCTCGGGTTTGCAGCATTATGGCTTAGCCCTGTTTGTGAGTGGCATCGCCATTACGCTTGTGCCGCTGATTGTTGGTCTGGTCCTGGGAAAATACGTCTTCAAATTCCATCCAGGTATCCTGTTTGGCGTTTGCGCCGGTGCACGTTCAACCACGGCCGCCTTAGGTGCCCTGGAGTCCGCCGCAAAAAGTCACGTACCGGCTATTGGTTATACCGTCGGTTATGCAGTATCTCGTCTGGTGATGGCTGTACTGACCATTGTTCTGCTGAATGTTTTTTAGCGATCAAATCCGTTTCTACGCCATTAAAGGGGGGTAGAAACGGCTTGTGTTGAATTAACGCGTCTATAAAGGCATTCTTTTCGTATTGGTGACTGATATTGCCGGAACTGTTTCACGACTATGCGAATTTCTCACTCAATGCTGACAGACATAACTTTCAGTCTGTATTCTTCATTAGTTAAAAAAAATTTACTTAGGCTACTGTTCGCAGTAGCTGTTTTACTCATCCTGGCACTGAGCTGGTGCAGTTTTCGTTACGCCTGTCAGGAGCAAACCGACATTCTGGAATCCCAGCTACAGCAGCAAGGACAGGAATTGACAGCCAATATCAGCCGCTATGAGTTCATCCCATTGTCGCTGGCTCTCAATAATAACGCTATTGAACTGCTAAATAATCTTCATGATATAACACTGATATCGCGTTTAAATACACAACTGGGGAATTTTAAGTCTCGCATCGGTGCCTTAGCCATTTTTATTGTCGATAAATATGGTGACATCCTGGCGTCGAGCGACGATGGTCATGATGGCAGCCTGATGGGCCAAAACGTCGCGCTTCGGCCATATTTCCAAAATGCTCAGTCTGATAGTATCTCTCATTACTTTGGCATGGGTACGACTCACTCCATTTCCGGATATTATCAGGCCAGTGGCATCTTTCAGGGCAATAAGAAAATTGGTGCAGTAGTGGTTAAAGTCGATCTGCAGAGCATGCTCAGAGACAGCCGTGGCAGTGAAAAGATCATGTTGCTGGATCAAAATAACATCGTCGTATATTCCAGTAATAAAGACTGGCTTTATCAGTCTCTCAATAAGTTGACGACTGGGCAAACACACGGGGGTCTGGCATTACAATCTGGTCGTCATCATGCTGAAAGTATCAGGCTGGGTGATACACGCTATATCCTGATGCAGGAATATCTCCCTCAGCTGAAAATGAGCCTGGTCAGATTAACACCTGTTGAACTTATTTATAAACGCGTATTACCTCGCGTAAGTTCACTGGTGACATTGATGATTCTGGTGGCTGTTTGTTTGTATATTCTTACGCAACGCCTGCAAATCGTTCAATTACGACTGGAAAATCAACACGCGTTGAAAATGGCCTATAACCGCCTTGAGGAACTTGTCAGATGCAGAACTTCTGAGCTGGAAAAAAAGAAGGCGCAGCTTGAAGCTGAAGTGCATGAGCGTATTCAATCCGAAAAAACGCTAAAAAACATGCAAAATGAACTGATTCGTAATGAAAAGCTTGCCGTAGTCGGACAATTATCTGCTGGCCTGGCACATGAAATCAATCAGCCCTTAGCGGCGCTGGGCATGATGTCAGCAAACGCGATACGCTTTTTTGAAATGGGCGAATTCGGTGAGGCCAAAGGTAATCTGGAACGCATTGGTAAACTGGTCGATTACATCGGTCGCCTGAGCAATCAGTTACGATCATTCTCACACAATAACGATAATGTCATTCAGAACATTTCTGCCGGAGTCAGCATCGATAATGCGATGCTGTTGCTGGGTCATCGCTTCGAGAAGCTGGATTGCAGTTTCATTCGCCACCCACCCGAAAAAGAACCCTGGTGTTTATGCAATGGCCTGCGGTTAGAACAGGTTCTTGTCAATCTGATTGGCAATGCATTAGAGGCGACGCAAGATCAATCCTGGCGCAGATTTGTCAGTGCAAGATGGTTTAAACAGGACAATATGGCCGTTATTGAAATTGAAGATAATGGTCCGGGTATCTCTCCGGATGCTCTGGAGCATATTTTTGAACCCTTTTTTACCACCAAGAAAAACCATGGGCTGGGATTAGGCCTTGCGCTATCAGCTGATATTATAAGGTCGTTCAAAGGTACGCTCACCGCACAGAACACAGAACAAGGAGCACGGTTTACCATCCGGTTGCCGCATTCTCAGTTGAACTCACAGGCCGGAAAAAATAATGGCTGATTTTGATGTATTACTGATTGAAGATGACAAAGATGTTCGCCTTGGCTGTATGCAGGCACTGAAACTGGAAAATTTCACTGTAGCTGGTGTCGGCTCAGTTGAAGAGGCTCGTCATTACCTCCCCTCCCTGCGCAAACATGGCATTTTAATTACCGATATGAAATTACCCGGTGTCAGCGGATTGGAATTTCAGAAGGAGGTTAATGAGCTGGAGCAGGATTTACCGGTGATTATCATCACCGGGCATGGTGATGTGGCCACAGCAGTTGAGGCCATGCATAACGGTGCCTATGATTTTCTGTCAAAACCCTTTACTCCCCAGCAATTAACCAATGTCGCAAAACGGGCGCTCGATAAACGACATCTGCTCCAGGAAGTCTATCAGTTACGTCGCCAGCTCGCCGACGCCAGTGCACTTGAAACCCGGATCATTGGCAACTCAGCCGCCATGCTGGAGATCCGCGAAGTTATCAAGGACATCGCCATGACATCAGCAAATGTAATGGTCTACGGTGAAACCGGAACGGGTAAAGAGTTGATCGCCCGGTGTATTCACGACCTCAGTGGTCGCACTGGTCCCTTTGTTGCGCTGAACTGCGGGGGACTGCCTGAAACATTGTTTGACAGCGAAATTTTCGGCCATGAATCCGGGGCATTTTCCGGTGCGCTTAAGCAACGAATAGGCAAACTGGAATACGCCAACAACGGCACATTATTCCTCGATGAAATTGAAAGCATGCCACTCAGCATGCAAATTAAATTACTGCGGGTATTGCAGGAACGCAAACTGGAAAGACTGGGGTCCAATGCGTTAATCCCGATTGATATTCGCATCGTGTCAGCCAGCAAAGCAAACTTACTGGAGCTATCCGGGCAAGGACAGTTTCGTGCCGATCTGCACTTCCGTCTGGATGTGGTAAATATCAAACTTCCGCCATTGCGCGAACGTCCGGAAGATATACCTTTGCTGTTTGACCTGTTTGTTAATCATGCTGTCGCGAGTTATGACCGTCCCACGCCCACAATAACAGAAGCCAGAATTCATCATTTGATGGCGCGTCGCTGGCCGGGTAATGTGCGCGAATTGCGTAATGAAGCCGAACGCTTCGTTTTGGGGATAAAAGGTAGCCTTACCGGAGAGGCAGACGAATCAAACTTATCATTGTCGCAGCTGGTTGATAATTTTGAACGCAGTGTGATTATGGTCGAACTTTCCCATTATGAAGGCAGCCTGACCAGAACGGCTGAAGCATTAAATATCGCCAAAAGCACGCTTTCTGACAAAATAAAAAAATATGGCATTAAGCATTTAGGTTAATTTTCGGGCGACTTAGCGAAACCATCAATTAAGTTGATAGCGGACTCAGTTATCCACAGTTAAGGTGCATATCCGGCTCAACACCCTGTGGATAACAAAGATAATGCCGCGCAGGATGCCAGCTGGCGGAGAGGTGATCATTTCCCGACCAGCTGGCTACGCATTTAATAACAGTCTGGCACCAGCATGCTTTCCGGAACGGGGTGCCGGGCGTAATCAGCATGATGAATGCGCGAAGGTAAGGTAATCGGAGTGCCTTCTTCCGCCTCATAAGGCACCTGCTGCAACAGATGGGAAATACAGTTGAGGCGGGCTTTTTTCTTATCCACGCCCTGCACGATCCACCAGCGGGCTTCCTCAATATTGGTCCGTTCCAGCATAATTTCTTTGGCGGCGGTGTAGTCCTCCCAGCGGCGGCGGCTCTCCAGAACCATCGGACTTAGCTTCCACTGTTTTAATGGATCATGGATACGGCTCAGGAAGCGCGTCTCCTGTTCTTCATCGGTGATTGAAATCCAGTACTTCACGATCTGAATGCCGCTGCGGACCAGTAACCGTTCAAACTCCGGGGCGCTATGAAAAAACTCTTCGTACTCCTCGTCGCTACAAAATCCCATCACTTTTTCGACACCTGCGCGGTTGTACCAGCTGCGGTCAAACAGCACGATCTCCCCCGCCGCAGGCAGATGTGACACATAGCGCTGGAAATACCACTGTGAACGCTCGCGCTCGCTGGGTGCAGGCAACGCGGCCACCCGGCAGTAGCGAGGGTTCAGCCGCTGCATGATGCGTTTGATGACGCCCCCTTTGCCGGCCGCATCGCGGCCTTCAAAAATCACCACCAGACGATGGCCCGTGCGAACCACCCAGTTTTGCAGTTTGACTAATTCGCCCTGCAGATGCAGAAGCTCGCCAAAGTAACGGCGGCGCCAGGCCATTTCATCCGGGTCAGGTCGTGCTGCCGGATCCAGATCCTCCAGTTCCAGCTCAAGCGCTTCATCGTAACTGTCAAAGAACTCCTGCAAAAAACGCGCATCAGATTTATTGTTGTAATCAATTTCATGTGCAGACATCGTCTTATATCCCTGTCGAAGCGAGCGTTACAGTGAGACCATCATCCAGTAGAGAGCAGCGGAGAGCAGTGCAGCAGCAGGCAGCGTTAATACCCAGGCCAGCACCATGTTGCGAATCGTCCCCAGCTGCAGGCCACTTTTGTTAGCCGCCATGGTGCCTGCAATGCCTGAGGAGAGCACATGCGTGGTGGACACCGGCAAACCGAAGGCATCAGCCGCCCCGATGGTGCCCATTGCGACCAGTTGAGCACTGACGCCCTGCGCGTAGTTAAGGTGGCTTTTACCAATTTTCTCTCCCAGGGTAGCGACAATGCGACGCCAGCCCACCATGGTGCCCAGTCCAAGCGCCAGCGCCACGGCCACTTTGACCCAGGTCGGGATAAATTGCGTCGACGCATTCAGCGCTTTTTCCAGTGCATGGAGCGTCTGGTGCGTGGTGGCCGGTAAGGTCAGCGTCTTATCGGTTGTCAGATGTTTGATGGTCTGCGCGGCAAGATACATATCATCGCGCACAGCAGGCATCTGATCAGCAGGGATGGTTTGCAACGAACCATAGTGGCTCAGAGTGTCCCCAATTCGTCCCGTGGTCTGCGCCAGCGCGGCTAGTACCGTGGCATTGCTTTCGCCCGTGCGCAGATAGGTGGTCAGCACATCCGCCGCAGGCGCAGAGAGGACAACCGACGTTTGCTGTAACAGCTGAGTTTTGCTGCTTTCCGCCAGCGCAATAATATGCGGGACTTCAGAATGCGGCAGGGCACGATTAAGGGAATAGGTCACCGGCAGCGCAGCGACCAGAATCAGCATCATTAGCCCCATCCCCTTTTGCCCGTCATTCGAACCATGGGCAAAAGAGACACCAGTACAGGTCAGCACCATCAGACCACGGATCCATAACGGCGGAGCGCCCTTCTCTTTCGCCGTCTGATACAGCTCTGGTTTTTTCACCAACCGCTTCATCAGCACCAGCAGCAGTGCCGCACAGACGAAGCCTACGATCGGCGAAAGGATAAGCGCGTTACCGATATTTAACGCCTGGCCCCAGTTCACTCCGCTCATTGCGCTACGGCCATGCATCACCGCATTGGCAATACCGACACCAATAATCGAGCCAATCAATGTATGGGAAGAGGACGCGGGCAACCCGAGCCACCATGTCGCCAGATTCCAGATGATGGCGGAGAACAACAGCGCGTAAATCATGACAAAACTTTCGCTGCTGCCGCTCTGAATAATTAATTCCACCGGCAAAAGAGAAATGATGCCGAAGGCTACCGCCCCGGTTGAGCACAGGACACCGAGAAAGTTAAAGATGCCGGACCACACCACTGCAACAGTGGGCGATAACGAGCGGGTATAAATGACGGTGGCGACCGCGTTGGCGGTGTCGTGAAAGCCATTGACGAATTCAAAGCCCAGCGCGGCCAGCAGCGCAATACCTAAAAGAACGATGGGCAGATAGCTGCTGAATGTCAGCCCGGTTTGCTGAATATCGCCCAGGAATTGTGTTCCGGTGAAAATAAGACCAGCAATGATGAAAGCGCCAAAAAGAAATAACGGTTTTTTACTGTTTCCCTGATTGACTTCTTCGGAGGTGGATAACGGAGTTGCGGTAACACTCAAAGCCTGGGGCGTAACGTAATCGCTCATTAGTGAAAATTTCCTATAGATCGCTAAAGCAGCAAAAGCACAACGATTTGTGTGAACACCATATAGAAAATTTATGAAAGTTTTATGACAGAGCTGTCAAAAAAGCGTCATATAGAAAAGAGGGAAAGGCCGGGAATTTAGCATTAATCCATTAATAATCAATGAATTGAATTTAATATGAAAAAATCTCAATTTAGTATTTGAGTTAGAGAACTGTCATAAACCTGTCACAAAGCACTGAATAATGATAACCAATGTTAACATTTACCATAGGTAATAATTATCTTTATAACGCCATCAAATCAGGGCCTCGTTAATTTAACAGGCCCTTCTGGCGCTTATTTCGTCGTATATCCGCCGTTGACCAGGATGGTCTGCCCGGTCATCCACCAGCCATCGCTGACCAGAAAACGCACCCATGGCACGATATCTTCAATATCTGTCAGGCCGGTTTTGCTGAAGGGGGACAGCGCAGCGGCAGTTTTGTGGTATGCCACTGCCTCCGCACCTTCTGCCGGATAAAAGAACGGCGTATCCATCGGGCCGGGGCCGATCGCGGTGACCGAGATACCACGTTCACCCAGTTCTTTCGAGGCAGCACGCGTAAAGTGCTCGACCGGTGCCTTCATACCCGCATAAGCAGCATAAAACGGCGTGTAAGCTCCCAGCAGCGATGTCACCAGGCTACAGATTTTTCCGTTATCATTGACATGCTTACCGGCTTCTTTCAGAAAGAAGAACGCGGTCTTCGCGTTAACCGCACTCATATCATCAAACTCTTCTTCCGTGATGTCCGCCATCGGCTTCTTCAGCACTTTACCCACCGTGTTGATTGCAATGTCAGGCCGCCCCACCGCAGCCACAACATCGGCGAACAGTTTCTCCATCGCAGCGGCTGAGGTCAGATCCGCCTGAAAGGCGCAGGCCTCTGCCCCGGAGGCCTGAATGGCGTTCACCGTGGCTTCGGCGTCCTGTTGTGAAGCGGCACTGTTGTAGTGAATAGCAACAGCGCGGGCACCCTGCCGGGCAAAGTCACGGGCAATCAATCCCCCGAGATTTTTCGCCCCTCCGGCGATAAGGACAGTTTTTCCTCTGATGGCATGGTCACTCATGATTCAGCTCCTGATGCAGTGGTTTTGCGGGCAAATCCCGTAATCAACAGCTTAATGTGAATGAAAAATAGATAAACACTGATAATCTGCATGCACTATGCACAACTCACGAACAATCAGGATCTATGGATACAGTTGATCTGTTTAAGATATTTCTCCGGGTGGCGGAAAACGGCAGCTTTATTCGGGCAGCGGAAACGCTGAATCGCCCCGCATCCACCATCTCGGCGGCGATCCGTGAGCTGGAATCCCGGCTGGGTACGCGTCTGTTCCACCGCACCACGCGCACCGTCTCGCTGACGCATGACGGCCATGCTTTCTACGCACGTTGTCAGGTGGTGGTTCAGGATATGGAAGAAACGGAGAATCTTTTCAAACCAACCAGCAAAGAAGTGACCGGGAAAATCCGCGTCGATGTGCCGGGACGGGTTGGCAGCCGCATTATTATTCCCGCCCTGAAGGATTTTTTTACTCGCCACCCAGGTATCCAGATCGAGCTTGGCGTCACCGACAGAAGCGTAAATCTTGCTGAAGAAGGCATAGATTGTGCGGTTCGCGTCGGCAGGCTGAATGACTCCGGCATGGTATCGCGTTGCATAGGCTATCTGAGCATTATTAACGTCGCGTCTGAGGCATATATTGCGGGTTGTGGTGAGTTGACCTCACCTGGTGAACTCAACCACTATGCAGCTGTAGGGTATGCCTCACCCACCACCGGTCGCCGGGAACGCTGGGAATGGGTGCAGGAAGGAGAGATCCTCAATGCCGACGTTAACAGCCAGCTCACCGTGAACAGCGCTGAAGCCTATATTGCCGCCTGCGTTGCGGGTCTGGGTATCATTCAGATCCCCGAGTATGACGTCAGTGACCTGCTGGCAACGGGGGCACTGCGCCAGGTTATGACCGATTTCCGACCGGGTTCGCTACCTGTCAACATTCTGTACCCACATCGGCGACATCTTTCCCGCCCTTTACGCTTATTCACCGACTGGCTGACCCCGCTGTTGCAGGCAAAGATGTGCCTGCTGCCTGCACAGTAAGGTCTCTCCTTACCTTCTTCAGTCAACCAAATCCTGTAGTTCGCTGACCGTGGTACGGCTGGAGAACCTGCTCAGCTCGCCGAACAGCGGATCCCACTCCTGAATATCCAGATGCGCGATAAGATCTTCACGCGCAAACGGGTCTGCATTAACCATCGACTGCACCTCATCCAGCGTCTCTGCCTGGAAAATCAGAAAACCCGCCCGTAACGGGGTGTTCTTCAGGGGTCCGGAAGCCAGCAGTTTTCCCTGATTGATCAATGCCTTCAGGTAAACCACATGTTCACGTACAAAGGCATTCCACTCCGTGCCATCCGGATGGTCCATTCTTACCACATAGATACCCATCATTATCTCCGAACTGTCGATTAGGAAAAAAAGCAGCATAATGAGCACTGACAGTATTTAAAACAGACCTGCATTGCGTTCTGAAACAACCAGGGGTTGTTAATGCTTGATAAACTTACGGGTATGCGCACCTTTGTCGCTGCGGTGCAAACAGGGTCTTTCGTCGCCGCCGCAGACAAACTCAGCATGTCGCCACAGATGGTGGCACGCCATATCGCCGCGCTGGAACAGCAGCTGGCGACCCGCCTGCTGAACCGGACGACACGCAGGCAAAGCCTGACGCCTGCGGGTTGCCAGTATTTCAGGCGATGCGAGGCTATCCTGAAGGCGATTGATGACGCTGAGAATGAAGCCAGCGGCACCACCGCCGTCCCTTCGGGCACATTGCGGCTCAACGCTCCGGTGACATTCGGGCGCTATGCTTTGGTGAATTTTCTCAGCCAGTTTCTCCAGCGTTATCCGCAAATGAGCATTGAACTTACGCTGTCCGATGACGTTATCAATCCGGCAGCTGAGAGTTTTGATATGGTCATTCGTATCGGCGATCTGGATAAAAACCTTCGCTTTGCGGCAAAACCGTTACCCGCCTGGCGGCTGATTGCCTGTGCCGCGCCTCAATACCTGGCAAAACATGGCTGGCCACAGCATCCCTCCGATCTGCACCATCACGAATGTCTGGGCTTTTCCCCCTGGCCTGCGGGACTCACTCATCAATGGCCATTCCTCAGCACGGAGGGACTCACTGGTGTGACAATCAACGCCCGCCTGACCATTAACGACTGGGGTGCCATTCTGGAAGCGGCAATCCAGGGGACGGGTGTGCTGATTGGTTATGAAAAGGGGCTTGAACAGCCAATTAAGCAGGGGCAACTCGTTACCATCCTGGTTGACTATAAAATTCCCGAGCGGGCGATGCATCTGCTGTATGAACCTTCCCGCGCCAGCGAAACCCGTTATCGAGTTTTCATTGATGAGTTATGTGAGTTTTTTAACTGATTGAGTTGCTGAACAACACCTTGATATGAGTAATATCCACGAGTATTGGAGGTCGTTGTAGAAAAGGCTGCCAGTGTTTTATTGTCTAACAATGGTAATCTGGCTAGAGTTTATCAATTCTATAGAGGTGGACATCTTTTCAATCGTCCACCTATCAAACTACGATAGGTGTCGGTTTTGTGTTTTTTATTGAAAAATAATATCGCACAGCTTGTGATTCATTTGTTAAAATACTAGCCTAAATCACTTTCCTTCAATAATGTATAAGTGAATATATTCCCAAACTCCTCCCTTGCATTCTTACAAATATCTAAAAAGTCGTTAAAATCCTGTTCATTTGAAAAAACCTGACATCCTGCAGAAAAATTCGAGTTTTTCGTTTTATCATTTCCAAACTTAGGACCTTTATGAATGTTTATTTTAAAAATCCCTGTATCTTCAGTACCCTCAATGATATCCATTTTATCATCGTAGTTATTATCTCGATAAACTGTAACATTACCTAAGTTCTGGCATAGTGCTTCATAAGAATTTCTATGCAAATTAATTTCATACGCCCTGACATACTGCCCCTCTTTTAAAATTCCCGTACCTTCTTCATAAACCTCGGCCAAGGGTTGAATTAAATACTCCGGACTTGGATCTGTTGTTATGCTAAAATAATGATATATCCATTCGCTACCATCCCTATAAAAAACAAACAATAAGTCATCGAAATACTTCGAATAGTTATCAGATGATCTTATCCCTACAATATTAACATTCCATTTTCTATTCGGTGTATCATAGACAATATAATTATTTTTATTCATTGCATTAATCACTTCAGAGAGATCAGGAACTTTCATAAAACCCCCAGACATATTGCGATGGAATAATATGTGTACTGCCTGTTGACCATACAAAAGAATAGGTGATTAGATATGACTCCGTTTAATGGTATAGATTATCACACTGCAACATTAGCAATTTCCAACCAGTTTAGTTGTGGCTTTTTAGAAACGGGAGAAACACGCAGACTAATTTCAGCTGCATCACTAGCATGTAATTTATATTGGTTAATACCATATGGAGGCGTCAGACCCTGCAGCCAGCTGTCATGTACAAACATAATGGGATCATCTTCATTCTTCCGCATAATTTCAGCGACACCACGCAGAACCTGTTCAGCAAGCATTGTGGCGACCGTAACTGTCGGATTAGCGGTTAATTTTGCTATAACATCGGCCGTGGTTGCAGTTGAGTTGATGACTTCTTCTAGCTTCTTACCCGCATTCTGAATATCAGTATCAGCATCCATCAGCATAATACTTAATGTCAGGAACTCCCCTGGGTTTTCAGGTCCATAAAGAAGCAGAGCATTATCAGGATTTATGATCTGCTGGTAGACCTGTGAGCCAGGAAAAGCGAAATGATTGGCGCTCATACGAATAACGCCATTATTTTTATCGGTAGCAATGACAATAATATAGGGATCAAGTCGATTGCCAATATCAAACGACTTCCGAACCCGTAACGTTGTCATAAAAACCGCAATTTTATCTTCTTCAGGAATAAACATAGTTTACCTCGGTAGTCTGACCCAGATGAAATGACAATTGAATAGAACATTTTCTCTTCTGTTAAAATTTTCATAGCATAAGGAAGAAGTGCACAGCAGTTGCGCCTCCATATCATCGTTGGATGGTTTTATGAAAAGATCAAGGCCAGAAAGAGAATATATATAGAGTCAGAAATAAGATTCACCACCAAAAATAAGGCAACCATAAAATAAACTAAATAATTAGCAAAATAATAAATTGACTGCCCCGGGCATACTCCTTTTTAGCGCAATAACTTCCTGCGAATAGAGGTACTCAGATAACGTTGGGTTACCACAGTGACGATAAGATAACACACTAAAACTATGGCGAAATGACAGGCAGGCCAGACATAAAGCGCCTGTGCAACCACAAACCACAGTAATTCAGTGCCGGTTTTTTACACTACACTGTAATTCCAACCGTGCTAATGAAAGGAGTTCTGATGAAGCTATGGCATGTTGTGACCGGTGTTGCTATCGCATTGAGCCTGGTTGCCTGCAAATCGCCCACACCGCCAAAAGGGGTGACGCCTGTGACCGGGTTTGACGCCAGTCGTTATCTGGGGAAATGGTACGAGATAGCCCGTCTCGAAAACCGTTTCGAACGCGGACTTGAGCGCGTGACTGCCACCTATGGCAAGCGCAGTGATGACGGAATTAGCGTTCTCAACCGGGGTTACGATCCACAGACGCAAAAATGGCATGAAAGTGAGGGTAAAGCTTACTTTATCGGTGATCCGGCCACCGCCGCACTGAAGGTTTCATTCTTTGGCCCCTTCTATGGCGGTTATAACGTGATCAGGCTGGATGATAATTACCAGTACGCGCTGGTAAGCGGCCCCAACCGTGATTATCTGTGGATCCTCTCCAGAACCCCCTCCATCCCGGATGCTGTGAAACAGGATTACGTTGACACCGCACGCAAGCTCGGCTTCCGGGTTGATCAACTGTTGTGGGTGAAGCAGTAAAATCCTTATTTAGCAGCTTGCAGGGGGAGCGCCCCCCTGCCTGTACATCAGTGGTGCAGACGAAAACTCGCGCGGGAAGTAAAAGATGCCAGGAAGAACAGCACCGCAGCGGTCAGGAAAATCCCGGTAAAACCCAGATGATCAAACATCACGCCACCGATGGCCGCGCCAGCGGTAATGGCAAACTGGATCGCCGCCACCAGTAATCCCCCTGCACTCTCCGCGTCCTCTGGCATTGTTCTGGTGATCCAGGTAGACCAGCCAACTGGCAACACGCCATATACCAGTCCCCAGAAAATAACGAGCGCAATATCTGTCACCGGCGTGACTGGCAGCAGCAACAGCGCCAGGGCCGTGACTGAGATAACCAGCGGAATGATCACCATCGCCCGGAAAAAATGACCGGAAAGAATCCTGCCGGCAAGCGTTGTCCCGACGCAGCTGCTGAGACCAAACCCCAGTAAAACCCAGGATAACGCATCCGGGCTGAGCGCAAGACCGCGTTCAAGGAAAGGCCGTACGTAAGTGAAAAAGGCAAAGTGACCGCTGAAGCAGATGATGGACGCCAACAGGCCAAGCGTGACCCATTTTCTGCGCAGCAGACCAAACATCTGCGTAAATTTTACCGTGCCGTTAGCGGGCAAAGAAGGCAGTGAGAAAAACTGGAACAGAAAACCGGCCACACCAATCAACGCGCCACCGACAAAGACCGCGCGCCATCCTGCCAGATGGCCCAGATAACTTGCCAGCGGCACAGCCAGTATGGTCGCCAGCGATACGCCAGCAAATATAATGCTCAGCGCTTTCGGCACATCTTTTTCAGACACCAGCCTGATGGCCACCGCAGAGGACATGGTCCAGAACCCTCCGACGGCAAATCCTAGCAGGCAGCGCCCAGCAAACAACATAAAACTGTTAGTCGCGGACGCCACAATAAGGTTCGACACAATCAGGCTCAGGGTGAAGGACAGCAAAAGATAACGTCTGTCGGTGTTGCGGCTCATAGGCGCCAGCAAAAGACTGGTTATCACCGCCATCACACCACTTGCCGTGACAGATTGCCCGGCTGTCCCGGCGGTTATTGACAGGTCGTGAGCAATGGGTGTCAGCAGGCTGACAGGAAGAAATTCACCGGTGATCAATCCGGTCACACCGACAAAAAGAGACCACACGGCTGGCCAGTGGCCGGTGTGCGGGTTTATCGCTTCAGTATTTTGCATAGCATCTCAATCTATATTATGGGTTTAGGCGTTATTTCGGCATGACGCTGCCGTCCCGAGCTGGAATACGAATCAGCTGTTCAGGAGGGTGTTTTTCGTGTGGGTTTAAGCAGGCGGGCAGTATTATTACCAGTTCATCTGCGATACAACGTCGGTCCATTTTAAAGCTTTCAAATTGATTATTTAAATGTGATTATTCGAATACAGTTATTAGTGTGACTTCATAATCATGGAAAACTTCAACGAACTTGCCGCTTTTGCTTTGGTCGCCAGCGAGAAAAGCTTTACGCGGGCCGCCGCTAAAATGGGGATTTCGCAATCCGCGCTGAGCCAGACCATCCGCAACCTGGAAGCCCGCCTTGAGCTACGATTGCTGACCCGCACCACACGCAGTGTTTCTCCCACTGAAGCCGGTGAGTACCTGCTCAGTAATCTGGCACCGCGACTCGACGAAATCACCGGCGTACTCAATTCACTGCGCGGCATGCGTGACAAACCGACCGGCACAGTCCGCATTGCCGCGGCTGGCCATCCTGCTGTTGCCGTTATCGAACCGGCACTGCGTCAGATGCTGCGGGATAATCCTGACGTAAACGTTGAGATATCCGTTGATGATGCCCTGGCTGATATTGTGGCCGACGGCTTTGACGCGGGTGTCCGTCTTGGCGAGCAGGTGGCAAAGGATATGATCGCGGTGCGCATCAGCCCCGATATCCGCATTGTGGTCGTTGCCTCTCCCGATTATTTTTCCCGTTATCCCCTCCCCCTGACACCCCATGATTTAACGCATCACAACTGCATCAATCTGCGCCTGCCCACCTATGGCGGCCTGTTCCCGTGGGAATTTGCAAAGAATGGGGAAGAACTCAAAGTCAGGGTTGAGGGACAGCTGACCTTCAACAGCCTTGAACTGCGTCTGAACGCCGTGCGTGCCGGATGTGGGCTTACCTGCCTGCCGGAAGACACCGTAGCGGATGATATCCGGCAGGGAAGGCTAATTCAGGTGCTGGATGAATGGTGCCCGATGCTACCCGGTTACCATCTTTATTATCCGCATCGCCGACATCCTGCACCGGCTTTTACCCTGGTTCTGAACGCGCTCAGGGAACACTGGCGTAACGGGATCTAAACTCCGGTTACGCCGGGCGTCAGTTCTTCACGTTCATCTGGATCCAGTTAATCAACATGTCAGCAACCTGAAGGTTATTCCTGTCCATCATCATCATATGACTGTTGCCATATACCTGATGGTCAGGAAGATGCAGCATCTGTGCATTTCCCCCGGCTTTTTGCAGCCGTCCGATGAATTTATCGCAGTCTTTATAGGCGTCTTCCCAGGAGAATCCTTTCGTCCCGGTGTTGGCATCCAGGTGATCGCCAAACACTGCCAATACGGGAACGGTAGCCAGCGTTTTGAGCTGGGCTTCGGTCCAGGTGTCCGCACGGCAACCGCCTGGCTCAACCATGATCAGGCCTTTAATCCCTTTCATGCTGACCATTGCCGCATCAAGAGGTACCGATCCGCTTTCTGAATGCCCCATCAGGACAGCACCGTTTAGCTTTTGTGCCAGCTCGGACATGGTTTTAAAGTTTGGGTTCGGCGTTGGCATCACCGCATTCAGATCAGGAATCGCCTGACGGGAGAATTCCGCTGCGGATTGAACCGGGAACTGTTCATTGTGGAACGCCTGGCCGTACGACGGTCCGAAACGAAACATGGTCCAGCCCAGTTGATCGGAAATACGGAACACATTCGGCAGCTTATCTGGCGAGACCGCCCCTGCGCGGACGTCGTTGTAAACTGAAAAGTCACTCCCCGAACGCCCACGGGACACCTGATCGGGAACATAGGTTGGGTAGCCGCGACGAACAAAATACTCATACCATCCCATCCTGCCGTCGGGAGTGGTGTCGTAAGTCATGCCGCTCAGGGTGGCTCCGTGCAGCATCACCACTGGCACGCCGGTCTGTTTTTCCGGCACCATATACTCTACATACATCTGGTTGACGGTAATATTTCCACCTGAAGCCGGAGGCGTACCGAAAATACTGGAGAGCTGCGCCGCAGTCGCCTTTTTCGACTCTCCACCAATAATAAAGCTTCCGCGACTTTTAAGAATTAAGGGGCCTGAAGTCTCGGCATTATAATGAGTATCCGATGCTGCGAACGCAACGCCTGAAAATACCAGTGATATCGCAACAGCACATACAGCACGGGTGCATATTTTTAATTTATTCATTTAATGGGTTACCCTGATTTTTCTGAGTGGTATAGACGACAAAAATATTTTTAATGACCCCGGTTGTTAAAAACGGCGGTCGCAACAGACTGTGCGGAAAACGCGTTCGGCCAGCCAATATAAAACGCCAGTTGTGCAATCATCTCTTCAGCCTGCGCCTGGCTCAGTCCGTTATCCATCGCGCGCTGAAGGTGAAGTGGCATTTCTGCCGATTTACCATTCGCGATAAGCGCACTGACGGTCACCAGGCTGCGATCCCTGGGGGTGAGACCGGGCCGCAGCCACAGATTTCTGAAAAGCACATCCGTTGTGTAACGGGCCAATGGTCGACCGGTATTACCGAACAGATGCTGTACCGCATCCAGCCGGTGAGCCTCACTGCGTTCATCAACAGGAGCAAGCACAGGTTCTGCCGCTGGCATCTCTTTCATATTCACATGGCGCTCATGGAAAATTTCCCATGCCACTTTCGCTGCATTCAGCGCATTTTCCCGACCGGCGTAAAAGGCAAGCTGGGTGATCATTTCCGAAATTTCAGAAGGTTTAACGCCGTTATTCAGCGCCAGTTCCATATATTTTTTTAATTCGGTATGCTGATCTCTGGCAATCATTGCCGCCAGCGTTATCAGACTGCGGTCCCGCAGATTGAGTTCCGGCCTTTTCCAGACATCCTGCTGTAAAATATTCTGTGAATATTTTTCCAGTGCTGGCGCGACTTCATTCAGATAATCCTGTGGCACGTTTATTTCCGCATGTGAGTAATGACTGAAGGCCAGTGCAGTAAGTAATATATATACTCTGCGTTGAATCATTATATAAACGCCAGTTAATATCATGAAAAGGCAGGCTGGAAAGCCTGCCCGGAAATAATCAAAGTTCCTGCGCTGTCGGCCGGAAAATAATTTCGTTGACGCCAACGTCTTCCGGTTGACTGATGGCGAAAGCCACCATACGTGCGTAGGAGTCCGGCGGGATGCCGACCTTACCAACATAATCCTGATTGGCGGCCTGAACATCTTTGTCACTGATATGATCAAGCAGTTCGGTTGACACTGCACCGGGCGAAATAATGGTGGCACGCACGTTGTAGGCGCTGGCTTCTTTACGCAGCCCCTCAGTAACGGCGCGTACCGCAAATTTCGTCGCTGAATACACCGCAGATGTCGGGAAAACCAGGTGACCTGCAACCGATGCGGTATTGATAATGTGACCCGATTGCTGCGCTTTCATAATTGGCAGAGCCGCCGCGATACCGTGCAGCACACCCCTGAGGTTAACGTCGATCATCATGTCCCACTCGCTGACCTTCGCCTGATCGAGCGAGGAAAGTGGCATCACGCCGGCGTTGTTGATCAACACATCAATGCTTCCCCACGTGCTGATCGCTGTATCAACCAGCTTTTGCACATCATCAGCACGCGTGACATCAGTTGCCACGGCAATCGCCTTTCCGCCTTTGGCAGAGATATCTTTTGCCAGCGCATCAATACGGTCGGAGCGACGTGCAGCAAGTACGATGCGTGCTCCTTTGTCGGCAAGGTGACGTGCTGCTGCCTCCCCCATACCGCTGGAAGCACCGGTTATCACAATCACTTTATCTTTAATATTGTCTGTCATCTCTTTCTCCCGCCATTCGGATTAACTGGTTGCCAAAGCCGGGAGGTTGAAGCTTCCTCAGGCGTTCAGCATGTCTTCAGGTTAATCCTGGCAGGAATGTATTCATTCGATAAGATGCATAAACAGCAAACTGATATTAGTTAAATTAATTAATAGCAATACATTGATAAACGGAATGATTGTGCAGATCAGGAAGATGAGTCCGTCCTGCCTGGCAAACCACACCAGGCAGGACGGTCAGAGCAATACGATTATTTGCGTTGTTTTCTGCGCATCAGCAGCAACAAGGCCAGCAACACAATTACGCCACCAGCTATCATGCCGCCTTTGGCCACGGCCAGCAGCGATGACGGTTTGCCACCCGCACGCAGTTCCTTCACCCGTTCCGCAGTCGTCTGGACCTTAGCATCGCCAAAGTTCTGGAACAGGTAGTTCACCAGCGTCGCAACCTGCTTGTCATCCATCTGACGAGAGAAGGCAGGCATTGCCTGGCCCTTGTCCGGCACCAGACCATCCAGCACCGCCATCACGGCGTTGTCCGCCACCGGACGGCGGAACACCGCGTTGCCATAAAGCGCAGGCAAACCGTTACGCCCTTCCCCTGACAGCTGGTGACAGGTGGCACAATGGTTGTTGTACAGCATGGCCCCTTCTGACGCATTACCTGACATCAGATCAAATTCACTCATCGGTTTTGCCGGAGGAAGCTGCGATTTGTCAGAGGTAGGATTGATTTGCTGGGCCGGAACATCGCGCAAATACGTCGCGATAGCGCTGAGATCCGCCGATGACAAATGACTGAAGCTCTTGTTAATCGCCTCCAGCATCGGACCACCCGCCTGCGAACCTTCACCGGAGTTACCGGTGGAGAGATAAGAAATCAGCGCTTTGTCAGACCAGCCGCCAATCCCCGCATGCACATCAGAGGTGATATTCGGTGCAAACCATGTCCCCAGTGAGGCACCCGCCAGCGACTTATCTGACTGCTCAGCCATCAGCACATTACGTGGGGTGTGGCAGGTTGAACAGTGAGCCAGCCCTTCTACCAGATAAGCCCCGCGATTCCATTCAGCAGATTTACTGCTATCCGGCGTGAACGGTTTGCTGTCGGCAAACAGCAGATTCCAGCCCGCCATCGACAGACGGATATTGAACGGGAATGGCAGGTCAGTCTGCGGTCCTTTGTCATCAACCGGTTGCACGCCATGCATAAAGTACGCGTACAGCGCCTTCATATCCTCGTCGGTAATCTTTGCATACGAGGTGTACGGCATGGCCGGGTAGAGATTAGACCCGTCCTTACGTACACCGTGTCGCACCGCCTTTTCAAAATCACTCAGGCTGTAATCGCCAATACCGGCGGTTTTAGAAGGGGTGATGTTGGTGCTGTAAATGCTGCCCAGCGGGGTCTGTAATGACAATCCACCGGCGAAGGGTTTACCCGCAGGGGCGGTATGGCAGGCGCCACAGTCACCGGCAGTCGCCAGGTACTGGCCTTTGGCGATTAACGCGGCTGAGGAATCATCATCGGCGTGAGCCGATGCGCTGAGTGACAGTGCCAGAGCCAGTCCGGTCAGGCTTAAAGAAAGCGATTTTTTCATGGTGGCTCTCCTTAAATTTTGCCCAGAATGGCGTCGGCGGTACGTAAGCCAAGCGCGCATGCTGTCAGGGTGGAGTTGGCGGTCGCGACCGTTGGCATCACGCCGGTCGATACGATGTATAAATTGTCGTATTCCCAGGCTTTACCGTGATGGTCAGTCACTGAGGTTTTTTCATCAAAACCCATCGCCAGCGTACCGGTAATATGCTGGTTATTGCTGTAAACCCCCGGCGTGGAGTAACGCACATCGGTGGCACCCAGCATCCTGGCGATATCGGCATACACGGCTAAAGAATGCTGCATGCCTTTCTCTACGTAGCTGTCAAATGAGTAGGAGAAAGACGGCGTTGGCAGACCCAGTGCATCTTTTTTCGAGGTGCTCAGCATGGTGCGGTTATTCGGATCAGGTAACTGCTCCAGAACGTTTTTAATACTCAGCTCGTGAGAAGCACGGAAACGGATAGCATCATCCAGCGCCTGCCCGGTAAGACCTTCTTTGATCGCGCCAGCAGTGACACCAGCCACCCGCGATGAGTTGGAAATATCGATACGGAACGCGGCGGATTCAGAACGGAAAGCCCCGTCACGCAGCTGCTGAATAGAAGACGGGCTCATCGGGCCACGACCCGGCCACAGTGGCTCATCAACATAAAAAGTTGCTGAGTTGGAAGGATGATCCATCAGATTGCGCCCCACCTGGTCATAGTTATTGCACAGACCATGCGGGTTTTTCGCATCGGCGGAGAGGAACAGAATTTTGGATGATTCGATCGCGTTGGCGGCCAGCACCACGATTTCGGCTTCCACCCGATGCGATTGCTTATTCCAGTCGTAATAATGGACGGCGGTTATTTTGCCATGATCATTTTGTTCCAGCTTATACACCACCGCCTGGGGCAGCAGCTGAACGCCAGCTTTTTCTGCGGCATCGGCGGCGATGCCACCATGATACTGCGCATCAATCGGGCAGATAGGCATGCAGTTGTTATTGCCGCAGCACTGAGGACGTCCATCATAAGGCAGCGAATTGCGTCCGGTGGTGTTGGTCAGCACTTCATACTTTGGTGCCAGACGATCCGTGACGCGTTGTTCCAGGTAGGATTTTTTTACCCCTGGCATCGGAAAAGGCTGTTTGCGCGGCGAATATTTTGCCATTTCGTCCGGACCGGAAACGCCCCATAACAGCTCGGCCTCATAATAATAAGGTTCCAGGTCGTCATAGCTGATCGGCCAGTCACGCCCTACCCCGTACTGGGTCTTCAGGCGGAAATCGGCGGGCACCAGACGCCAGGCCTGTGCTGCCCAGTGCCAGCTGGTGCCGCCCACCACGCGCAGATATTCAGGTTTGTAGGCCTGCGGACCGGTCTGGTCGAGGTAACCGTTATCTTCCGGTTTGTAATCCGGAAAAGGGGCGATTTTTGAGTTGGGATAGGGGGCAATAAAATCGTCTTTACGTGCCGAGTGGCGAAAATTGCTGACGATGGTATCGCGCTGAATACGCGGACCCGCTTCCAGCATCAACACTTTGCGTCCGGCCAGCGCCAGCTTACGAGCGGTTAATGCGCCCACCACACCGGAACCGATGACAACAACATCAGTAGTAATAGTTTCAGACATGTCAGTTACTTATTCTCAGTAGATGGATTTAACCGATGGTTAACGGTGGTTTTGCAGCCCAGCTGCCATATGCGCCATAGGCGTAGGTCGGTGGCCTGAGCACGTCGGCAACAACCTGATTCGAGAAGGCTTCGACATAGGCCACGCAGACGGCCTGATCGCCTTTACCAACGATACCCAGATACCAGCCCGTGAGAATGTCGGCGGGCAGATGCGCCAAATCGGCAACAGAAGGGTCCGCTGCCAGCTTGCTGCTGATCTCGCTGGCACTCAGGGACTGTTGTTCAATCCACTGCTGAAGTTTGCTGACTTTACTGCTGAAGTTACTGTCGATCCGGGAGAAGGAGGAGAGGAGAACCCGGGTGAAATTTTCTGGGAGTTGTGCTTTTCCAGTCAGAAGCGTGGAGATTTTAGTGAAATCATCATCCGGGGAAGCGCTTGCATAAGAGGGAAACACCGGGATAACCGCGGCCGCAGCCAGTACCCCCATGCCTTGCAACAAATGCCTGCGCGAGACACCACCTGATTGCTCAAACATAAATTTCCTGCCAATTATGATTATGTTGTTATGACTCAATAGTCACCGAGGCCGGGTAATCCCTGCCATCTGTGCTAAAGATCTTTTAATACCTCAATCATTATAGGGTGATAAAATTTAACATGGATCACAAAATCGCAGGAAAATGATAACGATTAGCGCTAATTGTTATCATGCGTTTATGAATGGTAACGGAATGTGTTTGTGCAAAACTGTTGGCAGAGTGTCGGGAGCGGCAGCCATCTGGGAGGCGTCAGTCCGAGGCCTTCGAGAAGGCCTCACCATGAGGACAGAGACTGCCTTTGGAAACGGGGTCACTCCAGACACCCAATTTAGTGGGCCCGAATATAATCTGCAATGTCTGGTGGTACCGGGTCATTGTAATGTAATCCCCCACCCCACTTAACCATATATTGGGAAAAAGTGAGATTTAATCTGTCTTCCATCTCACCGTAAGATCCGAACCCACCCCTGGGTAATTTTGCTATTTTGTCTTCAACAGAATCAACTGTTGGCGATATAACTGTTGGCTCAGTGTTTGTGAAAAGTTTATCCAGTTTATCATAAACAACTTTCGCACTATTCCCTGTTAATCTGCCAAAAAACATTTTCCCACCCGGAGTTAATGAGTTCCAAAATTCCGCGGCACTTTTCCACCCTTGCCTTCCACTATTTGTTAAAACTGAAGCCGTGCTTTTAAAGAATGATGCTAGTATCTCAGCTTTGTTTTGTGGATTTCTTATAAATTCCTGGGCCGCATTGCCTGCAAGATCACTCAACTTATCCATGTTTGCTTTTGCAAGTGCTCCAGCACCCATATTCACCACCCAACTAATTAATGCATCCCGAATGTGCCCACCTAGTTTTTGAGGGTCATCTTCAACTGAGGCCTTAAGTAATGAAGGTACGCTATTTAATAAACTAATACCATAATTAACAACTGGCGTTATTTTCATTGCAGGCCCCCACACAGGATATGCAGAAAGAAACAATTGTAATGCATTCGCTCCATATGTAACATTGGCTTCAAAGCTACTCCAGGTGGCGAAATCAAAATCGCTCTTCTTGTTACCAATAAGGGTTGGCGTAAGAATATAGTCTATTTTTCCCCTCACACCAGGTTTAATTGCGAATTCCTTATCATACGGAGGAACCTCATGTCGTATTGTTCTAAAATTACCAACATTTCTCAGGGAAACATTGTCTTTTTTCGAAAGACCTTCGTTAATAGCCGTTCTTAATTCTTGAGATATATTTTGTTCCCTTTGCAGTTTAGAATAACTCACAGGTTCAAACCCTGGATTTGTACTAAATATATAGCCCTTGTGGAAGAAAAGATTCGGTACAACTTTTCCACAAAAAATCACCTGTGTTACATCATTGAGATCGGCCTCAGTAACCATTCCCACAGGGCTGTTATTTTGGTGGGTAATATTATAAAACTCGATACTCGCCTTTGCATTTTGTTTTAAATGATCACGAATTTCATTCGTATGACTATCCAGGGCTTTCTCGTATCGATCCTCCATATAACTTAGTAAAAAACCACCATTTAATTGATGTTTCAAACTATCAGGGTAGTCCGCTGGCCATGTAATTTGAAATCCTGTGCCAGCAACCTTTCTTAATAGAGTATTGTTTTCCTCAATAAACTTCCGTGCTGTCCCATTAGCAATTTCAGCGGGAGTAAACCCTTCCTCCATTTTCTTCTTAAAAACTTGTGACTTAAACAAACCAAAAAGGTCCCAGGAATTATCAACTTCCACTTTTATTCTATCGTTTTTAATTCGACTGTCTGGATTTGAGATACCATTTGAGGAATATGCTTCCTCCAGTACATCGTTAGTGAATTTTGATAACGGTTGTTTTACGTCAATCCGGACATTACTATTCAGAGATTTTTCAAGAGCTCGATTCTGCATAATTCTGGTGAGGCGCGTTTCTCGAGGTATCTCATCCAGGTTATCATTACTGGTGTCATCAGGTCGTGAGGATATGTTTGCCGTTTTTCTGGAACTGAACAGAGAATCGCCTCCAAATGCAAAGTGTAGCCCATCAGTATTATTTTCATCGTTCGCATCAAGGTTAATGTCAAGCTTCCCTGCCATGCGGTGGTCACCCGTCCGCAATCCCATCAGCGTCGCCGTAATGTTGCGGGTCTCCCTCTCTCCTTTCCCCCACAGATGGGTCACCTCGTGGCGCAGCAAGTCTTTACCAGCAGCTCCTTCCCGGATAAAAATACGGCTGTCGCCCTCCCTGACGCAGGCATCAAACTCAGACTGCCCGGGCTTACTCTTCCCGAGAATAACCAGCTGGTTGGCGTTCTCACCGCCTGTCTGGTAAGAGCGCAGCCTCTCAGACTGGGCATCACATGCCGCTATCAGGTCCTTCGGCGTCAATCCTCTTTCTTTTATAAAATCACGCTCTGCTTTTGTCAGGGTGCCGTTTAACCTGGCTTTTTCCTGTGCAAGATCTTTCAGTGCATCGTCCAGGGCGCGGTCAATCATCGCAACTTCGTCTTTCCGCATACCCTCAGGACCTGTCCGCCCACGTCTGGCAATATCAGCTATCTCTCCGACGGCCTGTTCCACGCGGTCTCCCTGCCCCCGGTAAGGGAACACCTGATTGCGCAGTGACGCACTCTCCATGGTATCAGTGATAAATTCTGCAGCCGCCCCGACACCTTCTCTTCCCCCGGCAGCAGCCAGCGTGATTCCGGAACTGATGAGGTTATTCGCCACGAAATGATTATTTGCCTGCTCCATCGTATGAGCGAAGCCGTTCTTTCGGATGTCACTCAGCATCGCCAGTCCGTTTTTGGTATCCCTGAGGACCTGCGGCATTGCCGCATCGACGGTCAATGCCGCCGCAAATTTCCAGGTGTCCTTTTTGGCCTGGGAAAGGGTTCCGGAAGGCAGGCCACGGCGAGGCAGGAGCCCTTTTCTCAGAGAATCAACACGTTCATTCCCTGCCTTAAGGATTAAACCTGCTGACACAACTCCACGGACACGCCCCCATGCACTGCCCACGAAACCTCCCGGCACAAAGATGTTGACACTCTGTGAAATCAGTTTGCGGAATGTCAGACGGACGAGTGAACTCCCCAGCCTGGCTGCGCCTTTGTCTGTCATCAGATTTGCCCACTTCAGACCCGGCTCTGCCAGAACTTCCCTGTACGCGCGGGGAAGTTTTAACGTGCCGTCACATTTTTGCCGGTAATATTCTTTAATCAGTGCAGCAAATGCTTTCCTGTCAAATCCGGGTGAATCAATCTCTCCGGCAAGCTTCTCCGCCTGCGCCTCTACCAAAGCGTGTTTTTCCGCCGGACTTAACCCCTTTATTTCGTCCACCTGCTCTGCCAGCACCAGTGCAAGATATATCGACAACCTCTGCTGTGGGCCGTAAACCTCAGGCTCCCGGTGAGTGACCTCCCGAAGTGCTGTTACCGCTTTCCGCATCGCCCCCTCAGCCTGTAGCAGAGCCTCTGAGGCAGGCAACCCCACTTCGCTTTTTGTTAACCGGTCCTGCGAAAATGCCAGGGTCTCTGCGCTTCCTGCCGCCTTACGGGCTTCATTCACGGCCTTTTTAAATCCGCCATGACACTGTTGAATATCTGAAAGGAATTTCCTGAGAATATTCACTTTTTTTCGCTGCTGACTTATGTCTTCAGGTCGCGCAGGGAGTTTGCGGGGGTCATCTTTTTCCATAGCGTTCAGTTGAGCTTTCGCCAGGGTGAATTCATTCTGACTGGTCGTCTGCAGCGCGTGCAGTGTTTTTTGGGTTTCCTGCCAGCGGTGTTCAACGAACGAAAAGGCTTCTTTCAGCTCAGTCCGGGCTAATGATATGGCTTCAACACTTTTAGTGCGCATGTCGCTCACATTGCTCAGGGAATCAAAGCCTTTTTTATGCACCTGCATATCAGCCACTTTATCGGCAGCTTTGGCATTCCCAGCCAGTGCCTTGCCCTTGAGCACAAACCAGTGCAGTGACGTAAGCAGCGGGTCACTTTTTACCTCAAGCAGGTCCGTCAGTTTTTTTCTCTCTGCTCCGGGCGAACCCATCTTTTCAGTAACCCCCGCCACCTTATGTACCGCTTCGGCACCCGCACTACGAAGCGCCACCGACATCTCTTTCAGCTGCGTCAGTGTATCTGTCTTGATATCAACAGACTGCACGCTCCGGATATTCTCGCGTACCAGGCTGAATGCCAGTCCGGTATCCCTGAGCGGCTGTTTAAGCTCCTGCGACTTGATACTTTTATGTGCATGTATGAGTTTATCCACCGCCTCATTAAACACGTCACGCTGCGTTTTCGGCTCATCAGTGTTGCCGGCACTCATAAGCGTTCTGTACATAGCAACCGCCGCAGTAGCGGCCTCTTTGAGCTCCTTCGCGCCGGCTATGGTTGGCGTTTCCCCTGATGCCAGTGCCTTCAGGTGGGGCGCCAGGAATTCGCAAAATGTCTGCAACTGGCTGACAGCATCCCTGACCTTCCCTTTCGGTAGGGTATCGACAGCCTTTGACAGCGTTTGCGTCGCCTCCCGGATATAAATCCGCTCCCGGTAAACACCTTTTTCAAGATTTTGCTCATGTGCTTTCAGGTTGTTCAGGACATCGGTCACCGGATCTTTTTTGCTGCCGGGGATGGATACTTTCAGAAGTGCAGCTTTTACCCTGCCGGATTTATCCGGATAAGTACTTTCAATAGATTCATTTCTTCTCTTCTTCACGATCTTAAGCGCATCTTTTATTTTACGCCGGGCGTTGCTCAGTTTCTCCGGCAGTCCAAGAACATCACTCCCCGTGGCTGCTGCCCTGATGCTCTTCAGTATGTCAACCGCGCCTTCCAATGCCGCAGACAGGTCTATCAGCGCCTCGCAGGCGTCAAGGCGTACCTGTTTTTCTTCCGCTGACAGACGTTCTGCAGTTTCAGGCTTGTTAATAGCCTCCATACTGTCCTTCATCACCTTAACGGCCGCCGCCAGCACACTGCGATCTTCCGGGTTGGCCAGCTTTGAGTTCTGTGCGTCATCCAGACTTTCCACTGCGGCTTTCAGTTCCGATCCCAAATCATCAAGGTGTTCTCGGTTTCGTCCCCCCTCCCGGATAAATTCATTCGCAGTGGCAACGACGCTTTCACGGGTCTCCTCATCCAGCAGCAGACGGAGGGTCTGCACATCAACAGCCGCTTCTTCTTTCGCTTCCGCTTCCGCTGTGGCTGGCTGCATTCCTGTGAGTTCATCCGTTCTGGCCAGGCTTTTTTCCACAGATGCCATCACATCCTGCAGGAACACTTCTGTGGAGTTGAGAAGGTCTTCGGCCTTTTTCGTGAATCTTGCTCCTTCAGGAAGGTCCTTAAATTTTTCGGCGGGAAATATCTCCCACAGTGCCTTCCAGTTTTTGCAGGCATAGGGTTCGTCCAGCTCACCATTCGCTGCTATGAATCCCCTCTTCGAGAGGCTCTCCTGGAGAGCGGGAGAAGATTTCTGGTAATCATTCAGTAACCGGAGACTTTCTTCATTAGATTCAGGCATTTGTTTCATTACATTGCATCCCATAGATAAAACAACAACACAGGCCATGTCCTCATGGGTGCCTGGGCTGTCTTTCCGGACGCTATCTGCCGGAGCGATGGAATTTACGATTGAGGGTGGGACGGTGTCGTTTTGAAACTTCATTGTGGTGTGCACGGGAGGTTTTCCTTGTCAATTGAGGTTAAATTGACCGGGATTCTATGCTGTCACCAAACCAGGCTCTTTGGAGTTAAGCCGATTTTTTATGTTTTTTGGCATTGCCGTTACCGGAGCGGTGCCAGTTCGAGGCTGCTGCGGAAATCGCTGCCCTGATAATCCGTATCCAGCAACCGGCGTCGCCGCAGTTCCGGCAGCAGTCCATGCAGCAACAAATCCTGTTGATCAGGTTGGCCCAGCCCATGCAGCGAGATCACGTCCAGCACGCCAGCCTGATAACGTTGTTCAATCGCATCCGCCAGGGCTTCGGGTGTGCCAGCAACAAACCAGTGACCGGTTTCTTCTGCTTTAATGATCAGCTCACGCAGCGTCAGTCCTTCCAGCGCATACTGACGGAAAATGGCCGCGCGCCCCTGGCGGCGATGCACCTGTGCCACTTCCGGGATCAGTGCCGCAGGTAACGGGTGATCCAGCGGCAAATCGCGCAGATCCACCTCACCCCCCAGCATGTCCGCCACACGCAGGCGTCCCTGTTCATAATTAATACGCTCGTGCTTATCACGCAGGCGGCGTGCTACATCCGCCTCGCTGTCGCCAATAATGGCGTGGAATGAGTTCATGATCAGCGGTGGATTGTGTTCCCGGCCAAAGCGCCGCGCGCGCTGCTGCACATCCGCCACAAACGCCTGGGCGGCGTCAAAGGTCGGCTGAGAGGTGTAAATCACCTCGGCATAACGTGCGCCCAGTGTTACCCCGGCGTCGGATTGTCCCGCCTGAAACTGCACCGGACGGCGCTGCGGGGATGGTGGTACGTTAAGCGGCCCGGCGACCTGAAAATAGTCGCCACGATAGTTAATCGGATGCAGTCTGGCGGGATCGATACGTATCCCGCCGCTGGCGGTACGCTGCACGGCTTCTCGTTCGTTTGCGTCATACAGCGCATTCATCACTTCGATAAATTCGGTGGCGCGCGCATAGCGCTCCTGCGGCGGCGGTAGCTGGTTTTCACCAAAGTTTTCTTCACCCACCGATGAAGTCACCGCATTCCAGCCAGCGCGTCCGCCACTCACATGGTCGAGCGTACCGACCTGGCGCGCCAGATTGTAGGGATGCAGCCAGCTGGTGCTGACCGTGGCAATCAAACCAATCTGCGATGTCGCCTGGCTCAGTGCTGCCAGCGCAATCAGCGGGTCCTGGCTGCCGGTACTCCCCGCCAGCCCGGCAGGATCGGCCTGTAAAAGATCGGCAGTGAACAGGCCGGTGATTTTTTCACGTTCCGCGATTTTCGCCAGTTCGATGGCTCGCGCGATGCCGATCCCCGGCTGGCTGTCATTGCCCGCCGAAATTACGCTGGTGGCACCCACCAGCGTCTTCAGTTTTCTGCGATAGGGTTGCGACACGGTTTTCTCCTCAGGGCCGCGCAAAATCGGCTTTCACTTTTTGTAAGGCATCGGCATCGGTCAGCAGGCGCAATCCGGTGCGAGCCAGTACCCGAGCCCCGATAATCAACGCCTGATAGCCTCGTTCAGAATTGGCCGCTTCGCGAAACGGCACGGTGTGGAAAATCAGATCGTCGGGACCGATCTTCAGCCACGGATGCGCGGTCGGCACCGCATGGCTGATATCGCCTGCATCAGTCGAGACTTTGTTTTTTTGTGGTGAGAGATCGACCTGCTCACCCGCCGCCGTCAGTTCCTCCAGCAATAACGCATCCAGTGCCGGATTGAGGTGAAAATCTCGCGGTCCAATCTGATGGTCGATTTCCACCCGCGTACCGGTTGCCAGCGCCACACCTTCCGCGATGGCACGCAGCCGGGGTTCGAGCGATTCCACCTGCTCGCGGCTGTCGGCGCGGATGTAATAATGCGCAGAGGCATATTCCGGGATGACATTCGGTGCCTGACCGCCATTGGTGATGATGCCGTGTACCCGCACGCCATCCGGTAATTGCTGGCGTAGCACACTGATGCCGTTATACAGCAGCACCAGCGCATCAAGGGCGTTGATCCCTTCATGCGGCGCGCTGGCCGCGTGCGACGGTTTGCCGTAGAAGTGAAAATAGAGATGATTGTTTGCCAGCGTGGTCTCGGTCAGGCGCGTTTTTCCGGCGGGATGCACCATCAGGGCAACATCGACGTCAGCCAGCAGACCCGCTTCAACAAAGCGTTTTTTCACATTGCCTTTGGGGCCGCCCGGTCCGGCCAGTCCCCCCTCTTCCGCAGGCGTACCCAGCACCACCACGCGCCCTCCGGTTTGCGCCAGTACCTGCGACAGCGTGATCGCAGCAGCCACACTGGTCACACCAATCAGGTTATGACCACAGGCGTGACCAATGTTGATTAACGCATCATATTCCGCCAGAAAGGCCACCGTTGGCCCCGGTTTCCCGACAGCTTTAACGGCGTAAAAGGCGGTTTCATGCCCGGCAACGTTGCGCGTCACCGTGAAGCCCTCGGCCTCCAGTAACCCGGTTAGCTGCTCGCTGGCGAAATATTCATTGTTGCCGGTTTCCGGGCGCTGAAAGATCGCTCTGGAGACAGCGACATAATTGGCAGCATGCTGTTCAAGGCTGTTTTCCAGCGCCTGTTGCTGTGCTCTGATGTCCGTCATCTCATGCCACCTGCTGACGACGGCGTTGTGCAAACTGGTTTTCCGGCTCCGCCAGTCCGAGGTTTTCGCGCAGAGTCTCGCCAGCATATTCGCTGCGATAAAGCCCGCGTTGTTGCAGCAGCGGGATCACCTGCGCCACAAAATCATCAAATGCGGTGGGGGTGCCACCACGCACGATAAACCCATCTGCTGCGCCAGCGAGGAACCACTGGGCTAAGCCATCTGCCACCTGCTGCGCCGTACCGAGGAAGCCTGGTCGTGGCGTGGCTTCTTCCAGTGCAGTCTGGCGTAAGGTCAATCCACGGGCGCGGGCATTGCGTTTAATGGTATCAGTGGTGCTGCGAAAACTGTTTTCGCCCAGGTCGCCGATTTCCGGGAAAGGCGCATCCAGCGGATATTGGCTGAAATCATGATGTTCGAAATAGCGGCCAAGATATTCCAGCGCTTTATCGATGCTCACCAGTTCTGCAGTCTGCTGATAACGGCGCTCCGCTTCTTCTTCGGTGTCTCCGATAATGACGCTGATACCCTGGAAAACGCGAATGTCATCGGCATTCCGCCCCTGCGCCACCAGACGGCTGCGCACATCTTCGCGGAACTCACGTGCCTGCTCAAGGGTCTCCTGGCGCGTATAAATGGCGTCGGCGGCTTCAGCGGCAAACGCCTTACCCGCTTCTGAAGCGCCCGCCTGGAACACAATCGGCCTCCCCTGCGGTGAGCGCCCCACATTGAGCGGTCCCTGCACCGAGAAGTACTGGCCTTGATGATTGAGGGTATGCAGTTTGTCTGCATCGAAAAACTGGCCGCTGGCTTTATCACGCACAAAGGCGCCTTCTTCCCACGAATCCCACAGCCCCTTCACCACCCGTAAATACTCGCTGGCAACGCGATAGCGTTCGTCATGCTCAGGATGGGTAGTGCGCGAGAAGTTCTTTGCCGATCCTTCCAGCGGTGAGGTCACCACGTTCCAGCCAACACGTCCGCCGCTCAGATGGTCAAGGCTGGCAAACTGGCGGGCTACGGTAAAGGGTTCGCTGTAGGAGGTGGAGAGTGTCGCCACCAGACCAATGTTTTTCGTCACCAGCGACAGCGCCGACAACAGAGTGATGGGTTCGAAGCGATTGAGAAAGTGCGGGATCGACTGCGGCGTGATGTACAGGCCATCGGCGACGAACAGAAAATCAATTTTCGCCTGTTCCGCTTTCCGGGCCAGCTCCAGCACGTAGTCCACGTTGATACTGGCATCGGCCACCGCATCCGGGTGACGCCATGCCGACATGTTGCCGGAAGCTCCCTGAATAATGGCACCCAGCCGTAGCTGGCGTTGTGTCTGACTCATGCGCTTCTCCTTAATATGCGATCGCGGGCTGCCAGTCGGGAAGAACCGGCAGCGCCTGTAAAAGTTTTTGTGTCCAGGGATGTTGTGGCGCAGCAAACACCTGCCGCAGTTCTCCGCTTTCCACCACCTGGCCGTTCTGCATCACCAGCACACGGTCGGCCAGATGCTGGATCACCCCAAGATCGTGAGAAATAAACAACAGCGCCGTGCCGTGTTCGGCCTGCATATCGGCCAGCAGATCCAGCACCTGTGCCTGGACAGAGACATCGAGCGCGCTGACCGGCTCATCCGCCACCAGCAACGCCGGGTGCGGGGCAAAAGCGCGGGCAATCGCCACACGCTGCCGTTGACCGCCAGAGAGTTGCTGCGGATAACGTTGCAGAAAGCGGTCGCCCAGTTGCACTTCATCCAGCAACTGGCGCACCCGCTGACGGCGCGCATCGCCGTAAATGCCGACGCTGTCGAGGCTTTCGCCGATAATTTTTTCCACCGTGTAACGCGGGTCGAAAGAGCTGAAGGGGTCCTGGGCGATCAATTGCAGGCGTGCGCGTCGGGCGCGACGTGCTTTCTCATTGAGGCCCTGCCAGCGGCTACCTTCCAGCAGCAGCGTACC
Organism: Pantoea cypripedii; assembly: GCF_002095535.1. Taxonomy (NCBI): domain Bacteria; kingdom Pseudomonadati; phylum Pseudomonadota; class Gammaproteobacteria; order Enterobacterales; family Erwiniaceae; genus Pantoea; species Pantoea cypripedii. Next base: position 527,989 of record NZ_MLJI01000002.1, read on the forward strand.
GCTGTCAGGTTCGGCCAGGCCCATCACCACTTTCACCAGCGAGGTTTTGCCGGAGCCAGACTCCCCCACCACGCCAAGGGTTTCCCCGGCGTGCAGGCTGAAGTTGATGTTATGCAGCACCTGACGCTCGCCGTAGGCCTTGTTCAGCCCGATCGCCTCCAGCAGAGGCAGCGCAGCAGGTGCCGGGCGCGGCGGTAACGGTGTCGGTTCGGCAGCGCTGAGACGTAAGCCCCGTGTGGCGGGTGTCGGTACAGCGCGCAGCAGACGCTGTGTCCAGGCATGCTGAGGACGCTGAAGTAACGATCCGCTGCTGCCCTGCTCCACCACTTCACCATCACGCATCACCAGCACCCGATCCGCCAGTTCTGCCACCACCGCCAGATCGTGGCTGATCAGCAACAGGCCATGCCCGTCACGTCGCCGCTGCGCCAGTAATTGCAGGATTTGCCGCTGCACTGTCATGTCCAGCGCCGTGGTGGGTTCATCCGCAATCAGCAACGCCGGGCTGCCCGCCAGGGCGGTAGCAATCAGGGCACGCTGGCGCTGTCCACCGGAAAGCTGATGTGGATAGCGTGCGAGACGGCTTTCTGCATCCGCTATCCCTGCCGCGCGCAGCAGTTCCAGGCTTTTTTCCTGCAGACTGACATCACCACGATAGCCTGAGGCACGCAGTGCATCCGCCAGTTGCTGACCAATGCGCCGCAATGGATCGAGTGAAACCAGCGCATCCTGCAGCACGTAACCAATACGGCGTCCGCGCAGCGCACGCCAGTCCTGGCGGTGAGCGTTGCGCATGTCACGTCCATCGATGACAAAACGATCGGCACTGACAACCGCATCATCCGGCAGCAATCCCAGCAGGCTGCGGGCGGTAAGGGTTTTGCCTGAACCGGATTCCCCCACCAGCGCCACCGATTCCCCCGGCCAGACCTGCAAATTCAGGTTCTTCACCACCTGCTGGGCACCAAAGCGAATGGAGAGGTTTTCAATATCAATTACCGGTTGCGTCATAACGTTCTCCCTTCAAAACGCGCCTGCCAGTAGCGTCCCAGGGTATTCACCGCAATTACCGTCAGGGTGATAAATACCCCCGGCCAGACGGCGATCCACCAGGCGTTACGCAGATAGTTACGCCCTTCTGCCAGCATCAATCCCCATTCAGCCGTCGGCGGCTGCGGCCCCATCCCCAGGAAACTCAGCCCCGCAGTGCCAATAATCGCCGTGCCGAGACCCAGTGTGGCCAGCGCGGGCACCTGCGCCATCGCATGTGGCAGAATATGACGCCCGATCAACGTAAAGCGCGACAGGCCGAAGGTACGGGCCTGTTCCACGTAGCCGGAGGTCATAACGCTGTAAGTCTGGGTACGTACCACACGGGCAAAACGCGGCACCGAAGCCACGCCGAGAGCGATAATCAGGTTATTGGTACCCGGACCGGTGAAAGCGATTAGCATCAGCGCCAGCAGCAGATCGGGAAAGGCTGAGATAACATCCACCGCGCGACTCAACAGCTCATCCACCACCCCGCGAGCCAGTGCCGCCGTGAGACCAAGCAAGGTGCCGAAGATCACCGCCACCGCCATCGCCGCGACGCTGATCAACAGCGAGTAACGGCTGCCATAAATCACCCTGGTCAGCAGGTCGCGCCCCAGTTGATCGGTGCCAAGCCAGTGTTGTGCTGATGGCGGCAGCTGCGCGTTGACTGGATCGGCCAGCAGCGGATCGCTGTGCGTCAGCCAGTGCGGAGCCACCACCGCCAGCGCGACCAGCAGCAGAAAGAACAATGCGCTCCACACCGATACGGGCAGCGCAAGAGAAAATCGTTGCAGGATAGCTTGCATTATTTGCCCTCCCCACGCAGGCGCGGATCGATCCATAGCGCCAGAATGTCCACCAGCGTGCTCATCACCACGTAAATCAGCGCCGAAAGGACGGCAACCGCCAGCACCACGGGCAGATCTTTCGCCAGTACCGCATCCACCGTCAGCTTACCGAGACCGGGACGACCAAAAACCTGTTCGGTAATCACTGCGCCGCTGAGTAATCCGCCCACCAGCCAGCCGGTTAACGTCACCGCAGGCAGTGCGGCGTGGCGTAACGCATGGCGCAAACGGATGGTGGTTTCCCCCACACCCCAGGCCCGTAACGTCAGGGTAAAGGGGGATTCCAATGCGCGTTCCAGCTCACGTCGCAGGACCTGCGCAATCACCGCCCCCTGTGCCAGGCCGAGGGACAAGGCTGGCAGTACCAGCGACGAAAGATGACGATCCCCCGCCACCGGAAACCAGCGCAGCGTAAAACTGAAGATGAACAACAGCACAATGCCCATCCAGAACGACGGTGTGGATGCCAGCAGCAGCTCCAGGCCATTCGCAATCCGGCGACCCCAGCGGCGATGCGCTGTCGCTACCGCCATCACTATGGCAAACACGGCACTGACCAGTAACGCTGCCAGGGTGAGTTTCAGGGTGGGCCACAGCTGGGTCGCCAGCAGCTGACTCACCTCGGTGTTGAGAATGTATGAACGTCCGAAGTCACCGTGCAGCACGCGCCACAGATAGTGCAGGTACTGCCACCACAGCGGGTGGTTCAGCCCCCACTCGGCGCGGATGGCCGCCTCAATCGCCGGTGTGCGCTCCTGCTCCCCAATCAGCAGGCTGACGATATCGCCAGGCGCCAGATGCACCCCAAGGAACGCCAGCGTGACGGCAGCCCACAACACCAGTACGCCCCCCAGCAGCCGTCCGGTGATACGACGCGTCAGTTCGCTACGCCATACCGATGGCCGCGGTGCTCGCGGGTTACGGGTTACGATGCTCTCCAGACTCATCCTCGCCTCCGAAATTAGTGTGCGCTCAGCCACACGTCATAGACGTTTTCAGGCATTTGCTTAAAGCTGCGGAAACCAACACCCTGTACGTAACTTGCTGCTGCAATCTGGTCTTCCGGTTCGTACAGTGGCACCGCCAGCGCCTGCTGTGGCAGCGCGTACTGTTGCAACTGGCTGTAGAATTTACGGCGCTGATTAAGATCCAGCGTGGCGGCAGCCTGATCGAGCCAGCCATTGATTTCCGGGCTGTTGACGCGGCTGTAGTTGATCGGTCCACCCGCCTTCACCGGGCGATAGTGGTTTTCGATATCGATGCCGTCAGTTTCAGTATTGGAGTTCGCGATCGAGCCGAATTTGCCGGTGTTACGTACATCAACGTAGGTTCCTGAATCGACATAACGCAGCTTCAGCTCCACGCCAAGCCGCTGGCGCGCCTGAGCCTGGATCGCCTGCAGCAACACATCGCGCTGGTCACGTACCGTCGCCTGTGCCTGAATCACCTCTATGCTCAGACGCTGGCCATCTTTGGTACGAAAGCCATCGGCATCTCGCGTTTGCCAGCCCGCCTCATCCAGTAATTTGTTGGCGGCCGCCGGGTTGTTGCCATATTTGCCTTCAAGATCGTTGTTGTAGAGTGGATCGATAGGTGACGTGATGCCCCAGGCGCGGGTACGTTCGCCGCGATAGACCGATTTGAGGATCGGGTCGATATCCAGCCCCTGCAACAGCGCCTGACGCACTTTCACATCCTGGGTCGGGCCGTATTCCACGTTAAGAAACAACGAATACGGTGTGCCGGTATTGAGCGCATGCTGGTAGGTAAAGTCGCTGCTGTCTTTGAATTCTCCCGCGTCATTACCGGAGATGCCTTCAATCACATCTACCTGCCCTGACAGCAACGCGCCGGTCCGCACTGAAGATTCCGGCAGGAAGCGATAGGTAACGCGATCAAGATAAGCCGGTCCCTGATGATGCGCCGTGGCAGGTGCCCAGTTGTAATGGGGATTTCTCACGAAGGTGACCTGTTGCCCTTTTTCGTAACTTTCGAGAATAAAGGGACCGGTACCGGCAATCTCTTTGCCGCCGGACTTGAGCTGTGATGAGTGCCAGCTGGCCGGCGCGAGGATCTGCAATTTGGCGGCGAAGGCGAGGAACGGGGAATAGCCCTGTTTCAGGGTGATCGCTACCGTATGGTCGTCCGGCGTGGTGATACTTTCAATGCGGGCACCCACCGCACACAGGCTGCTACCCGCGCAATAGGCTGCATCCTGCAGATGACGGAAGTTCTCTGCGACCGCATTGGCATCCAGTTTCTCACCGTTGGAGAAAGTGACATCACGCCGCAGGCTGAAGCGATAGTTTTTTCCGTCCGGGCTGGCTTCATAGCTTTCTGCCAGCCAGGGAACAAAGCTGCCATCATTGCGGCGTGCCAGCAGCGATTCCCAGACGTTGCGCAGCACCACTTCCGCTTTCGACTGGCCGTTAAGCTGTGGGTTAAACGGCACGGGTTCGGTTTCGACACCCCAGGTCAGGCTGCCGCCGCTGCGCGGTTGTTCAGCAGCAAAAGTATGGAATGCGCTTCCCAGCAGGCAGGTCAGACCCAGCGCGAGAGTCAGTGAATTCGCTTTCATATTATCCTTGGTGGTTGCAGGTGTTATTTTTTAATCGCCTGAATCAGGCAGTGCGTACTCTTTTTTCCGGTGAGGTTTCCGCATTAGCAGTAAATTCCTTTTTCAGAAAAACCAATGCTTCCCCTAATTGATTAGTGCGATGATAAAAAGGTTGATAGCCGCGACGCAGATACAGGTCGCTGAGCCAGGGATGTTTGGTCGCAGTAGCCAGATAAACACCCGGCGCTTTTAAGGTGTTTTTCAGCAGGGTTTCTTCTGCCCAGCTGATAATTTCCCGGCCATATCCCTGACCTTTAAAATCCGGGTCAACAGCAAACCAGTGAATAAAAGGTAATGATGAAGGTGCGCTGTCATCCTGCTGCCATGGGAAACGCACCGTTACTGTCGCCACAGCACGTTTCCACTTGCGCAGTACCAGCACGGTTTCCTGCTCAATGGTGCGCCGTACCTGCTCCACCGAGCCGCGCGAGATAGTAAAATGCACATCCAAAGCGACCAGCGAGGCATAGGCGCGCTGGAGTAACGCAAAAATTTCTTCTGCGTCGTCGGACTTTGCTACCTCAATCGACTGACTCATTATTTCCGCTTCCTTGATAAATCACCGGGAAATTATTGAAATCCGCCCATGCAAAGTAAACTGAAAATAATGGCAATCGTTTTGTTAAATACAGGAATCAACCTGCTGATCCGGTCTTTTAAAAATATAATGCATAAGATAATGCAGCCGGAGAATAACAGCACGCGGGTGGAAGGTAATTGACTGAGCCCCTTCATTCAGACTAGAAATAGATATGTTTTTTGACCACAGAACAGGAGTCACCTGATGTCTTATCAACAACCTGTTGATGTAATTGAAGAACTTTTCAATCGCCTTGCGTCTGCAGCGGATGTTGCTGCCATCGCAGCACTGGTCAGCGAAGAAGTTGACTGGTTCGTGGCGGGCGATGTTGCCACTGTGCCCTGGATTGGGCGTAAACACGGCAAAGCGGGTGCGGCTGAATTTTTCCGCCAGATTCGTGAGCAGATCACTTCTGAACACTTTGAAATCAGTGAGATGCTGGTTCAGGGCAACCGGGTTCTGGTGCCGGGTAAACTGGCTTCCCGGGTGAATAAGACCGGCAAACTGATCGAGACGGAGTTTGTGTTTGATTTTGTGGTGAATGACGGCTTGATCACGCGTTTCCGTCTGTTTGAAGACAGTTTTGCAGTGGCTCAGGCTTGCCGCTAATGTGTAGGTTTGCAGCCTGAATCATGATGAGGCAGACATGCTGATAGCGCAGGTTTCGGACATCCACGCTTCTCCTGACAATGACAATCTGTCCCGATTTGATCGCGTGCTGGCCTGGCTGGCACATCTCAACCCGGACATTCTGGTGCTGACCGGTGACCTGATTGATGAACAGTGGCATGAAGGTTATCGGCTGATTGCCGACCGTCTGCACCAGCAGGCGTATCCCTGGTTGCTGCTGCCCGGCAACGCTGATGATCGCCAGCAGATGCGCGCAGTGTGGGGAGAGCATCGCTGGGCAGCTGATGCATCGGGCGATTCCCTGCACTTTACGCATCAGCTCGGTGGGCTTCGCCTAATTGGGCTGGATTCAACGCTGGAAAACCAAACGTCAGGCGATGTATCTGGGCATCTTGGCTGGCTGGAGAAACAATTCAGCGATGCCGGTGATACTCCATCACTGTTATTCCTGCATCATCACGTTTTTGCCTCCGGCATTCCCACGCTGGATAAAACGATGTGCCAGGGTTCCGGAGCGCTGGCAGAGCTGGTCAGGCATGTTCCCCATCACCTGCTGGCGATTTCCAGCGGGCATGTTCACCGACCCATAGCAGGCATATTTGCCGGAATCCCGGCCTATATCTGCGGGTCAGTATGCCCGGCTAATCCGGTCTGGTTTGGAACAGAGAATATCCCCCCTGCTGACGATCCACCGGCGCTGATGGTCCACCGGTTTACCGGCAATGCCATTACCAGCTATCACGTTTCGGTTTGAGCGGGACAATATGATCAACCGGGAGCGAAAGACGTTTATTCAGTTTAAGTGGTGGCGTATCCGTTCCGGCATTCGATTGAACAGCCTAATTAGCACGTTGTAAGCAACCACAGTGGACAGTAACGAAAGCAGCACATCAGTAAAAAACCAAAGGTCATCATAGTTCTCCTGATTAGCACTACCATGAAGCCAGGTTGAAAAAGCATTGGCTGTATCAAGACTGATAAACTTTGAAGCATCAATCAAGCGAGCAAACAGGCAGAACAATGCAATAAACAGAACTGTTTTAACGCTTCGTCGGGCAAGTTTCATCATATCCATAATCTTTCACCTCAATAAACCCACGTGCTTTTAGTTTCCTTGTGCACGGGACTTCAATCAGCGGTGTGTGCAGCAGTCGATTACGAAGCATCGCAAAATCTGAATTCCGTGCCAGAGTAATGCAACCCTCCGAGACCATTCCTGGATGCAGGCGAAAGTTTCCGCGTTGAACACCGTTAATCCACGTCCAATCATCAACGCTTATGTCGTCGTAATAAAGTGCAAACCAATCCGAATGCCCAAACTGTGCGCCATGAAATACCTTATTATACAGATCTTTTGATGCCGCTAATGCCTGTGAATACAATCCACCCTGTTCGCGGTCAACAATCCAATACTTTCCGACTGGAAGCGGACCAACTGTAGGAATGCGAGAACAGCCTGCACGATTGCGATTTGGCCCAGATCCCGAAAACGCCATAAAAGTCCCTATTCCGGGAAAGAACAGTGGGGCATAATCCGCCCCATTAAGAATGAAACCACCGTTTAACGCCATGTTATCCCTCACATATTCCATGTCAAATCGGGATCATGGTATTACCTCTGGTAGATAAATCCAAAGGAAGTTGGAAATTCTTTAGTCATGATGAATACTGGCTCACATTTTGGCCCACTTCATATTCTGGATCACCACTCTATACCCATCAGGATCTTCGAAGGTCACTCCCCTTCTCTCCCAGTAGGGGTTAAAAGACTCCACCCTGACAAATCCCGCGTGATCCATATCTGAACAGGCGATTTCCCAAGCCTCCCTTTCCGGAACGTACAGAACCAGCAGGTCTTCTGGTGAGGAAGACGGTGTCACTGGATGGTGGTGGCACTGAGTAAACTCAAGATGCCAGGGTAAATCCTCCCGGCCTAACATGCATCCACTGAATCCATCGTGATCGGTAAACTCACCTGACTTTGTTAGCCCAAGTCCGTCGCAGTACATTTCACAGCTTCTGTTGAGTACACGCACCGGCCTGGCAATACGCATGTGCTGAAAATTCATCGCCACCTCTCTGTGTTTATCCATAGTTAACACAAAAGTCTTAGCGGTCATTGCATCCCGTTAATAACCTTATGGAATTAGATAATATAAATAACACTATTACAGTTATATAAAACTTCGCTATTTTGTCGCCTGTACTGCATTTCACTTTTCATTCTTTTCTTATCAGGGACCATCAAAATGACAATCAGACTACACAAAATCGTTCTGCCTTTGCTCATGGCTGTCGCACCCTTTTTTAGCCACGCGGAAGAATCGACCTGGGACCATATCAAACAAACGGGTGAACTGCGTATTGGCGTCGCACAAGGCGAACCCTGGTACTTCAAAGATCCGGCGACAGGTCAGTGGAATGGTATTGGCTATAACGTTGGCAAAGTGCTGGCGAAAGATTTAGGGGTAAAACTGGTCCCGGTCGAAACCACCTGGGGTAATGCGATTGCGGCGTTGCAGGCAGGCCAGATTGATACCATGCTGGTGCTCGATCCCACCGATGAGCGCCGTAAGGCCGCAGATTTCTCCGATCAACCGTTCCTGTGGTATGCACAGGGGGTGCTGATCCGCGATGGTATTCCTGCGGCTAACTGGGATGACCTTAATCGTCCTGACATCAAAATAGGCGTCACCCTCGGCAGCAGCCCTGACCTCATCCTGACGAAAAAATTACCGAAGGCGCAGCTGGTCCGTTTCACCAATATGGATGAAGGCGTTGCGGCATTCTATGCGGGCCGTGTCGATGCACTTTCTTACGTCCATCCGGCACTGGCATTGCAACAGGCCAAAGTACACAAGGGCAACCTGATCCTGCCGAAACCTATCATCGCCATCAGTACCGGTGGTGCAATACGCAAAGAAAGCGACCCGCGTTTCCGTAATTTCCTGAACGAAGAGTTCGTTAAAATTTATAAATCCGGCCAGAGTAAGCAATTCTATGAGGATGCGCTTAAATTGCGTGGCGTCGATGTCAGTAAGGTTCCGTCTGTGATTAAAGAAGAGTGGAAGTAAAACCTTCATTCCAGCATCGGGGCCAGCAGCGCCCCGATATCCTCACCTCGTTCCAGATCGAGTAACCGCGCTGCTATCCCTTCTGCTTTCTCTGTGGGCAACCGTGATGACAGGTTGGCGATAAACTTATCAATAATCTTCTGCTCAGAAAGCGGGTTTTCCTGCGAGCCTAAGGGAAAATCGATGGTGTCACCGGTAACAACGGCATCCTCAGTAACCACTTCAACACGGGCTGCCGGGCGACGAAATTCCCGCATCAGTTGATCAAAACGCGTTTCGGCCAGCACCTCCACCTTATCGGCAAATTCCAGCAGCCTGGTTGAGGTTCGCACTTTCTCGCTGCTCCATAGATGACGTGGAATATTGAATGCCAGACAGGCAATGGCTAAAGGCAGGCTGAATTGCGCGTCTGTGCCGCTCTCAGGCCGGGTATCGGTAAAAAAATCAGCCAGCAGCTGACTGCCATACACCCGTACCCGCAGGATCTTTTCAGGAGCAGTGAGAGCTTTCAGTGCGCCTTCAAATGATTCCAGCGCCGTATGCATCCAGCGGCACGTCGGGTAAGCCTTAAAACTGGCATGCTGCAATAGCCAGCTGGAGCCGAGGTTATCCGTGAGGATTTCAGGACGGAACATGTCAGAACCCATCATACGCCAGAACCCCTGCTCCCCTGCCAGCACATCACGCGGCCCGACAATACCGGACAGATGCATTTCAACGGCACGCACCCCCGCTTCCGCGGCTGGCGCGTTGTAGTCTTTAAAGGAAACCAGTGGACGTTGCTGCCAGTTATATTTGTGTAATGACGGAAGCGGGGTGAGCGAGGCTGCCAACCCCAGACAGTTTTCCAGTGCACTCGCATCACAGCCACGCAACAGACCAAATGCGACGGCTGCTCCGAGCGATTCATGCTGGCAGACGCCATAGACTTCGCGAAAACGTTCCGGGCTTGGCTGCTGCGAGAGAATCACCCGCCCATTAATCTCCCATGCAGCCACCAGTGCCGTCAGCAAGGCCTCGCCACTGACAGGTTGCGAACCTATCGCCGCCAGTGCCCCGGCGACCAGAGTTGCTCCGGGATGTCCCATCCCCCGCCCCGCGACTTCAAAACCATCATCGTAATCCAGCGCATTGATCGCTACGGCATTAAGGAATGCAGCACCACTTGAAGAGAGCTGAGAGCCACCATCCAGCGTAATACTGCTGCCCGCCGCGTATTGTGATCGTGCCAGTTTAGCGCTCATCTGCAACACCTGGTCGTTACGTGCTGCCACCCCACACCCCAGGCTATCGATAAAATGCAGGATGATTTTCCGTTTCCAGCGGGCAGGGATTGCATCTGGAGTGAGTTTACAGGCAAATCGGGCCAGTTCGAGTGTCAGAAAGGTGGAGTGGGTCATAGCTGTCCGGATCAAATTGATATATCAAAAAGAGATAATAGCGTCATTTTATATTATTTATTTATCACATTTTCGTACTGATAAGATTATGCCGTTCTAACGCACTGAAATTGGATTGAGTATTTTAGGGGTTGTGTCGTATGTCATATCAGTGGGATTTTGCCGCCATCTGGCCATACCGGATGTTATTACTTGAGGGGCTTTGGGGAACGATTCAGATCGGTGTGACCAGCATCGTTTTTGGCATGCTCGCGGGGATAATACTGGCGATAATGAAAAATTCGCCGCTTCGCCTGGTACGAATCCCGGCCATCATGATCATTGGTTTTTACCGTAATACTCCTGCCATCGTCCATTTTTTCTGGATCTACTACGCGTTACCCGTGGTATCACCACTCACCCTCTCCCCCTTTGCCGCCGCAGTACTGGCGCTGTCGGCCCAGTCCGCAGCGTTTTATGCGGAAGTCTATCGCGGCGGTATCCAGTCAATCAGCAACGGGCAATGGGAAGGGGCCAAAGCGCTGGGCATGCCTCGCGCCACAGCGTTACGTCGCATCATCCTGCCGCAGGCATTACGCCGGATGATCCCGCCGTTCCTTGAACGCTCTTTCGAATTACTGAAATCCACTGCGCTGGCTTCTTCGCTGGCTTACAGCGAACTCTTGTATCAGGCGATGCAGGTCAATAGCCAGACCTATCGTCCGCTGGAAGTGTATACCCTGATTGCCGTGATGTACTTCACCCTGCTGCTGATCATCAGCCAATGCAGCCAGATGATTGAAAAACGTCTCGCGGTTTCTGATGCGCGCTGATGAGGTAATAAGATGAACTATCAATGGGACTTTTCGTTAATCTTCCAGAACTTCCCGGTGTTACTAAAAGGTTTGGGAGTGACACTGGAACTTTGGCTTCTTGCAGGCATCAGCGGCACCGTTATCGGGCTGCTACTGGGGATTGCCCGGACCAGTCCACAGCGCTGGGTTATGGCACTGACCCGGAGCTTCGTCGAAGTTTTCCGTAATACACCGGTACTGATTCAGCTGATCTGGTTTTATTACGCCTTCCCGGTACTGGTCGGTATTCAGTTTTCTACTTTCGGCGCAGCGGTTCTGGCTCTTACGTTATATACCGCTGCCTACAGTGCGGAAATTTTTCGCGCGGGGTTGCAGTCCATTGAACGCGGTCAGTGGGAGGGCGCAAAAGCGCTCGGCATGTCTCAGGCGAAAGCGCTGAGACGCATCATCCTGCCACAGGTCTTCCGTCGCATGTTACCTGCCCTGACTAACCGAATGATTGAACTGGCCAAGGTAACGTCACTGGCGTCGATTCTCACCGTCAACGAACTGATGTATCAGGGACGGTTGTTAAGCAGCACTTATTACCGTCCGGTGGAAATCTTAACGGTGGTTGCCCTGCTTTATTTTGTCCTGATTTGGCCCGGCAGCTATCTGGCCTCACGCCTTGAACGCCGCTATCGCCCCCTGCCCTAAGGAAAGAAAACTCATGTTCGATCAACAACCCGTGATGCGTATCCGTGGGCTGCAAAAGCAGTTCGGCGATCAGGTGGTTTTAAAAGGAATCGATTTAGATGTTTACCCCGGAGAGAAAATCGCCATTATCGGCGGCAGCGGTTCCGGTAAAAGTACCCTGCTGCGTTGTCTCAATTTTATGGAAACTCCCAGCGCGGGCACCATTGAACTTGATGGGGTAGTACTGGGCAGCACAGGCAAAAACAATCAACGTATTTACAGCGAAAAGCAGCTGTGTGAAGTACGTGAACGCATCGGTATGGTGTTCCAGCAGTTTAACCTTTTCCCACATCTCACCGTGCTGGATAACGTCTGTGAGGCATTGGTATCGGTAAAAAAAATGCGACGGGAAGAAGCCAATAACATTGCCCAGCGACAACTGGAGAAGGTCGGCCTGAGTCATAAGCAGCAGGCATGGCCGGGCAGCCTCTCAGGTGGTCAGCAGCAACGAGTCGCCATCGCGAGAGCGTTAGCCATGGCACCGGAAATCATGCTGTTCGATGAACCCACCTCCTCCCTGGATCCTGAGCTGGTGGGTGAAGTGCTACATACCATTCGTGAACTGGCGGATGAAGGCCGCACCCTGTTGCTGGTGACACATGAACTTGGCTTCGCGTGGCACTTCGCTGACCGGGTGATATTTATTGAGAACGGTGTCATTCATGAAATGGGTACGCCGGATGAGGTTCTCAAACATCCGCGTCAGCCACGTACCCGTGAGTTTCTCTCCCGCTTTACCGAACGTGCATTTTAATAAAAAGGAATCAACATGAGTGCCAGTCAAAGCAGCCAGGCCTATTTGCAGGATTCAAGGAACGATAATGTTCAGGTTTATGTGAATGGCGAATTTGTCCACCGGGACAACGCTACCGTATCGATTTTTGATTCCGGATATATCTGTGGTGATGGTGTATGGGAAGGTCTGCGACTGGTAAATGGCAAACTGATTGCCCTGCAGCGCCATCTTGATCGCCTGTTTGCAGGAGCCGCTGCCATCCAGCTCGACATTGGTCACACCCGTGAGGAAATCACGGCGATTATGTGCAAAACGCTGGAGGTTAATGGCATGACAGACGGCGCGCATCTGCGTCTGATGATAACCCGTGGCAGAAAACGTACTCCCAATCAGGATCCCCGTTTTATTATTGGCGGGGCCACCGTGGTTTGTGTGGCCGAATATAAAGTCGTGGATTATGAAGCTAAAAAGCGAGGCCTGGCGCTGTTCACTTCCAGCTATCGCACCAGCACACCCGATGTTTTTGACCTTCGGCTGAATTCTCACAGTCGTCTGAATCTGATTCAGGCGTTACTTCAGGCACTTGATGCAGGCGCCGATGAAGCACTCATGCTCGACCCTCATGGCTTTGTCGCCAGTTGCAATTCCACAAATTTCTTTATTGTCCGCAACGGAGAGCTGTGGACCTCGAACGGTTTGTATTGCTTCAACGGCATCACCCGCCAGACGCTTATTGAACTGGCGAGACAAAATGGGCTGGCTGTTTATGAAAAACCTTTCACGCTGGCAGAGGCGCTGACCGGTGATGAGGCATTTGTTACTGGCACACTGGCCGGTATCACTCCGGTAAGGAAACTTGATGGCCGGACGTTTGATGTCAACCAGAGCCCGGTCACTACACAGCTTGCGCACTGGTATCAAAACTATCTCAACAACATCTAACCACATCCATTCATAGCAGCGTTCCTGCGTTATCCGGCTGGCAATCATTGGATATACGCAGGATTGCTGCCTTTTCCGCTTAGAGAGTCTCCAGCCTCCATCCCTCTTCAGTGGCGATTAGTCTGTCGGTAAGCCCCAGGCTATTCAGAAACGCGTCATCATGTGATACCACCATCAGGGAGCCGTGATAGCCGCGTATCATGGCTTCTAACGCCCAGACAGAGGTTAAATCGAGAAGATTATTGGGCTCATCCAGCAACAACAGCTGCGGTGGGGTTTCAGCATAGATGATGCAGGCCAGTGCTCCCTTGAGACGTTCTCCTCCGCTTAGCAAAGCAGCCGGAATTGCGATCTTTGGTTCATCCAGTCCCAGCTGTGCCAACCGCATGCACACCTCACTTCGACTCATTGTGGGATTGACTGACCGCAGCTGTTCAAGTGCCAGATTCTCTAATCGCTGGCCAAGTCACGCGACTGGAACATTTACATTTATTTCCCCAGCCTGAGGCAACTGCCACTCCGCAAGTACCCGAAGCAAGATTGATTTACCACAACCATTGGGTCCGATTACACTGATGTGCTGCATCTTCAATTGCCCGCTCAGCTTCGCGTATTCGTTGGTTGATGTTTTCCTTACTGGCGGCTTAACAGAATTCTGGTCTGATTGGCATTCTTTCCCTGCCTGTTACCTAAGACTGGTGGAGAACGGCAGTTATAAAACGGCGACATCAATAGCGCATTGGACGAATACCACATATGCAGGGAAGGGAAGGTTGGAGAACAACAGAAGATGATATTCCCTGAATTTATCCCGGGAATTTCATATTGAAATAATCAGAATAAATCCTTATATAACAAAATGTTGAGTGATTTTTCTTGTCGGGTTTCTTTGATGTTTTTTGTGAAATCCCTTCCTTAATTTCATCATCCTGACTAACAGAACCTCACTGCCGGATACGCATTGTTCAAAATGACTGGAATTGCGAGAAATGAATGATTCTGGTTCACCTGTCACAGCTTACATGCAATTCGACATGCGTTCGCATTTTTTTGCGTGTACTTCTCAGTTTCAGGCTGCTTGCTTTGAAATTCTAAAAAACCAGTTTGATACAGATTTTCGATTTAAAAAGGTAATGATCAACCGGAGGATGGTTTGTCGAATAATACGCTATAACCTCATGAAAATTAATTTATATTATTCAGTATGTTACGATGATAAACATGAAATTGTAAACAAGCTGACGTTGCTACAGCAATTCTGGCGAATTGGCAGGGGTAATCTCCGTTAATTTTCACGTAGCGACGTCTGCATTTTCGCGTTTTTGTTATGTAGATACTGAAGCTACGCCAGAAATATTCACTCCAGATGATCTGTAAGTGAAATCTGAACATTCGTGCAAATAATAGAAACTATGTTTTTAGTTTGGTCTTTTTTTATGAAATTGGAAAATCGCAGTCCAGCATTCATAAACATGCCGCCAACTGAGATTATTGCGATTCTTGTAATTAATAAACATAAGAGGGTGAAATTGAGGGCGGCTGCTCATGGTGGTCTGAGTTGGATCTTTTATCCGCGCTTAGAATGGGGTAGGGAGTTAATCACTGGCACCCATGATTTTTACTCAGTAAAAGGGCGATACTTAATTTTTGGTGACATCAATATTTATCATTACAACAGAATCATTCATAGAAGCCATCACGAAAATACCTTCTGGAAAGGATCAGGAGGCACATGGGAAGGAGTTCTGAATTTATGAAAACGTGTGATGAATCATTAAATGTGGAAAAAATACTCTATTTTGGGTTGTTTGCACTTAAATTCATGGAAATATGATGGGTATTTCAATCTGAAATTATTCATATAAATTCATAATAATCAGTATGTTATAAAATAATTGCTAATGGGAAATCCGCTATTATCTGGTTTTATCATCTCAAGGATGCAGGGTTTTGTGTAGGTACACCTATATCAAAATGAACCGGATTATGGAGTGAAAACTTGATTCGTGATTTTTCTGCTTTCCCTAAGTCAGAAAAGTGAACGACTCATTTTCTCCTCTGGATAGCCGATATGTACTATGCACGCTTCCGCTTCGTTGCTGTATCGCACTCAGAAACTTATCCACATTATTAACAGGCTGGATCCAATAATTTGATCTTAATACGATCTTATATCGATCCTATAAAAGCCAAAACGATCCCGGATCGCTGCAGGCCTTGATATGACTGGCTCCAGGTTAGTTTAAGGTTATCAGTTATATGCAAAAGGTTTCCAGTCAGATGCAGAAAGTTTCTGTTTATATGCAAAGGGTTATCTGTCGTGTGCTCTTTGATTTCCACTCATATGCTGGTAAGGTTATCGGTTATATGCAGCGGCAAATTTAACTGTTGATAAGCGGATCTTGTTTATGGCTAAGAAAGTCAATGACTTAGACAGTATGACCGACGAGGTAAATAAAAAAACGGGTGAAGTTGTCCACTTAAACCCCTCGTCAACTGCAACAGTGCAGCCGGTTGCCCTGATGCGACTGGGATTGTTTGTTCCCAATACCGATCATGCAAAAGCAAAAGGCTCCGTCAACACCGTTAAGTCTACTGTTGATGCGACCGAAGATCTTTATCATTTAGAAGTGGTGAAGAGGGAAGGGTACAAAGATATCTCTATTCGCTCTGAGCGACTCGATATGGCAACGGATTTCAGGGTCTGGCTGGGCATCATCCGTTCGATCTACGACAACGGCACGTTTGCAGGCAAGCTGAAGCTGCCATTCACTAAATTCCTGCAGAACTGTGGCTTTGACTCGAAGCGTTCGAACAAAGACATGAAGAAGCGCATTGATGACTCCCTGATGCGCCTGCGCGGTGTGACCATCCAGTTCCGTAATGATACCGGCTCGCTTACCACCGGCCTGGTGAACAGCGCCCATTACAACATGGCGAAGAACGAAGTAGAGATCGAGGGCGATCATCGCCTGGCTGACCTCTATCAGATGGATTACAAGGTCTACCTGCGACTCAAAGCTATCGACCATTTGCCCCGTAAAGAGTCCGCACAGGCTCTCTACACGTTTATTGAAAGCCTTCCCAGGAATCCTGCTCCGGTCTCTATGAAACGCCTCAGAGAGCGTTTGAGGCTGAAATCGCGTATTGCTTACCAGAACCATATCGTCCGTAAGGCACTGGAAGAGCTAAAGGAAATTAACTACCTCGAATACACAGAAACTAAGCGGGGCAGGTCGGTTTATTTCAACATCACGAAGCGCAATCCAAACCTGATCCCGGATAAGTCATTGAAGATCGATAGATCGACTCACGATGAGCCACAGATTGTCGATGAAGCGATGATTTCAAAGATCAGTAAGTTAAAGGATTCCGGCTTCACAGAGGAAGAGATAGCGAAGATCCTCATCAGCCTCGATTCGAACTAAGGCGTACTTCACATCAGTGGTAACCCAACCTGCATACGACAGGAAACCTTTCTATTTTACTCTGCTTATTCAGTAAGTTATGAATAAGCAGTTTCCTGCCAAACATCTAAACCCCCCCTGTATTCAGGTTCGTCAGCCTGAATTTATTCTTTGTGTGCCGCTCCTTCCAGCATACGACCGATAACCTTTCACATCGCTAAGCATCTTAAAGCATACGACTGATAACTTTCTAAGATTGGGATAGTCTTCAACAGCATACCGGCATATGGCTGATAACCTTTGGCTAGTTTCGGGTGAATGGAAACTCATTTATTTAAATTAACCCTATGATATAAAACAATTTCGCTTTTGATGAGTGTCAGAGAGTCACACGACTCAATCGAATACCCGCCTTATCCTGTGAGCATATGACAGATAACTTCAGGGCATACGACTGCAAACCTTTCCTGATCTTTATCCCTTAAAACAGCAGATTACCTCGCCCGGGTTATATCGGGTATCTGGCATATGACCGGAAACCATTGCATACGACCGACAACCTTTGCATCTGAGTAGCAACCTTCTCTTGCAGAGAGTGCTCATTCTGCCAGCAATCAAAGGATCCTCAGCGTGACACAGCATATGACGGATAACTTTATGCATACGACCGATAACCTAACTTGCTCGTAATTTGATCCATTGAGTAAATTTCCAGCATGCGTGTTTACTGACATTGTTTGCATATGATAGATAACTTTTAGCATATGACTGGAAACCTAAAAAGTTAGAAGTTAACTACTCCTCTGATAAACAAGAGAAAGATAGTCGTGCATACGACCGATAACTTTTTCGGGGGAGGGCGTTTCGCAGGCAACTGTTCAGGCTTTTAGGGAGGGATAGAAGCAGGTTTTCTGCAGAAGTGCACTGAGAGGCGAATGCGAGCATACGACGGCAAACCTTTTACCCATTATTTCGTCTTGCTGAGCCAAAAGAGTGGCAGGATCCTTTTTGTGATCCTGTCACGTCACGATACCAGCATATGACTGATAACTCTTTCAACGAGATTATAATGTTTGTAAGTGCTCACATTTTAAATATCTCTATGAATATAATAGAGTTACAAAAAGGAATGGCAAGCATTATCAGAAAAACACGACGTGCATTCGGAACAGACCTCGCATACGGCAGGTAACCTTTGCCTCAAAATTCACCAATCCTGTGCCGTGATCACAGCTGGATCATTAAACCCTTACTGTTCTTTGAGCAGCCCGCTCTATTTGCCTCAAGATATTTGTCCAGGATGTGTGCAGGTTGCTTGCGCTCGTACAACTTTTCTCTGAAAAACGAAAAATCTTGCACGTAGCAAAATGCCATGTACACTTAGGGAAAATTTTGCCAATGGAGTAAGGGTATGAAAAGTAACTACGGTGGCGTGGACGAGACTGCCCGCAGAGCGAATGCAATGCTGCGCAGTATGAGTGACGACATAGTTGATAAACGTCATGAGTTCGGCCTCGATCGTTACTATCAGACCTTTACCCGAAATTCCGTCGCCAACATGCCTAAGCTCAGCCGTCGCGCTGTAGAGCAGGCGATCGATGAGATGGAAGCGGCTGGTCATGAGTTTGGCAAAAAGGATGCCGGTAACGCGAAACATTACGCGCTGACTGTCCAGGATGTTGTTGATATCTATGCGCATCGCAAGGTGCCTAAATATCGTGATATTCATGAAGGGAAAGGTCCTTTTGTGATTTTCGTGGTGAACCTGAAGGGGGGGGTGTCGAAGACCGTCAGTACGGTAACTCTGGCCCACGGGCTGCGCGTACACCCGGATCTGCTGCAGTATGATCTGCGTAACCTTGTCATCGATCTTGACCCGCAGGCTTCCAGCACCATGTTCCTGAACCATACCAACAGTATCGGTTCCATCATGGAAACGGCTGCTCAGGCCATGCTGAACGATCTGGATGCGGATCAGCTGCACCGTGACATCATCCAGCCGACCATCATTCCTGGTGTGGATATCATTCCCGCCTCCATCGACGATGGCTTTGTCGCCAGCCAGTGGAATGACTTAGTACGCGAACATCTGCCTGGTGTCCTGCCTTCAGAGGTTTTGCGCCGCAATATCATTGACCGTGTGGGTAATGATTACGACTTCATCTTCGTTGATACCGGGCCGCATTTAGATGCTTTCATGCTTAACGCTATCGCCGCGAGTGACCTGCTTCTAACGCCAACACCGCCAGCGCAGGTGGATTTCCACTCCACTCTCAAATATCTGACGCGTCTTCCGGAAATGCTCGAACAGCTGGAAGAGGAGGGGATCAACCCGCGCATTAAGGGCAACATTGGTTTCATGTCTAAAATGACCACCAAACGTGATCACGAAATGACCCATGGCCTGGCGCGGGATGTATTTACTTCCTACATCCTTGATGCCGCATTGCCGCGTCTTGATGGTTTCGAACGTTGTGGCGAGACCTTTGACACGATAGTAAGTGCTGACCCACAATCTTATCCGGGTAGCGCTGAAGCACTGAAGAATGCCAAGCGAGAAGCGGAGAGATTCACCCAGGCGGTGTTTAAAAGGATCGAATTTGTGAGGGGAATTAAATGACCAAAGTCATGAAGAAAATGGGGCGTACATTAGGGAACTCAAACTTCTCTAAGATGCTGAGTGAAAACGAAGGCGCTCGTGTATTCGTACTCAAGTCTGGAAAAGAAGCCCGGTTTGTACTCACAAAGGTGCTGCACGATGATATTGAGACGCAGACCTATATCGACTCCTCCGTTAACGGACGCGATCAGTCACTGCTGACTGAGGAATCCGTGGCTGATATCTCCCGAACGATAACGCTGCAACAATTCTTCCCTGCAATTGGCAGGGAAGTGGATGACCGCATTGAAATTCTCGATGGTTCGCGTCGTCGTGCGGCCTGTATCTATAACGGCACACCCTTTGAAGTGCTGGTGACCAAAGATGAGCTGGATCTCGCCGATGCCCGTCAGCTGGCCGTTGATATCCAGACCGCGAAAGAACATACCTTGCGTGAGCTGGGTAAGCGTCTGGAACTGATGTATCCCAGTGATATGAGCCAGACGGAGATTGCGAAGGCGGAAGCCTTATCTCCTGCGAAAATCACACGTGCACTTCAGGCGGCGTCAGTGCCTGATGAGATGATCAGCGTTTTCCCTTCGCTCAGTGACCTTGCCATCGTAGATTATCAGTTCCTGCTCGACGTCGCTGATAAAGCGAAAGCCAAAAAAATTGATATCAGCGATATTGTTGCGGGTGTGCGTGAGCGCATCGAAAAGCATGACGATATTGATATTGATGACCCTGTCACAAAAGCCAAAATCATTGGGTTCTTCCGGGCGGAAAGCAGCCGCCTGAAAACACCAAAACCAGGCAAAAAACCTGTCGCAGAAAATCTGGTCGTCTTTAAGGACAAAAAACAATTTGCCCGTAAAAAGATCGATGCCGAAAAACGCCTGGTGACCTACGAGTTCTCCCGTATCTCCGCTGAGGTCCAGGCAGAAATTGATGCAGCGGTCAGAGCTGTTATGAAAAAGATGGTGGGTGAAGATTAGGCCCAATTTATCGGGCGGGCTTCTTGTAAGAGAAACTTCCCGCCCGAAATACAATATCTTAGCAGTTAATCTGCGTCGTTAGCCTCTACCTGAAATGCTATTCAATCTCTACATCGCTCCCTGTGTTGTGCGTTTTTTGTTCCATAATTTGACACTTTACCAAAATGGAAATAAATTAAGTGTCAAAGAGAGGTGCATATGAACGTGACAATCCAAAAAGAGCTTCAGAAGCCACTGTCTGCGGAACAGGCAGCAGTGTTCCAACGCATCGCTAATTTGTCTGTAGAATTGATTGAGAAACTGACAGAGAAGAAAAGCCTGACCAGTGCACTTAACATGACTGACAACGAACTGGCAAAGTTGATTTTAGAAACTCAGCTCGATCGTGCGTCTGAAATGTCACCACGCGAGAAACGCAGAATAGCGCATCTGAATGACAGTTCGGTAAAGTTTGCTGAAAGGCTTAATGCGCTTGGCGGAGCCTGCCGTGCCAGTAAAGCTGCAGAAATCCTTGGTGTTAAAAGGCAGACGATTAATAACCGACTTAAGGCCAACAAGTTACTCGCGGTGAAATCAGGCGGTGAATATAAATTCCCACTGTTTCAGTTTGACGGTAATCAGGTGGTCGTGGGTGTCGAAGACGTTTTAGTGTTGCTCGGAGATATAAGCGCAATTACGAAAACCTCTTTTCTGACGGCAATGTATTTTTTCGAAAAAGAAGATGGGCTTAACGTAATCGATGCGCTGAAAAAATACGGCAACTCCGGAGAGCATATGAATGAGATACGACGGCAGGCAAAACTCTTCGGTCACCAAAGTGCGCATTGATAAAGGTTCGGTTTATCCTGAGCCTTTATCATAAGTTGTCCGCACTCACTTTAAATTGCAGTGTTTCCGTAACAATTTCAAAACCAGAGATGTCCTTTTCTTGCCAGTTCTGAGGAAAATTTTCTCTGGCAGTATCGACATACTGATCAACGGATCTGTTCGCCACGTCCGCCAGGGGAGGCGTTTCCCCTTGGCGAATCCAATAGGCAGTGCACATTCCCACACCGAAATGTCTCGAAAGGTAGGAAATCCCGTCATAAGGTAGTCCGGGAGTGTTGGCCGCCCAGGCCGTGATGGTCTGGGTAATACCGTAGTCATTACCCATCGTTTGGTCTGCAGTTAAGTGCAACAATCCCTGCACTTTAACCATATTAATGACCTTCAGTTCGTGTGTAGTCTCAAGAGTATAGATGTGCGCTTTTTTTAAATCGCTAAACCCCAAAGTAAATGCCTCAGGATCGCGCTGATAGACTCGACCCAGCGATTCAGCTATTGCAGCAGCGGCGTAATCTGCGGCGTAGCATATTCCTGTCTGACCTGTAGGGTCATTGTAACGCCCCATTTTTTCTGGGTCTGTCGGTGCAGAAAAAAAGACACCAGATGGAAATTGTCCCCATTGCCAGCGGCACTGTAAGGTGTTTGCTACGCGGATGTCATAGGCGATGCGCCCTTGTGCTTGTAGCTTAGTGAGTTGCTCATTAATGAAGGCCCCATCTTTTTCCTTCCTGGATACCATAGAACCTCCCTAATCCTTTCAATATATTGATGACTTTCATTTCTGATGAAACAGAGGATTGATTCACACGCATCCTGCTGAGAAATGTGTTTTAACCGTGATTTGCCGCATTGCAGATAAACACCTCCACTTTTTCCTTCGTTAAGGCATGGGAAAAGTGCTCAGGGGGTAAGGCATCGGTAAACAACGCATCGACTCGCTGCCAGGCAACGTAATTATAGGGAAATGCCAGTTCGAATTTAGAATGGTCAGCGACAACGACGGTTTTATTGGATTGCAGGATCATCGCATTGAACACCGTGCCGCAATCGATCATAGCTTCGCTCGGCCCGGCGGTGGAGAGTCCGCTGGCACCGATAATGGCGTAATCCGCAGTAAATTGACGCAGGAAAAGTAAGGTTTGTGCCCCGGTCATTGCACCTTCCGATGCCAGGTACTCCCCCGGCGCCACAATCACCCTGATGGTGGGGTTGATTGAGAGTACCGTTGCGACGCCAAATGAATGGGTGATCACCGTAATATCGTGCATTTCAGTGGCGATGCGTCGGGCGATATGGACCGTGGTCGCGCCTGAGCCGATCATCAGCAGCTTGCCATCCCGGATAAACTTCACCGTTTCCCGCGCGATATGTTCACGCTGTTCGGTAAACAGTTTATGGCGATCGGTTACCGTCGGTTCCGAATTCATGGCTCTCACCGCACCGCCATAGGTGCGATTCAGCAAACCTTTTTCCGTCAGTTCATCCAGATCGCGCCTGATAGTTTCGGTTGAAACCGCATGTGAACGCGCCATATCAGCAATGCGTAAGGTTGGCAGTGCTTCCAGTTCTTCCAGAATTTTTTGCTGACGTAACTCTTTTCTTTTCGACATAACTGGCTGATTAACCCATTTAAAAAGATGTGCTGAAATGGCCTGGCGACAGGGCAATCGAGTATATCCGATATCCTGTGACCAGGCACAACATCAGGCGTTGCCCAATCGGCACAAAACCTTCATCAGTTTGTCTAAGAAAAAGTCGGCATCATTGGCACCGAAGCATAACGGTGAACGAATTTTCAGGCTGTTGCCATAGGCTCCCGCTGCCCCAATCAGCACCCCTTCATACCTGAGCGCGTTAATCACACTGCGGGTCAGTTGGGTGTCGGGTTGTCCGTTTTGCGGATGGGTGAATTCAACGGCATTAAATAAACCGGCACCGCGAATGTGTGACACCGTCGCAAACTCTGCCGCAATGGCACGCAGTCCCTGACGCAGATAATCACCATTGACCCTGGCGTTATTCAGCAACGATTCTTCTTCAATGACCTGCAGGACACTCAGGCCTACCGCCGCCGCAACCGGATTGCCACCGAAGGTGTTGAAGTACTCGGTTTGCTGGCTAAACCTTGCCAGGATTTCCGGACGAGTGATGACCGCTGACATGGGATAGCCGTTCCCCATCGGTTTACCGAGGGTAACGATATCAGGCTGAATACCATGCCGCTGGAAACACCAGTAATGAGAACCGGTACGGCCGAATCCGGGCTGGACTTCATCAGCGATAAACAGTCCACCCTGCTGTTGAATAACGTTGACCGCACCAGCCAGAAAGCCGGTGTTATCGGCAAACACACCATCGCTGGAAAAAATGGTATCCACCAGCAGAGCGGCGCAGCCAAAACCGGCCTCATCGAGCGATGCCGCCGCCAGGCGCACGTCAGCAGCAAATTTATCCGCGAGCGTCTGGCCCGGCAACAGGGTGCGGGCGTCAGGTGCCGGGACCGTCCGCACATAAGCAGGCAGCTGCTGGGAGTGATGCCCGGATGGTGAGACCTCCATCACCGCCGAGGTGTTTCCGTGATAGGCATTCTCAGTGACGATAATCCCTTGTTTGCCACTCACCATGCGTGCCATGCGCAGGGCGATGTCATTGCTTTCGCTCCCGGTGCAGGTAAAACAATATTGGAGAGATGAGAGGGGAATGTCGCCAGCAGCGCTTCTGAATAATTCTCCAGTACCGAAAACAGGTAACGTGTATTGGTATTCAACGCACCGGCCTGTTTTGCCATCGCTGCAACTACCCTCGGATGGCAGTGGCCGACACTGGGCACATTGTTGTACATATCGAGATAACGGTTGCCTTGCGCATCGGTCATCCAGGTTCCCTGCGCGCTCACCATCTCAATCGGTTGCTGATAAAACAGCACTGAGCTGGCCCCCTGTGTATTCTGCCGTCTGGCGATTTGGGTCAGCAGTTGTTCATCAATCTGCTCACTGCCATCCAGCTCGAAACGGTTGAGACCCAGAATGGGTTTTTTAATGGTCACATCAGACATCCTGCAAGGTCTCCCGGTTAATCAGCTGGTTAGCCAGATATTTTTTCCCCAGCGCGAGCGTATTCTCCACCCAGCCCGGTCTCAGTTGTTGCGCTGTCGGGGTTTCCGCATGGCTGCTCATCCACGCTGTCAGCTGCAGACGGCGCAGCATCACCAGAACCGGCAGTATCTCCTCGTCACAGGATGAGAATTGGCGCACCGTTCGATAGCCTGACACCCAGGCCTGGCAATATTCGCTCAGACGAACGTCGTCTTCGATAAAACTTACCGCCGTGGCGAAATCCCAGCCGTACCAGCAGATGCCACAATCATCAAAATCGATAACGGTCAGCTTGTCTCCGGCAACCAGCAGGTTTGCCAGCCGCATATCACAGTGAACCAGCCCGAAACGGTCAGGCGCGTGGCCATAATTCCCGAGCTTGTGTTTTATGTCGTCTTCAACCTGCGTCAGCAAAGCCCGTTCACCGGGCGTAAACGGATGCAGTGCACGCCAGTCGCCCCAGAATCCCTGCTCTCCGATGATGGTTTCCAGGCGCCAGGTTCTGCGCGTAAAACTCTCCGGTCGTTGCCATTGCTGGCTATGCTGGTGCAGATGGCCTGCTGTCTGGCCCAGACGCCGATACCAGTGATGTAAATTCACCTCGCTGTTCGGTTCACTGCCAGGGATAAACTCAAAAGCGACTACCCAGGTTGAAGTGTCTCCCTCTTTCAATTCGGCAATGTGTTCACCGTTGAGCATGGCGATGGAGGCTGCAACGTTGATATCGCCTTGTGCTTTCACGGCATGGAGCCAGGCCAGTTCGGAGTTGATCTCCTGCGGTGTACTGCAGCCGGGGCGATGCACGCGCAGGATCAGGCGCTGTGCGGTGGCCGTATCTTTCACCAGAAATGTGGCGTTTTCAGAGAACGTCAACAGCGCCAATTCTGCTGCCTTATCTATCCCCCACTGCGGGAGCAACGGCCTGAGACCCGCCTCCAGGCGTTCAAGATATGCGTTGTTATAAACCATCTCACTTTCCTTTTTGATGCAAGTGCAACATTTTTATGTTGGATTTATTTTTTTATCAAGTTCTGTTTGATGTCGGCTGCGTTTTTCTCAAACAACGAATCTCTGACGAGTGATGAGGTATTGATATTCAGGGGTTATTCTTGAATAAGATGTTGTTTTGTAATGTTTTATTGTGTTGTCGCGTCTCATCGTCATTGCAGCGCACTTAAAGGGAGCATCATTAAAGGCCTTAACCACTTATCGCAGAAAAGACAGAAAGTGATTTCGATTTAATGTGATGAATCTATTGATAAAAATTTAAGATATTTCGCACCTGATTGGTGCCCCATTCGTGGGCATTGATAAAGCCGAAAAATCCACACAGTTAAATGTTGAAAGTGCAACATTATTGTGATTATTCTCTGTTAACGAACTGGCAATTCACGTTAATAAAGACAGGGGATACGATGCGCGATGAAGTGAATATTTTGTTGCTCAATGCCTTTGAGCTTTCGGCAATGATTAAAAACAAGGCGATCACCTGCCGCAGGGTGATGGAAATTTATCTCGACCATATCGACAGGACCAATCCCCTCGTCAATGCCATTATCAGCCTGCGCAGCAGAGAAGCACTTTTAGCCGAAGCGGATGAAAAGGATCTGGCATTGCAGCGCGGTGATTATCAGGGCTGGCTGCATGGTTTCCCCTTTGCGGTTAAAGATCTCGCGTTCACCAAAGGGGTCACGACTACTCTGGGGTGTGCCGCCTTTGCCGATAACATCCCGTCAAAAGACTCGCTGATTGTTGAACGCATTAAATCTCAGGGGGCGATTGTGATTGGCAAAACCAACACGCCTGAATTCGGACTGGGATCGCAGACTTACAACAGCGTATTTGGTGCGACGGCGAATGCCTGGAACCACCAACTGACGGCGGGAGGGAGTAGTGGCGGAACCGCCTCTGCGCTCGCCATGTATATGCTACCCGTTGCCGATGGCAGCGATATGATGGGATCGTTACGTAATCCGGCTGCATTCAATAATATCTATGGCTTTCGCCCCTCCCAGGGACGTGTGCCACTCAGCGAAACCAGCGAACTTTATTTCAACCAAATGGCGACGGAAGGGCCGATGGGGCGCTGCGTGCAGGATGTTGCTCTGCTGCTGGCCACGCTGGCGGGGCGGGACGACCGCGCACCGCTTTCCCTGGAGGGTGATGGTGCCGAATTCACCGCCACGCTGGAATCAGATTGTCATGGGTTGAAGGTCGGCTGGCTGGGTGACCTGGATGGCCATTTGTCGATTGAAGAGGGGGTCTTGCCATTGTGTGGCAATGCGCTCAGCACGCTGTCGGCCATCGGTTGCCATGTTACCAATGCCTCGCTGGATAGTGATTTAACGCAAGTCTGGCAGGCCTGGTGTCAGTTAAGACAGGCATCGGTTGCGCATGCTTTATTGCCCCTCTATTCCGACAGTGAAAAGAGGAAATTACTGAAACCGGAAGCCATCTGGGAAATTGAAAACGGTCTGTCACTGAGTGCCGGGCAATTAATGCAAGCGGCCTCGGTGCGAACGGACTTTTATCGCGCCATGCTGTCGCTTTTTGCCGAGTTTGATTATCTCGTGTTACCGGCAGCCCAGGTATTCCCGTTCGATAAAACCATCCACTGGCCGACGCAGATCGCCGGAAAAACGATGGATACTTACCACCGCTGGATGGAAGTCACGATCTACGGCAGTTTATCCGGCTGTCCGGTTGCCAGCGTCCCTGCCGGATTTAATGAAGCAGGATTGCCCACAGGCATACAAATTATTGGAAAACCTCAGTGCGATATGGATGTTCTCCGCCTTGCTTACGCGTATGAGCGCGCATGGCAGGGAAAATCAAGCACATTGCCGCCCACCATTCAGTTTGTCGCGTGAGTGGGATCATTCATTCATATTATTAAGCAGGGGATTAACATGGCTAATCGTAAAAAGATTATCGCCGGGACGATTGGTAACGTTCTGGAATGGTATGACTTTCTTATTTATGGTTTCTTTTCCGCCGTCATTGCACGCGAGTTTTTTCCATTAGAAAATGAATACAGCTCATTGATGATCTCTCTTGCTACCTTTGGTGTGGGTTTCTTTACCCGGCCGATTGGTGGAATAGTCATTGGTATGTTTGCCGATAAATACGGCCGTAAGCAGGCATTACAGTTAATTATCTGGATTATGTTTGCCGCCGTGTTTATTTTCGTCGTTACGCCTTCATATCATCAAATCGGTATCGCCGCGCCTGTTCTGTTGATCATTGCGCGCCTGCTGCAGGGCTTTGCGACCGGGGGTGAATACGCCAGCTCCACCTCCTATCTGGTAGAAGGGTCGGACGAAAGTAAAAGAACCTATTATGGCTCGTGGCAGCTCTTCGGGCAGTGTTTTGCTGTTATCCTCGCCTCGCTGATCTCAGGTTTTATCTTCAAACTCCCGGAAGGTAGCGTCGATAGCTGGGGCTGGCGCGTTGCATTTGCCGTCGGGCTGATTATCTGTCCGGTGGGTATCTGGATCCGCAACAACCTGGCGGAATCGGAAGAGTTTGCCACCGTTAAAAAAGCAGAAGCAAAACAGCCTGCTTCCCGTACCTATGATGTGAAGAATATTGTGAAAGGATTCGGGCTGGTGGTCAGTGGCACGGTCAGTTTTTACGTGTTGCTGATCAACATGCCTGCCTTTGCCAGCAAGCAACTCGGAATGTCTATCGGCACGGTGCTGAATATCCAGATTGCCGTGGTGGTGATGATGGCCATCCTGATTCCGTTGCTTGGCATGCTGGGAGATAAGATTGGCCGCAAACGCCTGTTTATTGCCGCGACTGTCGCTTATTTTGTGATGGTGATGCCGCTGTTCAAATGGCTGGTCGCCAGTCCGGATGCGGGTAATTTGTTTGTCATGCAATTGATTCTGGGGGTGTGTCTGGCGGGGCAGTTTGCCACCATGCCCACCATGTTGACACTGCTGTTCCCGGTAGAAAGCCGCGTGACCTCGCTTTCGATCAGCTACAACCTCGCGACCATGACCTTTGGCGGATTCTCGCCGTTTATTGTGACCTGGCTTTCTCACTCATGGGGCGTTATTGCGCCAGGATATTATATGTTTGCGGTTTCGGCCATCAGCCTGATTGCCGCGGTATTTTTCCCCAAAGACCAGAAAAGCGTGAAAATGTCAGTCGCAAGCCAGCTGGCTGAATAATGCGAGGTTGAGTGATGGCGCAGTTTCCAGCGTCCATCACTCAGATTTCAGCTCATCAATAACTCTTCGATTTCCGCTTTGCATTGTCTGAGTGAGGCCAGCAGTGTATCGACACTGGCTTCGAATCGCAGAGCGGGAACCGCGACGGACACGGCATAGCGTTCATTCAAAGCAGAGTGGATTGCCACGCTGACGGCGCAAACTCCCATAGCATGTTCTTCAAGATCAATGGCAAATCCCTGACGCCGGATTTTCTCCATCTCCTGCAAAATGGCCGCTCTGGAACTGAGTGAGTTTGCGGTTCTGACTTCAGGTTTTGCTGAGTACATCAGTTCAAGCTGTTCATCCGGCAGAGCCGCCAGCAACGCTTTACCTGGCGCGGTGCAGTGGCAGGGGAACGCCGTGCCAACTGAGGAAACCACGCGTAATTCCTGGTCTGAAGCAAATTGGCTGACAAGCAGGGCGTAAGATCCTCTGAAGACGCTCAGGTCGATTGTTTCCCGTGTGCGTCTGCCAAGCGTCTCAATCGCCGGACGTGATAACGACACAACATCGATGTGGGCAGACGCAGCCATACGCGCCAGCGCGGGTCCCACCCGCACCTTTCCCGCCCCGTTCATCAGCAACTGTTCTGCTTCCAGCGCGCTGACCAGACGGTGCACCGTACTGCGAGGCATACCCGTTCGGCGCGCTAACGCGGTAATGGTGACGCCATCAGGATCATCCTCAATGGCTCTGAGCAGCTGTGCCGCCCGCGCGATAACCTTGGATCCTGCATTATCAGAATCACTGTCCATCGGTTGCTCCCCAGCTTCAGTTTACATTCTGCACATTGACATCCTCTGACTATAACACGAATACTATCCACAATGTGGATTGATTATCCGAATAATGGACATCTGGAGAGTGTTACATGCAACAGATTAACCGTGTTGGCGGCTTTGTTCTGCTGGCCGTCGCTTGTCTGACCATCATGGTGGGATGCGTCATTGTTCCCGGCCTGACGGGGATCTCGGACGCTTTGGGCGTTAAAGGTGCTGAAAGCTGGCTGGTCACACTTCCTTCGCTGGGCGTTGTGGTATTTGGCCCACTGGCGGGGCGTTTTATTGAAAAAGCAGGGTTGTTTATGGCCCTTTGTCTCGGGTTGTTTCTCTATGGATTGCTGGGGGGAGCCGGGGCTTTTCTGTCGGGATATGGACTGGTTTTTGCTGATCGCTTTTTACTGGGTGGTGCGACAGCTCTGGTCATGTCTGCGGGTACCGGTCTGATATCGGTGTTTTATAACGGCACGGCGCGTATGCAAATGATCGCCCGTCAGGGGATGTCGATTGAGCTGGGTGGGGTGATTTTCCTGTTCATCGGCGGCTTACTGGCAGCCGTGGGCTGGCGCTGGCCTTTCAGCCTGTATCTGTTTGCGTGGCTGATGCTGGCGATGGTGCTGGTTTTTGTGCCGCGTCCGGGCAGGGCGGTGGTGGCTAAAGTGCCAGAGAGAAACAACGATGCAGGTCCATCGGCAGCCATGGTGCTGACGTGGATCGCCGCGCTCTTCTCCATGATTGTTTTCTTTACCGCCATCGTTCTGCTACCGCTGCATTTGCACGGCATGGGCGTCACTGAATCCCAGACGGGATATTTTCTGTCTTTTGTCTCGCTGGTTGCCGTCGCCGGTGCCTGGCTGATGCCAAAACTTGTCAGCCGTCTGGGGGATTTCACTACCTTGTCGGCTGCATTTGGTTTTTACACGCTGGCGCATCTGACCTTCGCACTGGCAGCTTCGATGCCGGTTTTTGTCCTCGGTGGTATTGCGCTGGGGCTGGGTTTTGGTTTTTCGGTGCCGCTGGTCAATCACCTGATTGTTGAGCTAAGTAGCCCAGACCAGCGGGGAAGAAATCTGGCCCGCCTCTCGATGGCGATTTTTCTCGGGCAGTTTCTGTCAGCTTTTATGGGTTACTTCCCCGGTACTTTGTCTGCGGTATTCAGCTTTGCGGCGCTGGTGGCCCTGGTCTCTGGCCTGTATATCCGGTTCCGCAGCCGCGCCAGGCCTGCTTTCCGTTCCGAACAGCGATAAGGTTCAGCGTTTTTTTGATTCTGGTTATCCAGGTCACCACGACGTGGCTGGCGAAGGTCAATGGGTCAGCCAGCTTTCAGCAATCAGCTGGTGGGAGCGAATGCGCGCGTCTGCATCATGGATCCAGGAGTTAACCATGATTTCATCTGCGCCTGTGCGTCGGACCAGATCCTGCAGCCCTTTGCGCACCATATCTGGCGATCCCCACACCGACTCGCGCAGCTGGCTCAGTACGCGCTGAGATTCCATGGGATGCCACAGGGCATTCATGTCATCAACGGGTTTGGGAAGTCTGACTTCCACACCGCGCCCAAGGTTAAGGAACTTCTGCAACTCGGTGGTGGCGAGATAATCCGCTTCCTGCTGTGTTTCAGCGGCCACCACGTTGACACACACCATGACATAGGGAGCAGTCAGCGCTTCTGATGGCTGGAAGTTTTTACGGTAAGTGTCGATAGCCGACAGCATGGCATCGGGGGCAAAGTGTGAAGCAAACACCAGTGGCAACCCTTTTAATGCCGCCAGTTGCGCGCTGAAGGTGCTGGAGCCGAGCAACCACAACGGAATAGCCAGGCCTGCTCCCGGCACCGCAGTGATGCGCTGTCCGGCGCGGGCAGGGGAGAGATAGTATTCAAGCTCTTCGAGCATATCCGGGAAATCCAGCCCAAGCGCACGTGTTTCGCGGCGCAACGCCTGAAGGGTTTGCTGGTCAGTACCCGGCGCACGGCCTAAGCCAAGATCCACACGTCCCGGATATAGGGTCTCCAGCGTGCCAAACTGTTCTGCTATCACCAGCGGGGCATGGTTCGGCAGCATAATTCCGCCAGAACCGATGCGGATACTCTGCGTCTTAGCCCCAATGTGGCTAAGAATGACTGACGTGGCGGCACTGGCGATATCAACCATATTGTGGTGCTCAGCCATCCAGAAGCGCTTGAAACCGGCTTTCTCCGCTGCCTGAGCCAGACGCACGCTGTTGGTTATTGCCTCGGAAAGTGTATTTCCTTCGGTAATCGGTGCCAGGTCGAGTAAAGAAAGTGGAATATGTTTATGGTTCATAGTTTTTTCCTCAGCCTCCGTGAGAGAGGGGGCCAGATTGTTAACACGGAAACTACTATGATTGTTTTTTATTCGGTGATAAATCAGGCTTAGGTCGCATCTATGTAGACATTTATTCCACAATTGATTGTTTTGAATCCGATCGGCTGGCGTCCATTTTCACAGGCTTTTTATTGATGTTCGGGCCGTAAAGTCCGTTATGGGCCGTAAAAAGCCTGCCTGGGCCGTAAATATCATGTAATATGGGCCGTAAATAGCGTTGCCGTGGGCCGTAAATTTTCCTGGTCAGGAAAACGACGTCAATGGAGGATTTCATGGATTTGAAAGATGAGATTGTGGCAATTGTCGCCAGCAGTAACATCCCACTCAGTTCAGGTGAACTCGCGCAGTCACTTCAAATTGGCAAATCAACGGTGAAGCGCCACCTCGAATCATTGCTGAGTGAAGGTGTTTTATTAAGGGTGGGTAATGGCAGGGGAACCCGCTACACCACAGGTATGAGTACCGTGGCAGTGAGCCTGCAAGAGAAAGAGGCAACATACCCGAATACCCCGTTAGACGCACATGCATTACTTAATTACCTTCAGACATCTGTGGCAGCGAGGGACATTACTGGTTACCAGAGATCATTTGTTGATGATTATATTCCCAATCAAACTTCTTTGCTTCCGGCTGCTCTGGCGGAAACCCTGAGACAGGAAGGGCAGATGGCAGGGCAGCATCCTTCCGGTACCTATGCCCGAAAAGTCCTTGAGCAATTACTGATCGATTTATCATGGTCCTCATCAAAACTGGAAGGAAATACATATTCATTACTGGCGACAGAAGAATTTTTCAGGAATGGGACTGAAGCCCGTGATTTTGATGCAGTGATGCTACTTAACCATAAGCAAGCCATTGAGTTTCTTGTGGACGCTGTTCCTGAATATGGGCTCACTGTACCGGTCATCGGTAATTTACATTCGATGCTGATGCAGGACCTTCTGCCAGACACCGAAGCATTGGGTACGATAAGAAGCAAAATCGTTAATATTAGTGGCTCAACTTACATTCCCCTGCAAGCACCCGTTTTGCTTCAGGAGATGCTGGAAAAAATTATTATTAAGGCCAGTCAGGTTAAAAGCCCGGTGGAGTCGGCTTTTTTTCTTTGGGTGAATCTGGCTTATCTGCAACCGTTTGAAGACGGAAATAAAAGAACAAGCCGACTGGCAGCGAATATTCCTTTGATGATGTATAACAGTGCGCCTTTGTCTTTTCTTGATGCTGATGCGGCGGATTACGCTTTCGCTATGATGGGTATTTATGAGAAATGTAATGTCGCTCTGGCTGTTGACTTGTTTGAGCATTTATACCGCCGCTCAATTAATCGATATAAAACCACGTTAGACGCACTGGGTGTGCCGGATCCGTTCAGATTGCTGCACCGGGAAGATTTAAATAGCGCCATTCGCGATATCGTTGTTGAAAGACAAAACATTGAAGAGGTTATTACATCTGCTGGAATTGAGCCTGCTGATAAAGCGCAGTTCAGAACGCTGTTGCTTAATGAACTGCGCGTGCTGCAGGTACACAATTGCGCACGTTATCGCCTGACTTTGCGGCAGGTTGATAACTGGATTAAAGCTGGTCGCCCCCTTGCCGGGCCTTGATTTTATTCATCGCCAGATTTGCCGATGTTGGCATGCGTCACTGTGTAAGCAATCGATATTAATCTGATAACCTGTTCAGTGTTGTAATAGTTCACGATATTATCGAACAGCGCTTTTTCATAAGCCATTTGCCCATCGTTAGTATCAACAAACGCGGGAGCACCATCGGGGAAGTAGCGAAACTCAATATGCCGTTTCTTCATTTCCGGCATCTGGTTATAAACTGTTCTTTGTTCATTTCTCTCAGCACCCTTCAATTGAGACCACTTCAGAAAGTCGAAGAACGGTTTTAATCTTTCATGTACGTTGTCTTTAGTGAAATGGCTTGTGCCAGCAACCAAAAGATAAACGCCTACACCATTAGTAATGAAATTAAAGCTGCCATCGATGTTCTCTGAAAGAATAACTTTGTTCGTATAAGGGGTAAATTTTTCCCGGGTATCGTTATAACGCTCAGGGTGAACCTCAGCATCATAAAACTTGCTGCCTAATAGCGTGCCGCATCCTGAAAGCAGGAATATCATCATTGCCAGCAGAGGGATTTTTAATGCAAAGCCTTTCATTGCCATTCTCTTTCTTTAAAGGAAATATTATCGGCATGAAGAGTGAAAACTTGAATGGCCTGATTTTAAAGGGATATGGACGGTAGTGGCGCGATTTGTCGCGCCACTATGAAGGAATACAGGAACGCAAAGAATCCGTTTTATTCAATAGACAAATTAGCAATCGCCAGCACCGCGCGGGCAGCTTCTGCGCCTTTTTTAACGAAGTGCTTTTCATAAAACTGAATAAACTCTTCCGCAGGCTGGAAATTATGCGGCGTCAGTGAGACGGAAAATACCGGGACATCGGTGCTTAACTGCACATTCATCAGTCCATCGACCACGGCCTGCGCCACAAAATCATGACGATAAATGCCGCCATCCACCACCAGCGCGGCGCAGACGATGGCGTCATATTTGCCCGTCACCGCCAGTCGTTTCGCGAGTAATGGCATCTCAAAAGCACCGGGTACATCCAGCACTTTGATCTCAGCATCGATATTCTGCTGGGTTAACTCCTGACGGAAGCCTTCTAATGCCTGGCCGACAATCTCTTTGTGCCAGCTGGCTTTGATAAAGGCGATGTTCAATTTTTTCATTATCTCTCCAGAGCTCCACAACAAGCCCATCAATTATTTATTACTGACGGATAACCTGTGTGGCGGGTACGTTGGTTTTTGCTCTGTATAACATGCAGAAATAGCAAAATCCAGCTGGAGGCTGGCGGCCTTACCTGAATCCTTCAGGTGAGGAGATGGCTACTTTGCGGTTTTATACGTCAGGCCACCATAGAGAAACTTGCCGCGCTCGTGGCTGATAGCTTCAAGTTCGCTGACGTCCGGCTCTTCCAGCAGGGTCTGGATCAGGATGCCGAGGTAGCAGCCGGCCAGCACATCCACCGAGATTTCCTGGCTGAAAAACCCACGCTGTTGTTCCAGCTGCATGTTGCGCACAATCCATTTGTGCAGCTTGTTGCGGGTCGCATCACTTTGCGGCGGTTGAAACATACTGATTTTTGTCAGGTGATGGTGATGGGTGAAGAAGTCGAGATATTTCCTGAAGCTGGCAGTGATGTTCTTCTGCACGTCCTCCTTAGGCAGGGAGGCATCAATCAGCATTGAAACGACCAGTTCCTCAAGTTCCTCATCAAATTTGTCCAGCAGCAGCTGATAGATCTCATCTTTCGTCTTGAAATAACTATAAAAACTGGGCTGTGTGACACCCGCAGCACTGACGATGTCACTCACACGGGTGCCGTGATAACTGTGCTCAGCAAAAAGCGCAGCTGAAACCTCCAGCAGTCGTTGGCGTGTTTTCTCACCTTTCGTGACATTACGTACTTTCTTCATTTTCATACATATCAGAGAGTTACTTGTTTTCAGAATATCACTGGCACCCCCTGCAAACAAAGTTGTTATTTCCAGATTGCGGGGTTGATCAGATAACCGCAGGGACGAAATGTGCTAACAAAAGGTACTTATTAGTAAGTTTTTATGGAATTCACGATTACTGCCGTGTAAAGATAAATAGGGTTTTGTAAACAAAAACCCTAAAAATTGAATACTTTGTTGATTGATTTTTCTTTTCAATGGGATATTTATCGTGGTCGAAGACAGACATGCACTTAAAGATAAGCCCGGCGGGCTTATCCGTGCCTCGGCAATCTTTGCCGGGATTGCTGGCCTGGCGCTGGCAGTGGGGGGAGGCTGGCTGGGGGTTCTGGGCGGTTCCTGGTATTATTTAGTCACAGGGTTATTGTTGCTGGTTACCGCACGCCAGTTGTGGCGGGGTAAGAGTTCATCATTTGTTGTCTATGGCTTTATCGTTCTGATGACAACCGTCTGGGCGATATGGGAAGTGGGGTTCGATTTTTTCCTACTCGCGCCTCGGTTTGACATTATCGTACTGTTTGCCCTTTGGTTATTGCTGCCGTTTACGCTGAAGTCTTTTCCGTATTCTGACAGGCCAGGCAGAGGCCTGCTCGGGGCAGCGGTTGCGCTGCCAATTCTGAGCCTGGTGATATCACTTTTCTTCAATCATCATGATATTGAAGGAAAATTGCCGGATACCGTTGAGGCGGATACCCCGCAATGGGATAGCCAGCAACTTCCTGACTCAGAATGGCATGCCTATGGTCGTACTTCATATGGCGATCACTCTTCGCCGCTGAAACAAATCAATACGAAGAACGTCAATCAGCTGAAGGTTGCCTGGACGTTCCGCACCAATGACATCATCGGTAAAAACGATCCGCTGGAGTCCACTTTTGAAGTGACGCCACTCAAGGTGGGGCACATGGTTTACCTGTGCAGCCCGCATCAGTGGGTATTTGCGCTGGATGCGACCACAGGGAAACAGATCTGGAAATTCGACCCTAAGGTGAAAGATGACCCGACCTGGCAGCATCTGACCTGTCGTGGCGTGTCTTATCATGAGACGCCGGTGGATGCGAAGACTTCCGATGGGGCGGTGCCACCAGCGGAGTGTAAGCAGCGTATTATCCTGCCGACCAACGATGGCCGTATGTTTGCCCTTGATGCGCAGACCGGTGAAGTCTGCCATGCCTTCGGTCAGGATGGTCAGATTGACCTGAAAGACGGTATGACGGTGAAAACCAAAGGTTTCTACCAGGGGACATCACCACCGGTTGTGACCCGTCAGATGATCATCATGGCCGGAGCAGTCACGGACAACTATTCCACCAGTGAACCTTCGGGTGTGGTGCGTGGTTTTGATGTCTACACCGGCAAACTGGTATGGGCATGGGATCCGGGCGCGGCTGATGAAAACGCACTGCCTTCCGCGACGCATCAGTACACACCCAACTCGCCCAACTCCTGGACGCTGCTGTCCGCAGATGAAAAGCTGGGCATGGTTTATGTGCCGGTCGGGATGTCAACGCCGGATATCTGGGGTGGTAATCGTACTCCGCTGGGTGAACGTTACACCAGCTCGCTGGTGGCGCTGGATATCAATACTGGCAAACGCATCTGGTCCTATCAGACAGTACATCATGACCTGTGGGATATGGATTTGCCGTCGCAGCCGAGTCTGGTCGATCTGAAAACCCCGGAGGGGATTGTCCCGGCGGTGTATGCTCCGGCGAAAACCGGCAACATTTTTGTGCTGGACCGTCGTACCGGAAAACTGATTGTTCCGGCACCGGAAACCCCGGTACCGCAGGGCGCGGCACGGGGTGATCGTACCTCGCCAACGCAGCCCTATTCAGAGCTGACGTTCCAGCCAAAGCAGAAGCTGACCGACAAGGATATGTGGGGCGCGACCATGTTTGATCAGATGGTGTGTCGCATCATGTTCAAAAAAATGCGCTACGACGGCCCGTTCACACCGCCGAATACCCAGGGAACGCTGGTATTCCCGGGTGACGTGGGCATGTTCGAGTGGGGTGGTATCGCGGTTGATCCACAACGTCAGATCGCGATTGCTAACCCGATGGCATTCCCGTTTGTCTCCAAACTTATCGAACGCGGTCCGGATAACCCGGCTGCGCCGAATGCCGCTCATCCACCAGGCAGCGAGATCGGTGTTCAGCCGATGTACGGTACGCCGTATGGTGTGGACCTGCATCCGTTCCTGTCTCCGGTTGGTTTGCCGTGCCCGGCGCCACCGTGGGGTTACATTGCCGGTATCGATCTGCGTACCCACAAAATCATGTGGCAACACAAGGTGGGCACCACGCGTGACGCCACACCGTTACCGCTGCCATTTAAAGTGGGGATGCCGATGCTGGGCGGTTCTATGGTCACTTCTGGCGGGGTCGCTTTCCTGACGGCAACCATGGACGACTACATTCGCGCCTTCGATGTGACGACCGGTAAAGAGCTGTGGAGTGACAGATTGCCTGCGGGTGGTCAGTCAACGCCGATGACTTACTCTGAAGGTGGGAAACAATATATTGTGACTGCCGTAGGGGGGCATGGCAGCTTCGGTACTAAACAGGGCGATTATGTGGTGGCGTACGCGCTGCCCTGATACCTGAGTAGAAAAATAAAAGGCCATGAAAATGGCCTTTTTTATTGCCTGAAATCAGAGGATTAATTAACCGTCACGATAATACGACGATAGGACACCAGCGACGGCGAACCATTATCTTTCACGGTCAGAATGATATGCTCCGTTCCCGGATGATTGGCTTTCACTGCCACCTTGCTGCCCTCGCTTTGCAGCAGCGTAACGGCTTCAGGCGTTGATAACATCTCTTCCCCGCGCACACCTTTGACCTCAGTCACCGGCACCTGGCTGGAAATGGCGGAAGTGGCTTCAGGGTAGGTCTGCCAGTGCCAGCTGATGCGATTTTTATCCGGGTCACTGCTTTGTGAGGCATCCAGTTCTGTCTGCTCTCCCGCTTTCAGGGTGATGGCAATATTATCGAAGCCGGTTTTGCCATTGACCACCGCAATCGGTGCGTGGTTGGCATGGGCATAATCCCGGATTGTCCAGTCCATGCGCGCGGCAAAATCATGCTGGAAGTCTTCACGCCAGCGCCAGATGGTGGCCTGATTGGAGGTGTACAGTTTGCCATCGGTGCCCTTCACGGTATCAGCCCCATTGGGATTGCCCGGGAAAAAGTCACCCCCGCTGGTCCAGATCGGGCGTGTCTCGCCGTGTGGCTGGCGCATAATATAGCGACCACCCCAGCCACCCCAGCCCGGATTCATGTCGCTGTTCAGGCCATTTCTGATCAATCCGAGGAAGGCTGGCGTGTCACCTTCCATGATAAAGGCATATTGCAGGTAGCCTTTACCCATCGGTCCCTTGCCCCGGATGTGCTTATCCAGCCACGACTGAGAAACCGTGGTGAAATCCGCCCCTGGGGCGTTGCGGTAATAACGGTCACCGCTGATGCCGGTCCAGGTGGCGCGGGCATAATCTTCGCCGTTTTCGGTCGAGGGATCGACAATGTAGGTGATCTGCGGGAACTGCGAACGGATCCAGTAACCGGCGTCATCCTGATCGGAAATGGAGTAGACAATCAGGTTGCGCGTGAGTGAGTCGATGGTATCGGGAGTGGCGTTTTTCTTCAGGTCGATCAACGCCTGGGCCAGCGTATTGGCGCCGCCCCACAGTGAGATATAGAGTGGTTTGGCCGGGTTGGTGCTGTTCTGAATGGCCTTTAATAACAGGTTCGAACCCGCAGTGGCTTTGCCATCGCCGGTGGCGGCCATGCCGTATGCGGCCTGGCCTGAAGCAACACGCTGGGAAAGGGTGGCAAAATCAGGGTAATTTTTATCGTGTTTCAGCAGGTTTGGCTGTACTTGCTGGTAATGGCCTAACACCAGCTTAATCATATCCGGATGGACGACGTTTCTTTGCCAGGTTGAGGTGGTTGCCACAATGCCTTCGATATTGAGTTCATTGGCATACAACAGGAAGCGGGTGAGTGACATCTGGTCATCAGGTTCGTTGCCAATATCGGTCAGCACGAACACGCGGGGTTTGTCCTGCAACGGGATGACTTTTCCGGCCTGCGCGGCATAGCTATTTTCTGCGGCCAGCGCCGGTGTTAATGATGCAGAAGACAACAAAGCGACGACAGCCAGACAGCCAGCGCCTGATTTCAATGCGAATTTTTTCATCAGGATGCCTCCTGGAGACCTCGCCCAATCGGGCGGGGAGGAAAGGAGGGGGCTTTCAGGCTCACTTCTTTTTGTCTTTTCACAATGACTCCTGTAATTTTATACATATGAAACGTGCTTATAAATATCGGTTTTATCCAACACCTGAGCAGGTTGAGCTTTTAGCTCAAACCTTCGGCTGTGTGCGTTTTGTCTACAATTCAGTTCTCCGCTGGCGTACTGATGCGTACCGACAGCGGCAAGAGAAGATCGGCTACATTCAGGCCAATGCCCGACTCACCGCCCTGAAAAAAGAGCCTGAATTTACCTGGCTGAATGATGTTTCCTGCGTCCCTTTGCAGCAGGTCTTACGCCACCAACAGACCGCCTTTTCTAACTTCTTTGCCGGACGCGCAAAATACCCGACATTTAAAAGCAAGCACCACAGACAATCTGCCGAGCTGACGGCAAGTGCTTTTAAATACCGTGACGGCAGGCTGTACATGGCGAAAAGCAAAGTGCCTCTGGATATCCGCTGGTCGCGTCCCCTGCCATCTGCGCCGTCAACAGTGACAATTTCAAAAGACGCAGCAGGGCGATATTTCGTCTCCTGCCTGTGCGAATCTGAGCCTGTATCACTGCCGATCACTGCTAAAACGGTCGGCATTGATGTTGGTTTAAAAGATTTGTTCGTCACCGATACCGGATTCAGACAAAGCAATCCCCGCCACACCGCGAAATACGAAAAGCGCCTTGCGTTGCTACAGCGTCAATTGAGCAGGAAGAAAAAAGGCTCAAAAAACCGCGCCAAAGCCCGTTTAAAGGTTGCCCGACTCCACGCGAAAATAGCTGATTGCCGACTGGATGCCCTGCACAAGGCAACCCGCAGACTGATCAACGAAAACCAGGTTGTCTGTGTTGAATCCTTAAAAGTGAAAAACATGATCCGAAACCCTAAGCTGTCTAAGGCGATAGCTGACGCCAGCTGGGGCGAATTTGTGCGCCAGCTTGAATATAAAGCTGAATGGACCGGGCGCTCAGTGGTCGCCATAGATCAGTTTTTCCCTTCGTCAAAACGCTGTAGCGGTTGCGGTCACACCCTGTCTAAACTTGCGTTAAATATCCGGTCCTGGCATTGCCCTGAATGTGGCATTGAACATGACCGTGATATTAACGCTGCAAAAAATATCAAAGCTGCCGGGCTGGCAGTGTTAGCCCACGGAGAGACTGTAAAACCTGAACCGCGGAGCGCGGCTTAGGTTAGGCTCTGTGAAGTGGGAATCCTCGCCGTTTACGGCGGGAAGCAGTCAACCATGGATATGTCCGATGAGTTGTATGTGATGAGAAACAGCTGACGATGTGCAGATCGCGACGTCAGGGTTACGGGTGTGTAATGCAACTTAAGAAAGGATGTTACATTTTGCACCATACCTGTATAATCTATGTATGGTTAATAACAACTGTCAAGGCTTAAAAACACCTCGCAACAAACATAACAATATGAAATATAATGACTTATCAAAACTTCAGGTCAGGAAACCTGGGGTGGGAGGGGGAATGGAACAGCAGCACGCGGGTCATCGTATGCGCAGCAAAGGCGCACATGATGGTGCATTGGCAAAATAGAGAGCCATGTCAGGCCTTTTCATCTGCGTTACAATTTTTAACAATTGCAAAATCAATAATTAACACCATCATTCCACGTTTTTAATTATCTGATTATATTCATCTTTTTTACATCACGTGATTCACGTCAAATTTTCACCCTTTTGCTACCGTTGGCAAAGGGTGTTGCCAACGGTAGCAAAGGAAAACATAATCGCAACATCACTTCACGCACAGACTGTGTGGGATGAGTAAATCGCTGAAACACTCCCTCTAAGCATTTGGGCGCATGGAGAGGATACTTTATGCTGTGTGCCATGACGCGTCCGGACACAGTGTATTGAGTATGAGTAGAGCGAAAAGCGGTGATAGAAAATTTCAGCAACCGACGGCAGATGACGTTGCCAGGCTGGCTGGTGTTTCGAAATGGACGGTACTGCGGGCTTTCAAAGAAAATGCCTCCATTTCCCCTGAATCCAGAGAGGCGGTGCTAACAGCGGCGAACCAGCTGGGGTTTCGGCCAAACCTGCTGGCACGCGGCTTAAAGCAGCGCAGCACAAAGATTATTGGCGTAGTAGCCGATGAGTTCAGCAATCCGCATACGCTGCGCATGCTGAAAGAGGTGACTCAGCAACTCAACGAACGTGGCTACATGACGCTGCTGTTGAATATTGAGTCTCCGGAAAATTATCAATCGGTACTGCAAATGGCCGGTCAGCTGCAGGTTGATGGCATCATTTATCTGGCCACCATTGTCAGTGATGAGTTGCTGGTGGTGGCCGAATCACTTCACCATATTCGGGCTATTCATGTGTTCCGAAACACCGATAGTGCTGACGTTGAAGTGGTTAACAATGATGGATTCAAAGCGGGCCAGGCGCTGGGACAAGTGCTTCTCAGTGAGAATTACCAGCGCTATGGCTATATGAAAGGGCCTGATACCGCTTCAAATCATCTGTTAAGAATGGAGGGGTATGAAGCTTGTCTGGCTTCGCAAGGTCAGTCATTAGAGGTTGTGCTGGTGGCCGGGCATTACGACCGCGATCTTGCTTATCAATGCATGATGGCATATCTGCATGAAACGCCAGCAGATCAACGTATCGATGCATTGTTTTGCGAAAACGATGTACTGGCTTTCGGTGCCATCCAGGCCATACGGGATTTCAGTCCGGATCTGCATATTGGCGTGGTGGGATTTGACGATATTGATGAATCTCACTCCAGTACCTGGGAATTAACCAGCTGGAATCAGCGAGCCGACCTCCAGACCGCCGAAGCCATCAATCGGTTACTGGATGATCGGATTGATGAAGGGGGTGAGTGGCAGAAAGGAGAATTACGCCTGCGCCGCTCGCATCTTAGGAAATAAATTATGCTTTCGCCATTATTTATATAATGGCGAAAATAACAGGAGACCATTACCCAACAATCTATCGCCGTCATATTCGATCTACTCAATTCAAAATCCAATAACACTGTCTATTAGATACATTCTTCTGAATATTTTATCAGTGAGCGTGTTCATGTAGTCGGTGACTCTTTTTGCCTGGAGCATCGTATGGAACGCAGAAGTTTTATTAAAGCAGGTTTAGTTCTGGCAGGAACAGGAACCGCTGCATCTGTATTTAAGCCAGCAGGTGCAGCTGAAAATAATAATGTATTGCAAGGTGGGAAACTGTGGCGCGCTAAAGAAACGGCCTTGCCGGTACCCGCAGACCCAACAAAGCGATTATATCTGAATGAACGCGAATACAACCTGGTCACAGCCATCTTTGACCGCCTGATACCCGCCGATGAACTCAGCCCCGCCGCATCCGAAGCGGGTTGTGTCGTCTTCCTCGATAATCAACTCGCCGGAGATTATGGTAAGGCGAGCTGGCGTTATAATCAGGGTCCATTCGAAAATGGCACCGCATCTCAGGGTGTTCAGACCCCCTACACACCTGCGGAAATTTACCGCAAAGGCTTACTGGAACTGGATAACCATTGCCTGTCGCTTTTTGGCAAATCCTTTACTGCTTTGTCTCATGACGCCCAGGATAGTTACCTGGAAAAAATGGATTCGGGTGAATTCAAATACCCCACCTTTTCTTCAGAGGTCTTATTTGGACAGTTTCTGTCGAATGTGATGGAAGGATTCCTCGCTGATCCTATTTATGGTGGCAACCGCAATATGGTCGGCTGGAAAATGATTGGTTTCCCTGGTGCACGTTACGACTATCGTGATTATGCGCCGTTAAAAGGACAGAAACTGAATATCGAACCAATCAGCATTATTGAACTTCTGAAAGCATAAACCCGACAAGGCAAATTATGAATTACACCAGACCTAAGGCTGATGCCGTTATTATCGGCCTCGGATGGGCCGGTTCGCTTATGGCTGAGGAACTGACCCGCGCAGGATTAAATGTCGTCGCAATTGAACGTGGCCCATGGGAACAAACTCAAACTAACTTCTCTCCTGCGATTGCCGCCGACGAGCTACGTTATGGCGTGCGACGCGAGATTTTAAAACCACCACGGGTAGAAACGCTGACCTTTCGTAATGACAGCAGCCAAAAAGCCCTTCCCGCTCGTGACTGGAATGCCTTCCAGATGGGATTCAGTGTCGGCGGTGCTGGCAAGCACTGGGCGGCGAATGCCTGGCGTTTCAACCCTTCTGATTTCGAAATGGCGACCCGCCTGCGCGATCGTTACCATAATATGAAGCTGGCTGACGGCCTGATCGTGCAGGACTGGGGCATCAGTTATGCCGAGCTTGAGCCTTTTTATGATCGTGTGGAGAAAATCGCCGGTATTTCAGGCAAAGCGGGCGTCATCGGCGGCGTGACACAACCCGGCGGTAACCCGTTTGAAGGCAGCCGCACCAGCGAATACCCTACTCCCCCGCTGATCCGCTCCCACTGGAATGATAAGTTTCACCAGATCACCGAGAAGATGGGCTACCACCCGTTCCCGATTCCTGCCGGAACCATTGGCGCAGCCTATACCAACCCTTTGGGTGTAAATCTTGCCCCTTGTACCTATTGCGGCTACTGCGGTTTCTACGGCTGCGGCAACTGGTCCAAATCATCACCTAATATTTGCGTTGTCCCGGCGCTGATGGACCGGACTAATTTCACGCTGCTGACCGAATGCACCGCGCTTTATATCGATAAAGCCGCAGACGGGAAAACCGTGACGGGGGTGACGTTCCGCGATTCGGATGGGAATACCGGTTTCCAGCCTGCGGATATCGTCTGCCTGTCGGCTTATCAACTGGATAACGTGCGTTTGCTGTTGCTGTCCAAAATCGGCAAAGCCTATAACCATGCGACCGGTGAAGGTACGTTAGGCCGTGCCTATAACTATCAGACCATGTCGATGGGCTATCTCTATTATGAAAATGAACATATGAACCCGTTCATTTCTACCGGGGCCTTATCGACGCAGATTGATGATTTCAACGGTGATAACTTCGATCACTCCGGATTAGGGTTCCTCGGTGGCGCAGGGATCCAGGCGCTGTCCGATCAGGGTACGCCGCTGGGAATGACTGACCGCCTGCCCCCTGGCAGTAAAATGTGGGGCTCAGCCTGGAAGAAAACCTTCCAGAAAAGCTACCAAAACTACGCCAAGATTCAGGGCCAGGGGACTTCATACTCGCATCGCGATTCTTATCTTTCGCTCGATCCAAACTACAAAGATGAAAATGGCCAGCCGTTACTGCGACTGACCTTTGACTACAACCAGAA
The DNA here is from genome assembly GCF_002095535.1 of Pantoea cypripedii. Lineage (NCBI taxonomy): Bacteria > Pseudomonadati > Pseudomonadota > Gammaproteobacteria > Enterobacterales > Erwiniaceae > Pantoea > Pantoea cypripedii. The sequence continues at coordinate 572,712 of NZ_MLJI01000002.1, forward strand.
TGATCGACTCATGGCGCGCTTTATCCGCGATCGCATCGAAGATATTTGCCGTGTATCCGGTGCCACATCCTGGGAGACAGAAGCCTTCCCGGATAAACACAACTCCCCCTTCCGCGCCTATGACAGCTCGCACACCATTGGCGGCGCGGTGATGGGGCTGGATCCGGCGACCTCGGTGCTTAACCGCTATCAGCAACATTGGGACGCGCACAACCTGTTTGTGCTGGGTGCTTCTTCTTATCCCAATAACGGTGGATATAACCCCACCATTACCCTCAGCGCTCTGACGCTGTGGACCGCCCACGCCATCGTCAATGACTACCTCAAAAATCCGGGATCACTGGTGCGATAAGGAAAATTTCATGGGTAAAAACATTCGACGCGTCGCCTATGGCGTGGTCACGGTCGCGGTACTCGGCGCGATAGGTTATACCGCGTTAGTGCAATACGGGCTGCATAAAAGCTACCCGCAACAGGTGCTGGTGGCTGAGAATCATGATCAACTGAACGAACAAATCAAGCGCGGGGAGTATGTTGCCAGGCTGTCAGATTGTACGGCCTGTCATACCGCAGAAGGGGGTCAGCCGTTCGCCGGGGGTTATAAACTTAACACCCCATTTGGCGCGATCCTTTCTTCCAATATCACTTCCGATCCGGATACCGGCATCGGCGGCTGGTCGCAGGAGCAATTCGATCGTGCAGTGCGCCACGGTGTCGGCTCTCACGGGTACCTGTATGCGGCGATGCCCTACAATGCTTACGCTAAATTAACCGATCAGGATTTAGCCGATTTGTGGGCCTATATCCGTACCATTCCGCCAGTCAAAAACCAGGTTGTGGAGAACCAGCTCCCGTTCCCGTTCAATCAGCGCTGGACGCTGGCAGGATGGAATCTTCTATTTTTCAAAGACAAAGTATTTGAGCCACAGGCTAACGTCAGTGACCAGGTGAACCGCGGTGCTTATCTGGTTGATGGGCCTGGACACTGTTCATCCTGTCATACGGCAAAAAATATGCTGGGTGGCGATACCTCCGCTTATCTGCAAGGGGGAGCGTTACAGGGATGGTACGCACCAGACCTGACGCCTGACCCGCATGCAGGTCTCGGCAAATGGAGTGAAGGCGATATCGTGTCTTATTTGCGCTCGGGCACCAATAAGATGACTGCGTCATCCGGTCCAATGACGGAAGCCATCGAAAACTCGACGCAGTACATGACAGATGACGATCTTCAGGCAATCGCACTTTATCTGAAGTCTCTGCCTGCATCCGGAACACCGGTGCCCCAGCCTCTTTCAGCTGACAATACCGCCATGATTGTGGGCAAGAAAGTGTTTGAGTCTCAGTGCAGTGCCTGCCATGTTTCTAATGGGAGTGGCATCCGTAATATGATCCCTGCGCTGGCAGGCAATCCGCAGGTGAATTCCCCTGACCCATCAAGCCTGATTAATGTGGCACTGAATGGCAGCCAGGGACCCTTCACCCATGCAAACCCAACGGCAGCGGGTATGCCGGGTTTTGCCCAGAAACTCTCTGACAGTAACATCGCGGATGTGATGACTTACATTCGTAACAGTTGGGGTAATTCGGCTGGACAGGTCTCTACAGAGGATGTGGCAAAAGCACGTTCATCAACCCAGGCGCAGCCGTGGCTGGGTAGTAAAATACAGTAATCGATAAATCTAAGCCCCGGCAGATTTTCCCCGGGGCTTAATTAAATATCTTGTTATTCCAGCATCAGGTTAACTTTTCCGGCATCGGCTTCATTATCGCCGGATGAATTAACATAAAACATCACGACAACCGACATCAGCAGCGAAACTGCCATAAAAGTATAGGATGCACCCGGCGAGTTGGTTAAACCATTTAAATAACCGACTAACCATGCACCGAGAAATGCCCCTAACGCGCCACAGCAATTAATCAGCCCCATTGAAACACCCGCCACATTCTTCGGCAGAATTTCCGGAATTAAAGCAAAGAAAGGTCCATAGGGTGCGTACATACAGGCCGCGGCTAAAACCAGTAAGCCATAAGACAGCCAAAAATGCTGGGAACCAATCAGCCATGAACCGAAGAAGGTTATCGAAGCCACCATTAATAATGGCCAGATAAATACCTTCCGGTTTTGAAATTTATCCGATAACCAGGAAACCAGCAGCATGGTGACAATCGCGGCAAAGTATGGCACCGCGGTGAGCCAGCCAACGGAGACAATATCAATGGTGGCGGCCATTTTCAGGATGGAAGGCATCCACATCATAAAACCATAAACTCCCACGCTCCACAGTGCATGAACGAAACACAGCATCACCACTTTTTTGGATCGCAAAGCCTCGCCATAGTTGCGCATCGGCTTAATATTCTTTTGTTCTGCATCGAGCTGGTTTTGTAACACGCGTTTTTCTTCAGGATTCAGCCAGGTCACCTGTGATGGCTTATCTCTGACCAAAATCCACCAGGCAAATGCCCACACTAGCGCAGGAGCCCCTTCAATCATGAACATCTCACGCCAGCCGAAGGCATCAATCAGATAACCCGATGCGATTGACATCCATAACACGGTCACCGGATTGCCTAATACGAGGAAAGTATTCGCTCTGGAACGTTCGGTCTTTGTGAACCAGTTACTGATATAAATCAGCATTGCCGGCATCACCGCCGCTTCGACAACGCCCAATATGAAGCGGATGACCATCAGCATGGGGATATTGGTCACAAATCCGGTGGCGGTGGCACAGAAACCCCACAAAATTAAGCTGACGAAAATAAGTTTCCGCACACTACGATGAACGGCGTAAATTGCGCCCGGCACCTGAAAAAAGAAATAGCCTAAAAAGAACAATGCCCCAATCAGCGACGACGTGGCATGAGATATCCCCAGATCTTTTTCTATTCCCGATGCAGCAGCAAATCCATAATTGGCCCGATCCAAATAAGCCAGGCTATAAGTGATAAATATAACTGGCATTAAATACCACCAGCGTTTGGCAGGTAATGCAATATTATTCTTATGCATCTCTTTCATCGGTGCGCCCCTGGATATGAAAGTTACTATTGGAAGACAAACGGGATAATTTAAAAAAACCACCCAATCTGTTACCCGTAACCTTATCTGAAGCATCATCACAAGAATTGTGATCAATGTCTCAACCAGGTTTTTACATCCTGTCCTGTAACTTAATTTTGGTAACACGTCTTTGTAACATTACGCAGCAGCCAGACTTGACTATTTAAAGGGGCAATGAGCCATACGGATAAGATAAAATACCCGCCTGTGAGTTCTGACGGATATTTTTCTCAGTAAAGACTCATCAGAATTCCGCAGGGACTGAGTGGGCTACCGATTCAGAAGGTCTTTTTCGATGAACCTGACCACAGCATCTGCATCGCATGAAGGAATCACCTCGGTCGCGATAGCTTTTGCTTCTTCAATCCCGTTCTCAGGAACGTAGCAGCGATCAGCATTCATCAGCATCGGCAGATCATTAAAGTTATCGCCAAACGCCACCACTTCGTTAGCACCCAGATAATCTCTCAGGAAGTCAATGGCTGAGCTTTTTGACGTCTGATCAGACAGGATATTCATAAAATAAATATCCGGTTGCGCGCTGTAGACATCACGATTGAGCAGGCAATGCGCGCCCTCTTCGCCGGTGATAGCGTTTTGCAGTAATGACAGGGTTTGGTAGTCATGGTAAATGACAAAATAGAGCGGGACGTACTCTTCCGGCAGTTCACTAAATGACGCCGTTTTGAAGATATTCTCCCCCAGAAAGGGGCGCTTACTCTCGATAAAATGCTGGCTCAGGTCATCATTGGCTGTCTTATAGAACAGGCCATACTCAGTGCCCTTCAGGCAGTAGAGAAATCCTTCCTGGCCGCATCGTTCCAGTTCCCGTTCTACCGCCCGGATTAAATCATTGTGTAGGCGCAGGGTTTTAACCGGCTTGTCCGCAATCATATCGAAGATAAACAGCCCATCACTGAGTATCGCCGGACAGGAGAACTTCACGCCTTCCAGCAGCATGTTGACTGAACTCAGCGTTCTGCCCGTTGCACAGGTGAAAAACACGCCTTTGTCAAAGAATCCTTCAATGGCATGTCGGGAATAGTCCGACAATACCCCGCCACTGTTCAGGAGAGTCCCGTCAAGATCGCTGACATAGAGCGTTTTTTTCATCTTATTCCTCTGGCTGACAACAGCGGTATCTGCATGCGCCATATATGCCATACGCCATAAGGAAATGATAGTCCTGGTACTTGTGTTTAAGACAGGTACTCAGGACCAAATCTGATACCCGTTACCGGGCAGAAACAGATTATTTACGGACTATCTCAGACTGACGCTTTGAGTTGCTGGATAAAACGGCTGCGCCAGGGTTTGAGGACCAGTAAGGCCAGTAACGCACACACAATATCCAACATAATCGCGCATGCGAACACCAGACTCCAGCTGCTGGTATGCTGATACAATAATGCCGCCAGCGGACCGCCAAAGATTGAACCAATGCCCTGAGAAATATACAGCCATCCATAGTTAGCGGTGGCGAAGCGGGTGCCAAAGGTATCGGTTAACGTGGCCGGGAATAACGAAAATATCTCGCCCCAGCCAAAAAACACCAGCCCGGACAGCAAAACAAACAGCAGAGGATCATCTTTGCACAGTAGCCATAACGTCATTGCACAACCTTCCAGCCCAAACGCAATGAACATCATCTTTTCACGACCAATACGGTCGGAAATATAACCGCACACCGGTCTGGTGAGGCCATTCATAAAACGGTCAATGGTCATGGCCAGAGGCAGCGCAGCCATACCCAGCACCGTCACTGAAGTAATACCAAAATCACCGGCAAAAATGGCCATTTGCGATGTCACCATCAGGCCGGACGTTGACATCATGGTCATCATGACAAACATCAACCAGAAAAGTGGCTGACGTAACATTTCCCGCGATGTGAAGTTTTTGCTGCTGACATGGTGGGGAACATCGGCGCTCTGAGCCGTTGAAGCTTGCGGTGCCCTTAACCCCTGGCTGGCGATAAAACCCACCACAGCCATTATCAGGCCAAACTGCCACAAGGTATTTTCCAGCCCTTTCGTTGCTAAAGAGGTGGTGATAGGAAACGTCGTCAGTACCGCCCCCATACCATATCCGGCTGCCACCATGCCGGTCGCGAACCCTCTCTTCTCCGGGAACCAGCGCACCATCAGCCCGACGACACCGATATAAACAATGCCGGTGCCCAGCCCTCCCAACACACCATAATAGAGATATAACTCCATCAGCGATTCCATGCGCGCAACCAGCATCCAGCTGAGTCCTGTCAATACGGTCCCTACGGCAATCAATTTACGTGGACCAAAGCGATCAATAAGCTTGCCCTAGATAGGTGAGAAGAATGTTTGCAAAATAATCAGAATTGAAAAAGTAATCTGAATCTCGGCCAAAGGCGCATTAAGCTTTTCCATCAATGGGCGGGTAAATAATGCCCAGACATATTGGGGGCTGGAGATCGATATCATACAAAGCAGCCCCAAAGCCAATTGACCCCATTTTTTCTTTTGGCTTACTACAACAGCGTTAGACAATGCTGTATTAGTCATCTTAATGCTCCGACTGACAAGTGAGTCAGTCAGCGCTGCATATACCATGCCAAAGTGAATATCAGTGTTCTGGCGACACCAGTGGCAGAATATTGGAATATTACCGCAACTGCTTGCACCAAAATGTTGCAATAACAGGAGAAAGAATAGATTTCGGAGAGCAATACCGCCTGTCACTGACCGAATTTTAATCAGGACGACAGCATCTGCAACGGAGTTGCCTGACACAACTCCGTTTCAATTAATTATTTATACACTTCAGCTACCGCTTCAAAATTGGGTCCATGTTCACGAGCCGCGATGATAACGTAATATTTCCCCCCTTTTTCATCCGCTTTTTTTGATAGCTCATCATGTAAATCACTTGGGGATCCGACAGCCCCCTGAGTATCCATCACGGTTACAGTACCAATTTTTGTTAATTTGTAGTGGCTGACTTCGTCTTTTGAAACCAGCTGGGCTGCTCCAGCGCCTGCACTCACCATAAGTAACATAGCCGAAATAATAAATTTATTTTTCACCAACGCCTCCTGAGATGCACATGAATAGATAAGATAATTTTGAATATTTAAAATCTCACCCCAGGAAAAGGTAGACGACTAAAATGTTAAATATTATGCAAAATGTGTTGCGCTATAGAAGACCGTTTTTATTGAATGGAGGGGAAACATCATCTTCTCTTTACTATAATGAAAATACTGTCATAAAAAGTTCAAAAACGTCTTAACAGACATCCTGAATACAACTTCAACACATTCCGGATCTAAACAGCATTGGCTGGCGCAAGATTATTATATTTTTATCCAATAATTTTATATCTTTATAAAAAACATTGGACTTTCAGAAAAAATATAATTTTATTACTTGTCGCAATTATCACCCAGAGTTACGCTTAAATTCATCGCACGCTTCGTTATAACTTTATATAACCTTTCCACTTTATATTTCGAATAACACCACCTGCAACCGAGGGATTTTGAAATGGTAAGAAGAGAAGTTATTATCCATGACCTTGAAAGTTGGATTGAAAGCTGGATTGACAACAACATTAACTCATCCCTCAGGATTGATGATGTTGTCAAACGCTCTGGTTATTCAAAATGGTATCTTCAGAAAATGTTTTCAGTTGTGAAAAAGAAAACACTGGGGCGCTACATTCGTGATCTAAAGTTGTTCAAGGCAGCATGCGACCTTGTTTATAGTGATGAAACCATCATTGCCATCTCATTAAAATATGGTTATGACTCTCAATCCTCATTCACCAGAACATTCACGCAAAACTATGTTTTCCCACCTTCAGAATTCCGACGTTTATGCAGAGATAATCCGGGGATCACTAAAGAGATGCTAAAAAACAGATGACAGGACACCCCTTATAATTAAAATATTTCCCAGGGATGGTGATAAAAGTTAGAATTATTTACTTATACACGCAGCAACATCAACTGACACCAGATAAAGAGGAATTTCCATTCCTTCCAGTTCCCAGTCATCAGATTTACGATAGCGGGCGGGAGTGTAACCGAACTGTTTCTTAAATGCCCGGGTAAAGGATTGCTGCGAATCAAAGTGCCAGGCAGCTGCAATATCAATAATGGGTCGCTTTGTCATTCTCAGCTCCATTGCTGCCATGGAAAGTTGTCTCCCTCTGATATAGGCACAAATGCTTCTCCCCGTTACCGACTTAAACATTCTTTGCAAATGAAACTTTGTATAGCCAGATTTATCTGACACCCGTTCGATAGTTAAACGCTTTGTCAGGTTACTTTCTATCCATCCAAGCAACGCGAGAATCGTGTCGTACTGATTCATCCCCGGATCTCCAGTTATGCTTTTTGATTTTTTATAATGAAGGAAATACCACCCGAGGCCTGTAAACAGAATAGCAATATGTGTTGTATCAGGGAGAAAAACAGGTTGCCTGGAAAGGACAGCCAGAATATAGATATGGATGCCAAAAGATTAAAGCCGGAGGGTAAATTTACCCCCCGGCCCTCGAAATTGAATGCAAGCTTTAAAGTTAATTGGTTGCCTATCTTTGCGTTAACGCAGTTGCGCCGAGTAGTGTTCTACTGTGTCATCCAGCACCAGCATATGCCCGGCATAGTGAGTAAACAGATACGCACTCCCCAGCGCGGGTAACACCTGCTGCGGTGTCACGCCACAGGCCCAAAACACCGGCACCTGGCCGGGGTGCACCCCGGGAAAGACGCCGAAGTCCGGTGCCGCCAGATCAGTAATCCCGATCTCAGTGGGATCGCCAATATGTAACGGCGTCCCATGTGCAGAGGGATAAGCCGCACTCAGCGCCACCGCTTCATCCACTTTATCTGCTGCGACGGGACGCATACTCACTGCCACGTATCCCTGCATGCGGGCAGTCGGCTGGCACGAAATCTGTGTCAGATAGACCGGTGGCGCGGCAAGACTCACCGGAATACCTGCGCGGCGCAATGCGCCATCCAGCGAGTGACTGCATCCCAGCAGGAACGCCACGGCATCATCCGGCCAACAGTCGAGCAGATCGTACGGCTCGTCTGCCAGCTGGCCCTGCTGCCAGACACGATAACGGGGAAACATGGTACGCAGATCAATGTGGCTCTTTCCCATTAAAATTTCAGTCTGCCCCGCTTCGCTGACTGCTAATACCGGGCAGGCTTTCGCATTGCGCACGCAAAACAGCAGGAATTCATAGGCGTCGGACTGCGGCAATACCACCAGATTGGCTTGCTGATAGCCATCCAATAACCCAGCCGTGGGCTGACGCCATTCGCCACGCGCTGTCGCCGCGCGTAACGCCGCCGGTGTGGTATACGAGGTCATTTAAGCACCTCATTATGGGTATCTTTGAGGCGCATCAGCGTCCACAGGCTAAGTAGCGCCGCGCATGCCATAAAGATGCCCGGCACCAGCAGGAAACCGGTTTTATTGATCAGCAGGGTCACTAAATACGGCGTGATACCGCCACCCAGAATCGCACCCATATTGATGCTGATCGCCATGCCGGTGTAACGCATGGCTGTCGGGAACTGCTCGGCATAGGTGGGATACCCTACCGACTGCACAATCGGCATCGGTAAGGTGGCAATAAACATCGCCAGCGCGGCCAGCCAGATGTTGTGGTGGTCCATCAGCATCATCATCGGGATCACCAGCACCACATAACCGATAAATCCAATGCGCAGAATGGCACGACGGCCATAACGGTCTGACAGACCGCCCCAGAACGGCATCATGCTGGCCATTGCCAGGCTGATACCGGCCATCAGCCAGAACACCTGTTTTTTGTCAAAGCCCAGCCAGGAGGTCAGATAGATATTCATAAACACGAGGCCAATCCAGTAACCGGCATTCTGGCCGAACGTCAGCATGATGACGCGCAACATGGCGGGCGTTTGGGTACGGAAGACATCGCTAAACGGATGCTTTTGTATCTTGTTGCTGGCAAGAAACTCTTTAAAGGCCGGGGTTTCTTCGACCTGGTGGCGAATTAACGCCGAGAAAATCACCAACGGAATGGTCAGCAGGAAGGGTATGCGCCAGCCCCATGCCGCCAGCTGAGTATTGTCCAGCAGATTGCTGGTCACACCGCATACCAGCGCGGCAAACCCGCCACCGAGCGCCACCCCTACCGGGGTGAAGGCACCATAAAAACCGCGTCGCCCCGTCGGTGAAGATTCGGCCACAAATGCCGCCGCGCCAATAATTTCCGCACCGGCAAAGAATCCCTGGATCAGGCGCAGCACCACCAGCAGCAGGGGTGCCGCAATACCTACTGCGGCGGCGGTTGGCAACAGACCAATGGCGGCCGTTGCGCCTCCCATACCCAACACGGTCAATAATAATACTTTGCGGCGTCCGATACGGTCGCCAAGTCTGCCCAGCAAAACACCACCCAGCGGACGAATTAAGAATGCGCTGCCAAATACCGCCAATATCGACAGCAGTGCTGCCGTATCATTTCCACCGGGGAAAAACAGCGGGCCAATAATAACTGCCATAAAGCCATAAATACCGAATTCATAATATTCAATGGCGGTGCCGGTCATGGAGGCGATAGCCGCACGCCGGGCAACGCTGCTTTCACCATACTGTGGTTTGACACGCCCGCGAGGTAAGGTTAATTGTGATTCAACTTCATACGACATTTTTCACCTGCCTTGTAAAACAATGAGATGGAGGTTCAATATCAGCCGTGCGGCTATTGGTTTTTTCTGAACACTGTCATTGATCTGGAGCAAGAGAAATGCCATTTGTCGAACTGATAAAAATGTTTCGTGCTTAGCGCCACTGAATGATAAAAATGATGGATGAGTTAATTAAATGATTTTTATTTTCATTTGCGCGCTTACTGTCCCGCTTATTTCCCCCTTTTTTCATCCGTTAAATGGGAAATAAAAGTACTTAGCAGGCGATCATTTATTCCGCTGCACATTATGCAGGCAATATCCTCATTTTGGTGCAGGTAAATAGCAGGCATTAAAAAACCGGTCATTGACCGGTTTATATTTCCCGCGAATAAAATAACGCTTACGCGCACAAAGCATTCAGCCATGCAGCACGCTCAATCGCCAGTTGTTGTGCCTGATCGACGCTGATCAGCCGAAATTGTATTTCGTCGCCAGGCAGCATTTGTGCCAGGCGCGGCAGATCGACGCTGGCAACATGGGCAATTTTTGGGTAGCCGCCCGTGGTTTGTGCATCGGCCATCAGGATAATCGGCTGCCCATCGGGAGGCAGTTGCAGGGTACCGTAATCCACCGCTTCCGAAGGCAGTTCCATAGCCTGTTCACGGGTAATCACTTCGCCTTCCAGGCGATAACCCATGCGATTCGAATCCTGGCCGATACGATAAACCGCAGCGAGAAAACGTTGCTGCATGTCAGCGGAGAGTTGCCGCCAGTGACGTCCGGCCATCAGGCGGATAGGTTGTTGCTCGCGAGGGAAAAGCGCTGGCGCGTTAAAGGGCAATACGCGGGGTGTGGCGTTGGCAAAGGCGCTGCGGGTAACCAGATGGTCGCCCTGCCGCAGATAGCGTCCGGCAAAACCGCCAAATTGCGCCATCAGGCAAGTGCTGTGGCTGTTCATCGTCGGTGAAACATGAAAGCCACCGTGCACGGCTAAATATGCCCTCGCCCCCTGCCGACGCTGACCAAAACCGAGCACCGCCCCGGCAGGAACAGAAACCGCCTGCTGCATGGGCACCGGCTGCCCGTCAATATGCGGTGAAAGATCGGCCCCGCAGATGGCGATAACGGCACGACGCCAGAAGCGCAGCCGCGGCCCCAGCAGGGTAATCTCCAGCGAAGCACAATCGCGCTGATTGCCGACTAACAGGTTGGCAAGGCGGTGCGAGTAGCGGTCCATCGCCCCACACACCGGCACACCCGCCTGCTGATAACCGTAGCGCCCTTCATCTTGCAGGCTGCTGGCCATACCGGGGTGTAACACCTCAAGCGACATAGGGCATCTCCTCCAGTGCTTTGAATTCCGCTTCATCAATGGCACGGAAGCGCACCCGATCACCGGCCTGCAACAGGCACGCCGGTTGGCGTTCGGTGGAAAACAACGTCAGTGGCGTTCGCCCTATCAGGTTCCAGCCGCCCGGTGAGGTCAGTGGGTAAATCACCCCCATTTGGTTGGCGATACCGATCGATCCTTTTGCGACAGAAAGACGCGGTGTGGCGCGACGCGGCAAGGTAAAAATCGCATCCAGCGCCCCAAGGTAGGGATGACCGGGCAAGAAGCCGAGCATCAGCACATCGACGACTTTTTGCTGGTGACGGCTGACCACTTCCTCGGGTGATATCCCGCAATGCTGCGCAATATTTATCAGGTCCGGCGCGTACTCCCCCTGATAGCAGACAGGAATGACCATCTCGCGTCCCTGTTCCGTTTCCTGCGGGGAAAAGCGACTCAGGATTGCATCCAGGCGATTCACCAGTTGGCTGTAAGGTGACAGGGAATTATCGATACGCCACAGCACTTCCGGCTGATAGTGAATACCGAGCGAATGCGCCGCTGGGACGATATCACGGACGCCAGGCAGTGGATTAGCATGCAGAAATCGCGCGAGCTGGGAGAGCAGAGTATGGGGTGCGGAATGCCCAGGTAAGGTGATAATCATGCAGCGTTCACCGGAAGGATCGCGCCGCCACGTTAAGGTTTGCTTGACCATAGTGTCCCGTAATCTGGCGAGGCGAACCTCGCCCTGGCAGTGGCTTAACGAGCGAACAGCTGGCTCATATCTTTAAACGCTTTGAATTCCAGCGCATTGCCACACGGGTCGAACAGAAACATGGTTGCCTGCTCGCCCACCTGCCCTTTGAAGCGGACATAGGGTTCAATCACGAATTCAGTTTTGAAATCACGCAGACGGGCAGCCAGCGCTTCCCACTCTTCCCAGCTCAGAATGATGCCGAAATGCGGCACCGGCACATCGTGACCATCGACAGGGTTGGTATGTGCATGATCCTGGTTCGCGGTTTTAGGATGTTCGTGAATCACCAGCTGGTGACCGTAGAAGTCGAAGTCCACCCACTGGGTGCTGGAACGGCCTTCGCTCAGACCAAAGATTTCGCCGTAAAAGCTACGCGCAGCAGCCAGGTCGTAAACAGGAATCGCAAGGTGAAAAGGACTTAACGCCATGTTGTGCTCCAGAATCAAGGTTGTATTGGTGTCGTTGTGATTCTGTGATAATAAGGATAAAATTTTTATTAAAAGCGAATATATTTTTCGTCAAACAACAATTTTTTCGATGAGTGTGGATATTATGCTGCGTGAGCTAAAAACCTTTGTGGCAGTAACTCAGTTAGGATCTTTTGCCGCCGCCGGACAGCGGATTGGCTTAACCCAGTCGGCAGTCAGTGCGCAAATTCGCAGCCTCGAAGAGGCGCTGGGAATGCAGCTGTTTGACCGCTCCGGTCGCACCGCCATTCTCAATGCTGACGGCAATCGCGCGTTACCGATGGCCGAAGAGATTCTGCAAATCTTCTCCCGCATGGCGCAGCCCGAAAACCTGAATGATTATCGCGGTTCGATAAAAATTGGCGCGATATCCTCGATTCAGACCGGATTGTTACCGCAGGCATTGACTCAACTGCACGCCACCGCACCAGGACTGGAGACCAAACTGCTGCCGGGGGTTTCTTTTAATCTGCTGACCCAGGTTGAAGCCGGGAATATTGACCTTGCCGTAGTGATCAAACCGGGATTTCCGCTGGCGAAAGAGCTGTGGCATAACACGCTGGTGCGCGAACCTTATGTGCTGATTACGCCCGCCACGCTTACGGGTGATGAACCGCTGGCGTTGCTGCGCAGCCAGCCGTTTATTCGCTATGATCGCACCTCATTTGGTGGGCGTCAGGTCAGCATGTTTCTGCGCGAACATCGTCTGGAACCCAAACTGGCGCTGGAAGTGGATGAAATCGATGCCATCGTAAAAATGGTAGAGAGCGGCTTAGGTATCGCGCTGGTTCCCTGGGCGGGTTTATGGACGGAGCGGCAGTGTGCCTTGCGTATTCTCCCCCTCGGCGACCTGACGTTTTATCGCGAACTGATCGTCGTCACGCGCTATGCCAACCATAATGCCCCCTTGCACCGCCTGATTATCGAATGCCTGCAACAGGCTGCTATTCCCTTAGGTGAATCACCCGTTTCCGCCGGTTAATTTGCCGCGCGCAACATTTTGCACATATGTGCAAAAAGGTCGCAAAACTGTAACATTGCACCGATATATTCCTGTCTGTTTTCAACCGACAGGGATGCATCTGTGTCTTATCAAGCCGAAACACACCCGCGCAACATAGCGTGGACGAAGCTCCGCCACACGTTGTCCATCATCAGCCAGGAACCCGCCAATCTGCTGGGTGCACTGCTGATGATGCTGTTTAGCTGGATCATTCTTGCCCCGGTGGTTGCGGTACTGCTGAATGCCGTGCTGGTGCAAAGTGGTGACGAAGGTCGCACCGATGCCACCGAGGGCGCATTCACCACTTACTACCTGCTGCGCACCCTGACATCAAAAATGTCGGATCTGCTGCTCTGGACACCGTTGCTCAATACGCTGGCCGTGGCTCTGAGCACCGTGGTGGGTGCACTGATCGTCGGGATGACGCTGGCCTGGCTGATCAACCGCACCGATGTCGCGGGCAGAAAGGGATTCGCCACCCTGCTTATCGTGCCGTTTATGCTGCCCTCCTGGACCTTCGCCCTGGCGTGGACCACCATTTTTAAAAACCACGCCATTGGCGGCCAGCCGGGCTGGCTGGAGGCGATGGGGATCCAGACGCCAAACTGGGTGGCCTATGGTTACTTCCCGATTGTGGTGATCATGGTGCTGCACTACGCGCCGCTGGTGATCCTGATTGTCGGCAATGCCCTGAAGCGCATGGATAGCCAGATGGAAGAATGCGCCAGGGTGCTGGGTGCCTCGCGCCGCACCATTGCCTGGAAAATTATCATTCCGCTGATGCGCCCGGCGCTGTTGTCTGCCGCCTTGTTGATCTTCGCCGACTGCATCGGTGAGTTCGCCCTGCCGTATATTCTCGGGCTTCCGGTGCACTTCGACACCCTCTCCACCGGGTTATACCGGGCGATCGGTACGCGCCAGTCCGGCGTGGCAGCGGTTATCGCCACAGTGATTATGCTGATGGGGATGATCACCCTGATCCTCGATATGAAGATGCTGCGCGAGGCAAAACGCTTTGTCACCGTCGGTGGCAAAGGCGTGATGGAACGTCGCCGCCAGCTGGGATCCTGGCGCATGCTGGCCTCCTTCCTGCCGCTGACGTTTGTGCTGCTGGGGGTGGCGATTCCGCTAATCACCCTGTTCCTGTCAACGGTGATGACCCTGCCAGGCCGCTTCACCGCCGACAACTTTACGCTGGCGTACTGGATCGGGCACAACCTCGATACTGTTGCCCTGCATAACGGCATCCTGCTGACGCCGGAATTCTGGCATACGGTGTGGAACACCCTGCTGATCGTCGGCTCCGCCTCCGCGGCCTGTGGGGTGCTGGGCTTACTGGTGGGTTATGCGGTGATGCGCTGCCATTCGCGCTGGATCGCAGCTTTCTTGCGTCAGTTAACCTTCCTGCCGTATCTGGTGCCCGGCATCGCCTTTGCTGCCGCCTTTCTTTCGTTGTTTGCCGTGGCTCGCGGGCCGGTACCGGCGTTATACGGCACCCCGCTGATTCTCATCCTGGCATTGATTGCCGAAAAAATGCCTTATGCCAGCCGTTCCGGCATCGCGGCGATGACCCAGTTAGGCAAAGAAGCGGAAGAAGCGGCGCGTATCGCCGGTGCCGGTTGGTTCGCGCGCATTTCCCGCATTGTGATCCCCATTCAGGCAGCGCCGCTGGCTACCGGGATCCTGCTGCCGTTTATTTCTGGCATTAAAGGCGTGAGCCTGTTCGTCATCCTCGCGACCCCGGCTACGGACGTGCTGACCACGTATTCCCTGCGTCTGATTGACTACAACTACCAGCAGGCGGCCAACGCCGTGGTGCTGATGATTGCGCTTATTTCCTGGGCTGGCACGGTGATGATTCAGAAAATCACCGGAACTGGTCTGGCCGATGGTCTGGAGAACTAACATGCCCTCAATCCATTTATCCAATCTGACCAAAACCTATGCTGGCAGCAGCGCGCCAGCGGTGAATAACATCAACCTGACAGTGAAAGACGGCGAATTTATGTGCCTGCTCGGACCGTCCGGCTGCGGTAAAACCACCATCCTGCGTATGATCGCCGGGATTGAGCATGCCAGCGGTGGCGAAATCATCATCGGAGACAAGGTGGTGGATTCCGTGCTTCAGGGTACCTGGTTGCCCCCTGAGAAACGCGGTATCGGCCTGGTTTTTCAGAGCTACGCGCTGTGGCCGCACATGACCGTGGAACAAAACGTGGATTTCGGTCTGCGCCTGCAAAAAGTCCCGGCTAAAGAGCGTGTTGCCCGGTGCCGCGACGTGATGGAAAAACTGCGTATCGCCGATTACGCCGCGCGTTATCCGGCCCAGCTGTCTGGCGGACAACAGCAGCGTGTTGCCCTGGCGCGTATGCTGGCGGTTAACCCCGGCGTGCTGTTGCTTGACGAACCGCTGTCTAACCTCGATGCCACGCTGCGGCTGGAAATGCGCGCCGAGCTGCGCCGCTTACATGCCACCTTCGGTACCACCATTGTTTTTGTCAGCCACGATCAGTGGGAGGCGATGACTCTCGCCACCACCATCGCGGTGATGAGCGCCGGGCAGATGCAGCAGGTCGGCACGCCGGATGAAATCTATGCCACCCCGGCGAACCGCTTTGTCGCCGAGTTTATCGGCACGCCAAGGCTGAATATGATCCCGCTTGATCAGCCGTTAAGCCCGCTGGCGCAGCATTTACAGCAGCGCTTTTCGCTGGACGCACCTGCGCAGGTCTGCGGGATCCGGCCAGAAGAAGTGGTGATCAGCGCGGAATCCGTCAGCAACAGCGTGCCAATGACCATCGATAACATCATGCCCACTGGCGGCAGCTGGGTGATTGAACTGGTGGCTGGCAATGATCATCTGTTCCATTCCACCCAGTTGCGACCACGCTGGCAGGCACAGCAGCAGGTGCATTGCCAGTTACCCGCTCACTCCCTGCATTTCTTTAACAGCCACGGGCAGCGTGTTGCTGCGCTTTAACCCAATTGTTCACTTGATGATGGAAGCAAAATGAAACGTCGTTTAACCACCCTTTTCGTCACCAGTACCTTACTCAGCGGCCCGCTGGCCCATGCGGAATCCTTCGATTTGCAGGCCCTGATCGCTGCCGCCAAAAAAGAACAACCGATTACCGTCTACGCTTCCACCGGGAAGATTGTGCAGCAGGCGAAAGCCTTCAGTGAACAATACGGGTTACAGGCGACCGGGGTAAAAGCCGATGCCCCGCAGATTATTGAAATCATGAGCCGTGAAGCGCAGGCAAAGAATGTCAGGACGGATGTGGCGATCGTCGAGGATGCACCAGCCGGGATGACGCAGCTGATCAACAAAGGTTATGCCCAAAGCTGGGTGCCGGACGATCTGCGCGGCAACATTGCCGCCCGCTATCAGCAACCGCTGACCGTGGTGCTGGCACCCAATGTCTTCGCCTACAACACCGAACATCACACCACCTGCCCGGTCACCAATATCTGGCAGCTTACCGAGCCGCAGTGGCATGGACGGGTGGCGATGCAAGATCCCACCAGCAAACCCGCGTATACCGACTGGTTCAGTCAGATGGAAACCCATTACGATCAGCAGATCCGCGATGCCTACCAGCAGGAATTCGGCAAACCGCTGCATACCGATGAAAAATCGGCCACCGCGGCGTTTGTCAAGGCGCTGGCAGGCAACGGCGTTTTGCTCACCCATTCTGACAACGATGCCGCTTCCGCCATTGGCGCACCGGATGGCAAAACTGACTTTGTTGGACTGGTTTCAACTGCCAAATTTCGCGACAACAAGCTGGGGATGAAACTGGGTCTGTGCAGCGGCATGAAGCCCTTTATCGGCTGGAATTATCCCAGCCTCGGGGTGATAGCCACCGGTAGCCATAGCCCGAATACGGCTAAACTGTTTATTCATTATCTGTTAACGGCTGAAGGCATCGCCCCACAGGGCGTAGACGGCAAAATGTCGACCAATCAGACGGTAAAACTGCCTGCTGATGAAGCCTCCGGCATCGAAAAATACCGGGCAGAATTGATGGAATACCTGACGGCAACCGCCAAAAACGACTGGAAAAGCCGTCAGGACTGGCAGGATATCTGGAGCCTGAACTATCAAAAATAGCGATTGACCAGACCAGGCGATCACCCTTTTTCTCTTCATCACAGGCAGATAACCTTGACCATTATCGATATAGCACAACGAGAAGCGGCGCTGAAACGCATTGTCATCGAGGCGGGAGAGTCCGCACTGCGCTATTTTCACTCGCGCAAAGCGGGTGAATATCAACTCAAAGGACACCAGGATATTCTCACCGAAGCCGATACTGCGGTTGAAGCGCTGGTGTTACAGGCCATCAAAGACGCCTTCCCCAACGACCTGGTGCTGGGCGAAGAGAGCGCCCATCCCCCTGCCAGTGCAGAGAGTTTGTGGGTGGTCGATCCGATTGATGGCACCGCCAACTATGCCCGCGGCATCACCCATTTCTGCGTGTGTATTGCCTGGGTTCACCAGGGCATCACCGAACTGGGTGCCATCTACAACCCGGTCAGCAAGGAGCTTTACCAGACGCGCCGTGGCCACTATGCGCTGAAAAATGATCAACCGTTACACTGTAACGCCATTGACGATATGCAGCAGGCCTGTTTAGAACTGGGCTGGTCTTCCCGTCATAGTCAGCGCCGCTATCTCGACGTGATGGCTGCCATGCTGAACCAGGGGGCCAGCGTGCGTCGCGGCGGTTCCGGTGCCCTGGCGCTGGCCTGGGTCGCGGAAGGACGCACCGATGGTTATGTTGAACTGCATATGAATGCCTGGGATTGTCTCGCGGGCTTGCTGCTGGTACGCGAAGCAGGCGGCCAGACCGGGCCCATTCCTGGCGATGCGGCGGGTATTTTTAACGGCCTGCCGGTACTGGCCGCTGCGCCTGGCATCGCGGCCTCCGTTGCGCGCGCATCGGGCATCCCACTGGACATTCCGGCAGTGCCGCTCCCGACGTTGACAACGCATTATCCCCGCCCGCCGCTCAGTTTAATCGTCAGCGATTTTCCCGGCTGGGACGTGGATATCTATATCGGCGGTTCCAGCGGCGTGTGCGATGCGGCGCTGCTGGCCGAACATGATATTGGTATCGTGATTAACTGCGCGGTGAATCTGGATATCGACTGGGTCACTACCCCGGAGGACCCTGCGGCAGCGCATCTGCTGAATCACGGTTCCGGCGCAGTGCGTTACTACAAAATCGGGCTGATTGACGGTGACGGTAATGCGCCGGAAATGCTGCATGCCGGTTATTACCTGATGCGCTCGGCGCTCCAGCAGCAGATTCCTGATAAACCCTCCTACCGCAACCGCAAACGGGGCAATATTCTGGTGAACTGCCGTGGCGGGCGCAGTCGCTCAGTGGCGCTGGTGGCGCTGTTTATGCACCTTGAGTGTCCGCAACGCTATCCAACACTGGACGATGCCCTGGCCGTGGTCCGTGACCAGCGTCAGCTCCATCCGGATGAATGGTTCGAAACACCCAAACCCTCGCTAACCCGGCTGGCGGAGCATGCCATCGCCATCGAAAACGCACTCAGCGCGGCAGGTTTGCGTCATGAGCGATAAAAATCCGGGTTTTGCCAGCGCCACCGAGGTGGCGCGCCTCGCGGGCGTTTCCCGTTCCGCAGTGTCGCGCACCTTTACCCCTGGCAGCAGCGTTTCGGCGGAAACCCGGCGTAAAGTGCTCGCGGCCGCACAGGCGCTTAATTATCACGTCAATCATCTGGCGCGCGGCCTCTCCAAAGAGGCCAGCCGCCCGGTGTGTATCCTCGGCGGTAACCTGGCGTCGCCGTACCAGGCCAGTTTACTGGAGCATCTCACCCGCAGCCTGAATAAATATGGCCGGGCGGTGATGGTGATCAACACCGATGACGGCGAGGACAGCGCCAGAGAAGCCCTGCAACAGACGCTCAACTACCGTTCTACGGCCACCATTGTGCTGTCAGGCAAGCCCCCCAGCTCGCTGATTGAAATCTGTCTGCAAAGCGGGCAGCAGGTGATTGTGATCAACCGTATGGGGCAGTTTGCCGGAGCAGATAGCATTGAGATCGATTACAGCTCGACCATGAATGAAGCCTTTAATCTGCTGGCTAACGCGGGCTGCCATCGCATCGCGCTGGTGTCCTCCTCTGCACGCTCGCCAAGTATGGTGATCCGCGAAACCCGCTTTCTCGAAGCGGCAGCACAGGCCGGGACCCAGGTGTCGCTGGTCAGGCCCGGTAGCGCCAGCTATCAAAGCGGTGTCGATGCTGCGTGTGAACTGCTGAGTCAGACAACACGCCCGGATGGCGTGTTCTGCGTCACCGACCTTATCGCCTGCGGGTTTATGGACGCTGCCAGGTATGAGTTTGGTCTGCGCATTCCGCAGGATATCAGCGTAATTGGCTTCGATAACATCGAGCAGGCCAGCTGGCTGGGTTATCAACTCACCACCTTTTCCCAGCCGCTGGCCGAGATGGCCGAAGCCACCTGCGAACTGCTGCTGTCCCCCACCGCCGATACGCCGAACCGCCGGGTGTTTCAGGCGCTGCTGGTGCAGCGCAATAGTTTAAAAGCCTGAGACAGATTTCGGGTTTTGCCATGGAAGATTGTGCCAGCGCTAGGTGCATCTTCCTGTCATCCTGAAGGACAAACGCATTAATTTTGTGAGGATTTCGCTAAAAATAAGTGTGTAAATATTTCAGGATATTGTTGAGAATGTAAAAGAAATACATATTATAACGATAATCATTATCAATAATAAGATGAGTTTCCCTTATGAATCACCCTTCTGTAAATCCGGGTATTAACGCGATGACCCGGCCGGTATTGATGACTCGCCCTTCTCCTGAGCTCCACCCGCATTGCAATAAAATCATTATTAAACAATAACCTAAAATACCTTCTGGGAAAGATAACCATGAAACAACCTTATCTCTGGGTTATAAAACCCTGCCTGCTTGCCATGCTCTCTTCCGTTGCCTGGGCGGAGGAGTCACCGGAGGGACAGCTGGTGGTGTCAGCCAACCGTTCACACCGCAGCGTGGCGGAAATGGCCCAAACCACGTGGATTGTCGAACAAGCCGAGATCGAGCAGCAGGCCCGTGGCGGCAAGGAATTGAAGGAAATTCTGGCGCAGCTCATTCCCGGTATGGACGTAAGCAGTCAGGGGCGAACCAATTACGGTATGAATATGCGTGGACGCTCCATGATGGTGATGGTTGATGGTGTGCGTCTCAATTCATCGCGCAGCGACAGCCGTCAGCTGGATTCCATTGATCCTTTTAATATCGAACGCATTGAAGTGATTTCAGGGGCGACATCGCTTTATGGCGGCGGCAGTACCGGCGGCCTGATCAACATCGTCACCAAAAAAGGTCAGCCAGAGACGCAGGTTGAAGTACAAACCGGGCTTAAAAGCGGATTCAACAGCCATAACGATCATGATGAGAACATCGCCGCAGCGGTCAGTGGCGGTAATGACAAGGCAGCCGGTCGCTTGTCTGTGGCATACCAGCGTTATGGTGGCTGGTATGACGGCAAGGGTGATGAAGTCATTATCGATAACACCCAGACCGGGCTGCAATATTCCGACCGCCTGGATGTCATGGGCACCGGTACGCTCAACATCGACGACCATCAGCAATTGCAGCTGACCACGCAGTATTATAAAAGCGAATCGGATGGCAAACACGGCCTGTATCTGGGAGAGAACTTCTCCGCCGTGACCGGCTCGGGCAATGCTTACAATAGCGGCAATCTGGATTCGGATCGTCTGCCCGGCACTGAACGTCATCTGATTAATCTGCAATACTCGAATACCGATTTCCTCGGTCAGGATCTGGTTGCCCAGATTTACTATCGCGATGAAAGTCTGACGTTTTACCCCTTCCCGACGCTCAGTGGTGGGCGCGTTACCAGCATCGGTGCATCACAACAAAAAACGGATTTTTATGGCGGAAAACTGACGCTGAACAGCAAGCCGGTTGATGCCCTGACGCTGACTTATGGTATCGATGCAGAACATGAAACTTTTGATGCGAATCAGCAATTTTTTGACCTCACCACTGCTGCCGCCAGTGGTGGGATGACGCTGAACAACGCGTACAACGTGGGTCGCTACCCAGGTTACAGTATTACTAACCTCGCGCCGTTCCTGCAATCCAGCTACGACTTTGCCGCCATCACGCTGAGTGGCGGCGTACGTTATCAGTACACCAAAAATAAAGTGGATGATTTTGTCGGCTATGCCCAGCAGCAGGCGATTGCCACGGGTCGAGCCAACTCGGCAGATGCGGTGCCTGGCGGCACCACCGACTACAACAACCTGCTTTTCAATGCCGGTATCCTGGGACATCTGACGGAACGTCAGCAGCTGTGGTTCAATTTTTCGCAAGGCTTTGAAATCCCGGATCTGGCGAAATATTACGGATCCGGCACCTATCAGCTCAGTAATGGTCACTACAATCTGACCAATAGCGTCAACGTCAATAACTCAAAACTGGACGGTATCAAGGTTGATGCCTATGAACTTGGCTGGCGTTTTACCGGCGATAATGTGCGCAGCCAAATCGCGGCCTATTATTCCCTGTCAGATAAAACCATCAGCATCAACAAAACAGATATGACGATTAATCTCGACGACGATAAACGCCGCATTTATGGCGTGGAAGGTCAGGTGGATTATTTCTTTAGCGACAGCGAATGGAGTACCGGGACCAATTTCAACCTGATCAAATCTGAAACCCGTGTCGATGGTCAATGGCAGAAGCTGAGCGTAGATAGCGCCAGCCCTTCTAAAGTCAGCGCCTGGCTTAACTGGACGCCAGGTAACTGGAATCTGCGGGTGCAGAGCACCCAGACCTTCGATGTTTCCGATGCGGATGGCAAAAAAATCAATGGCTACAATACGGTGGATCTGCTGGGAAGTTATGACCTACCGATTGGCAAACTCAGCTTCAGTGTCGAAAACCTGCTGGACAAAGATTACACCACCGTCTGGGGCCAGCGCGCGCCGGGTCTGTACAGTCCAACCTACGGTGATGCCGGTCTTTATACTTACAAGGGGCGAGGCCGAACCTTTGGGCTGAACTATTCCGTCGTGTTCTGATCGTTTTATCAGGCACCCACCCGCTGGGTGCCTGACACGCGTTATGCCATTACCGCATCAACAATCTTATTCAACTCGCCGTTATCAATGAACTGACGCACCGCCGCCAGATCCGGGTACATGGCGCGGTCACGATCGCGGAAAGCCACTTTGGTTCTGATCAGTTGCAGCGCCGCTGCGGTGGCGGTGGCAGCTTGTAATGGTGCATGAAAATCCAGTGCCTGCGCCGCGCACAGCAATTCGACACTTAATAAATCGGCCAGATTATCGGTGGCAGCCTGCGCTTTACGCGCTGATGCTGCACCCTGCGAAATATGATCCTCCTGCCCCGCCACCGTAGACATGGTGTGGACTGACGCCGGGGCCGCCAGCAGGCGATTCTCGGCAGACAGCGCCGCCGCCACGCACGGCGAGATGGAGAATGCCGAACCACCGCCCTGATCGGCGGAAAGAAATCCGGGTAAACCACTCAAATGGCCGTTCACCAGTCGATCGCTGCGGGCCTGCGAGATGGTGGATAAAGTGGCAATCGCCATCGCCAGATGATCAAGCGCCAGTGCCACCGGGGCACCATGCCCATTACCACCAGGCAGGGCGACTAACGCGTTATCTTCAACAATAAATACCGGATTATCAGTTAACGAATTGATTTCTATCTCCAGCACGCGTCGGCAGCAGGCGATGGCATCCCGCACCGCACCGTGCACCTGCGGAATACAGCGCAAACTCAGCGCATCCTGCAAGCGATGGTCACGATAGTGAGCCAGAATTGCACTGTCCGCTAAAATTTTCACTAAGCGTTCGGCGGTTTCGGTCTGACCAGGATGCGGACGAAAGCGATGCAGCCGAGGATCGTAACCACGGGTATTCCCTTTCATGGCTTCCAGACTCATCGCACCCGCCAGATCGGCCAGCTTGATCAGCGCCTCGCAGCGGACCAGTGCTATTGCCCCCAGGCCACTGATCTCATAAGTGCCACTGATCAGCGCATGCCCTTCACGCGGCCCCGGTTCACGCACCGCAATACCGGCACGACGCAGTGCTTCAGCGCCGGGTAACAGCTCGCCCTGATACCAGGACTCACCTTCGCCAAATACCGCCAGCCCGATATGCGCCGTCGCAATCAGATACCCCACCGAGCCACCCATGGGAGCGCGGGGAATTACCCCCTGGTTTAGCATGGCCACCATAGTGGCGAGCAACTCAGGTGATACACCACTGGCACCTTTCAGCATCGCCACAATGATAGTTGCCATAATCGCCCTGACATTGCAGGCATCGAGCGGTTCACCGACCCCGCTGGCGTGGCTACGCAGCATATTTAGCTGGGTGCGTTTGATCTCTTCAGGGGTTAATTTGACGGAATACAAATCACCGATACCGGTTGTCAGGCCATAAATTGGCATGCCGCTGCTTATTGCGCTCTGCATAAGCCTCTGCGTTTGGCGCATATTTTCCAGAGAGGCAGTATCAAGAGAAACTTTAGCCCCGGCAGCGATCGCCACAATATCGTCAACGGAACATCCCTGATCGCTTAATAGCACACGCTCTTGCTTCATCAACACCGCATGCATGAAGTCTTTCATTTCATATCCAGCCGTCATGATAATCAGGTGGAAGAGTTTCCTCTTCCACCGCGTGGCGTTAGTTTATTTTATGTGCTTTAAGCCAGTCATTGGCGATCGTATCAAAATCATCATGATCATTAAGGCGCGCATTCATCGCAATCAAATCTTCCGTGGTTAACGCCTGAGAAATGGCATTTAACGTATCACTCACGGTCTTATCTGCTTTCGCGGCTGACAGCAAGGGAACGACATTCTGGACCGGATTAAGATTTTTGGTATCTTTTAACGACACCAGATTTTTAGTGTTAATAGCAGGGTCAGTGGAGAACACACAGGCAACATTCACCTGTCCATGCTCCAGGGCAGAAAGCGTCAATGGACCGCACACGTCCAGCGTTTTATAGGATTTGAAATTCAAGCCGTAGACCGATTTTAATCCGGGGATCCCTTCCGGGCGGGTTTTCCATTCTGCCGGACCGCCGAGGATCATATTTTTACTGTGATCCTTAAGATCATCGATATCTTTCAGATTATATTCACTGGCGGTTTTCTTCGTCACCGCGAGGGTCACCACATCCTGAGCCTGTGAGGGCGTCAGCATGGCAATCCCTTTTGGCAACACCTTCTTCAGGTCACTGGTCACTTGATCGCTGCTTTTCGCTGTAGAACTCTTATCAAAATATTGCAGGGCCGCACCGGTATATTCCGGAATCAGGTTGATTGAGCCATCAGTGAGCGCAGGCATGTATACCTCCCTGCTGCCGATATTCATTTTCCTTTCAACATGAATATTCTTCGCTGCCAGCGCATCCGCATAAATGGTCGCTAACAGCTGGCTTTCAGGAAAATCCGCCGATCCGACAATAATGGTGGCGGGCGTTGCCGCATAAGATGCCTGAACAAACGCGAGAGAAAACAGTGACACGGCAAACAAATGACTCAATTTCATTTAAGCAGACTCCGGTTGCGTGTAGAAAATAAACGAATGGGTGATTTCAGCAGGGGCTCCCGCCGTAAAATGCCAGGGGAAACAATGATTCTGATCAGCAGTGAAAAAAAACAATCAACCAGCAGTGCCAGCAATGCCACCAGCACTGCGCCCGCAATCATTTGCTGATAATCGTTTTGTGCGCGCCCATCAATAATTAACCGTCCCAGACCGCCTAATGAAACATAAGCAGCGATGGTAGCGGTGGAGATGATTTGCAGCGTTGCGCTACGAATACCGGAAATAATCAAGGGTAAGGCACAGGGTAATTCTACGGTTAATAACAGACGTAAGTCGGAATATCCCATTCCTCTGGCGGCATCAATCACGGTACGATCGATACTGGTAATTCCCGACCAGATGCCAAGCATAATCGAAGGCAACGCCAGGGCAATTAACACAATCAGGCTGGGGATGATAAAGGCTAAATCCGAGGTGAAAACCGGTCCCAGAACAATCACCAGAATAATGATCAGGCCAAATGAAGGCAAAGCCCGCAGAGCATTGGCGCAACCCAGTAATAACCGTTCACCTTTGCCGGTATGGCCGCAGTAGCAACCAATCGGAAAGGCCACGATCATGGTGCAAATCAGGGCAACCGCGCTGTAAATCAGATGCTGATAGATCAGTACCCATAAGCCACCATCGCCCGTCCAGTGTGCACCATTCATAAACCAGTCGATCATGATGTTCTCCTTGCCGGTTGCCACATCACCAGACGACGGGTGCCATAGACCACCAGGTTATCGAGGATAAAGGCCAGCAGAATACACAGCACCACCCCGGCGATGATCGGCGTCAGAAATTGCAGCTGAAAACCCTGGGTAAATAAACTGCCTAACTGTGGCGTGCCCACCAGCGCCGCAATCGAGACAATGCTGACGTTAGAGACGATGGCGACACGGATACCTGCGGCAATCACCGGTATGGCGATCGGCAGATCGATAGCGACAAATTGCTGCAAGGGTTTGTATCCCAGGGCAAGAGCCGCCTGGCGGATATCTGGCGCGACGGAATCCAGTCCATCACATACCGTACGTACCAATAAGGCGAAGGCGTAAATCGTCAGCGCCACCACCACATTGATGGTGTCGAGAATGCGTGTTCCCAGCACGGCGGGCAGCAAAATAAACAGCGCCAGCGAGGGAATGGTATAAAGCAGGCCAAACAAATTGAGGATGACCGCTTTCAGGCGCGGCACCGCCTGAATTAAGCGTCCAATCGGGATAGCCAGCAATAAACCGATAAACACCGGCACCACCGACAGCCAGAGATGCCAGATAAACAGCTGGAAGATCTGATCGCTTTGCCGCAATAACCAATCAAACCTCATAACCCCACCTCCTTATTACTGGCACGCAGGGTTTCCAGCACATTATCAAAATCCATTGCCCCTAACAGGCGTTGCTGGTCATCAACAATAATGCCCCTTTGGCAGGGAGAGCTGAGCACCGCGTCCGTCAGCTGACGTAACGTGCCGGATAAAGGCGAGAAGGTGCTGCCAAGATTAATGTCGTGCAGGTCAACGGTTGCTGCCGTGGTCTGTTCCACATCAAACCAGCCCAGCGGTTTCTGATCTTCGGTGACCAGAATCCAGCGCCCCTGAGCCAGCGCTCTGGCGTTGGCCACACTCTCACCCACGCTGATACTGGGCTCTGGTTGCAGAGGCAATTGCGGGTGCAATGGGCTGAAGGTTAAACGGCGGTAGCCACGATCACGGCCAATAAAATCAGCCACAAACGGGCTTTTAGGCGCGGTCAGCAGCGTCGCCGGTGACGCCATTTGCGCCAGTCTGCCGCCCGGCATCAGCACCGCCACCTGATCCCCCAGCTTCATCGCCTCATCAATATCGTGGGTGACCATGATGATGGTTTTGCCAATTTCCCGTTGCAGACGCAGAAATTCATCCTGCAACTGTTCACGCACCACCGGGTCAACCGCACTGAAAGGTTCATCCATCAGCATAAATTCCGGGTCAGAAGCCAGCGCTCGCGCCACACCGACGCGCTGCTGCTGTCCGCCCGAAAGCTGCCAGGGGTAACGGGTTGCCAGTGCTGCCGATAACCCCACCCGTTCCAGCAATTCGTGTGCCGTTTTACGCGCTGCCTGGCGGGTTGCACCGTTGAGAATGGCAGTCACAGCGATGTTATCAATGATGTTTTTATGCGGAAAAAGCCCTGCATTCTGAATCACATAGCCAATTCTTCTGCGCAGTTTGACCACATCCATTTCTTCGATGGATTGACCATTAAGTAAAATTTTCCCCGATGAATGCTCAATTAACCGATTAATCATGCGTAATGTGGTGGTTTTGCCGCATCCTGATGGCCCGACAAGAATGGTGAGCTTCCCGGTCGGTGCCGTTAAGGACAGCCGGTCAACAACCAGCGTGCCATCTTCATAATGTTTGGTGACGTTCTCGAACGAAATCATGATTAATCCACTACCTTATTTTCTGTGCCGCCCCGCAATGAACGCTGAATGAGGGGCGGCAGTCTGGTGTTCAGGAGCCGCGCAGGTCAAAAGCGATTAAAGAATCCAGTAATACGCTGATGCCACGCGCCAGTTGTTCTTGTGATGTCCACTCTTCCGGACAGTGGCTTTTGCCGAGCAGGCTGGGAACAAACAGCATTGCTGCGGGGGCGAGGGTGGCGATAAAGGCGCTGTCATGCCCGGCACCGCTGGGCATGACCCGGGATAGCCATCCGCGCTGCTGGCATGATTGCTCAATCAACGCCATCAGTTGCGGGTGACAGAGGGTCGGATGGGTGTCCGTCAGGACTTCAAAGTCATGCAACGAGACGCTGCACTCCTGTGCGGCCTGTACAGCGATCGCTCGCAGTGATGCGGCAAATGCCTCCATCAGCGCGTGATTGTCTGAACGGATGTCAAACACCAGCCTGACTTCACCCGGCACCACATTGCTGGCGTTGGGTGAGGCAAAGATTTGCCCGCAGGTGACAGTCAGATGATGATCGGTGGTTTTAAGTACCGCACGCGCATGGCTATCGGCACGCTGAATCACGTTGGCCGCCGCCACCAGCGCATCCTGACGCATCGCCATCGGTGTAGTACCGGCATGAGCGGCCTGGCCGCTTAACGTCAGCGTCAGACGTAAAATCCCGACAATGCCACTGACAATACCGATATCCTCCTCGTGATGTTCGAGGATCTGTCCCTGTTCAATGTGCAGTTCAAAACTGGCGGTGATGTCGTTTCTGACAGACAGCTGGTCAGGATTGCCGCCCATCCGCCGTACCGCCTCCCGCAGCGTTTCTCCGCTGACCGGGTGTGGTGTTGCCAGTAATTTTTCATCGAGAAAGCCACTGATTCCCCGGCTGCCGACGCAGGAAACACCCCATTCGCTGGGTTCTTCCGCCAGAAAATCGATGATTTCAAGGGTGTGCCGGGGCCGGTAACCGGCATGGCTCATTGCTGCCACGCACTCCAGCCCGGCAATCACCCCGGCGATACCGTCAAAGCGCCCGCCCCCTGGCACGGTATCGCTGTGAGAGCCTATAACGACAATTCCCGCCTCGGGATCCGTCCCCTGGAGAGTGCCAATCAGGTTGCCCGCGCTATCAATGCGTGTCGCCAGTCCCAGCTCCTGCATCAGCTGGGTTAACCAGCCGCGCCCTTGCAGGAAACGATCGCTGAACGAACGACGCGTGTAGGGTTGCGCCGGGTCGGTGTACTGGCTCAGGGTTTGCAGCCATTGCCACATCCGATTGTCGTTGATCAGCATGTGCCCGGCTCCTGACGGCGGGTCTGTGGCGACACAAACTGGCCATTACCGGGTTCTGCCGTCACCACATTGTCGGCATAGACCCATTCACCGCGCAGCATGGTGCGTTCAACCCGGTAATAGATTTCGCGTCCATCATAAGGGGACCAGCCAGAGAAGTTATTGCCGCTGGCCGCCGCCGAATAGATATAGGGATCGCGTTTAATGATGATCAGATCGGCATCTTTGCCGCATTCCAGTGCGCCTTTGCAATTATCCAGTTTAAACAGCCGCGCCGCGTTATAACTCAGCACTTTCGCTAGATGATGAAAGGCCACATTGCGTTGTTCAGCACCGGTCAGCGCCAGCGTCACCAGCAGTTCGAGGCCTGAGGCACCAGAGGCATTTTCAAACATATTGGCGGATTGTTTGCGATCCAGTGACCAGCTAACGTGATCGGTGGAAAGGACGGTAATATTTCCCTGTTCCAGATGCTGCCACAAGGCTTCACGTTCCGCTTTCTGGCGCACCGGCGGATTAATTTTTGCCTTTCCGACCAGCCGGGCAACATCTTCTTCTTCGCTGAGCGTTAAATAATGCAGGCAGGTTTCGACGGTGACATCGTATCCCTGGTCACGATAACTCTTGCATAATTGAATGCCACGGCCATTCGAGCAGTGAACAATATGCGCACGGCAACCTGTTTCCGCGCCCAGTTCATACACTTCGGCACTGGCGATATTTTCCGTATAACGAGGACGGGAAAGATTATGCGCACGGTAGTCGGTAATATTTTCCTGTTTTAATTTTTCAATCAGGAATTTTACCGACTCATCATTTTCATTATGTACGCCGGCAATTAAACCCAGCGAGGCGATTTCACTAAAACATTCATGCAGCATATGCGGCGCAATACGCGGGAAACGCTGAGCATCGGTGCCGAAACTGGAGAATTTAAAACCGATGGCACCGGCCTGCGCCATCGCCGCCAGATGTTGTTTGCCTTCCTCTGGATGAACCGTGCCATACAAAGCAAAATCAACCCTGACCTGAGCTTCTGCTTCTGCTCTTTTCAGGTTAAACAGTTCTTCGTTGCAGATTAAACGCCCGGCATCATAAGGCATATCCACGATGGTGGTCACACCGCCCGCCGCCGCCGCCTTCGTTGACCAGATAAAATCTTCATTGTCTTTCTGACTGCGGCTGTGAACCTGAGCATCAATCGCACCGGGGAAAATATAGCTACCACGATAATCAATCACCTCATTCGCTTCAGGCACGCCCTCTTCTGCTGAACCTACCGCGACAACGAGTCCCTGGTTAATCGCGACAAAACCGTCATCAATTATTCTGTCGGCCAGAACAACAATACCTGTGATGACCTTTTCACATGTGAATTTCTGCGAAGACATATTCATACCTTTTTAAATTTAAATTAATACCACTGCAAATCGGAATGAAATCACCCTGGCTGTAAAAACCGCATGACTTCTCACGCTTATTTAATGCTGAATAACCCACCGGCTTATTCGGTCTGGTAATAAATATCCGGCGGGGTAAATGCCGTAACCGGCGGTGCCGTGCCAGCATAGCTCTCAATTTCCACTAGCAGAGAATTACAGCTGGGTCCCTGCGCAAGCGGAGAGCTGCCTTTATCCTGCGTCAGGACATTGGGATTGCCATGCTTATCCAGGCAGCCATCATCAAGATAGATCGGGTCAAACCAGGCACCGGTGGGCAGTTGCGCCACTCCGGGTATCAAGGACTCCGTTAGTCTCACCCCGGCAAGACATTGACCCCGCGCGTTGTAAATGCGCACGATGTCGCCCTCGCCAATTCCCCGCGCATCGGCGTCGGCTGCATTCATCAGCAGACGATTACGTCCACCGATTTTCCCGTCGCGGCTGTGTTTGCCGTGATCATACTGGCTGTGCAATTTGTCCGCGGGCTGTGGCGATAACAGATGAATCGGATAGTGCCGGGCCAGATCCGATCCCAGCCATTCATCCGGTGCCAGCCACACCGCATGCCCTGGGCACTGCGCATAACCAAAATCGGCAACCTGTTGTGAAAACAATTCAATGCGGCCCGAAGGCGTACGCAGAGGATGAGCCAGCGGATCGGCACGAAATTCTGCCAGCACGTTGAAATGGCTTTCCGCTAACGGGAAGGTGGTGACTTCCTGTTGCCAGAACTGTGTAAACGGCGGCAATTGCGGATTGCGGCTGCGTGATTGCTCATAAAGTTCGGCAACCCAGTCTTCTGCTGTTTTCCCCTCGGTGAACGACGCTTCAAAGCCCATCAGTCGCGCCAGTCCCTGGAAAATATGGTAATCATCACGCGCTTGCCGGAAAGGCGGGATCGCCTGCTTCATCGCCACTACGGTGTTATCGCGGTTCACCAGCGCCAGATCGTTGCGCTCAAATGAAGTGGTGACCGGCAACACAATATCCGCATGGCGTGCGGTGGCCGTCCAGAATGGTTCCTGCACGATAATAGTTTCCGGTTGCTGCCAGGCTTCAACCAGACGATTAAGATCCTGATGATGGTGAAAGGGGTTACCGCCCGCCCAGTACACCAGACGGATATCCGGATAACGCAGCGTCTTGCCGTTAAAGGCATATTCGGCATGGGGTGACAGCAGCATATCGGCCAGCCGCGCCACCGGGATGCTGTCCTCAACCGGATTCTTCCCCTGTGGCAGACTCGGCCAGCGATAGCCCAGTTCATCCTGACCCACACCGTTCAGACAGGCATAGCCGAAACCGAATCCCCCGCCCGGTAAACCGATATCCCCGAGCATAGCGGCCAGCGTGACAGCGGCCCAGTAAGGCTGCTCACCGTATTCCGCGCGCTGAATGGCCCAGTTAACCATGATCATGGTGCGTTTCGTGGCGATTAACTCTGCCAGCTCGATAATCTTTGCCTGCGGCACGTCACAGATTTGCGCAGCCCACGCGGCATCCCTGGTGATGCCATCGTCCTGGCCCTGTAAATAGGCCAGAACCTGATCAAAACCCACGGTATAACGCTGAATAAACGCCATATCGTGCCGTTGCTGCCGGATCAATTCACTGCACAGCGCCAGCATCAACGCGGTATCGGTATTCGGGCGGATCGGCAACCAGTCACACGCCATCTGCTCCGGCATATCCTGGCGGCAGGGCGAAATATTAATAAACTGCACGCCCTGCTCAGCAGCCTGTTGCAGCGCCTGCTGATGATTGTGCCTGCCGACGCCACCGCCCTGAATCTGGCTATTGCGGCCAGGTAAGCCGCCAAAAGTCAGCACCAGGCCGCTATGATTGGCGATCTGCTCCCAGGTGGTGTAGTGGCTCACCAACCCGCGCTGATTGCCAATGATATACGGCAGCACCACTTCACCCGCTGCGGATGAGTAGGTATTCTCTGAGCCGGTATAGCCCCCGGCCAAATTAAGAAAACGATGGATCTGGCTTTGGGCATGATGGAAACGTCCGGCGCTGGCCCAGCCGTAGGAACCTGCATAAATCGCCCGGTTGCCATACTGCCGCCGCACACGATCCAGCTCTCCCGCCACCAGCCCCAGTGCTTCGTCCCAGGACACTTCGATAAACTCATCCCGGCCGCGCGGCTGGCGATCGCGGGAGGTTTTATCCAGCCAGCCACGGCGGATCAAAGGGCGGGCAATGCGCACCGGACCATCAACCGCTTCCGGCAGCGATTCACCAATCGCCGAGGGTTCCGGATCTTCCGCCCAGGGCTGCACGCCGACAATGGTCGCGTTCTCAATCTGCAACTGGTAAATCCCCCAGTGCGTTGAGGTCAGAACGGAGCGCGTGGATGACTGTGACATCGATATCAGCCCCTGAGCTGTGCCGGAATACCCAGCCCGGATTCGATAGCGAGATCAACCGCTGTCTCATAACCGGCGCTGGCATGGCGCAGGATCCCGATACTGGTATCGTTATCCATCACGCGGGCTAAACGCCCGGCAGACTCTTCATCGCCCGTTGCCACGGTAGTGACCCCGGCAGATACCCCCCAGTTGCCTAAAGAGTGCACGGCCACCAGATCGGCACCTGAACCACAGTTGAGCAGAGCATTGAGAATCGGCCAGTCAGCAATCGCGTCGGAACCGTCCGCCATATTTTCCGTTTCACGATGCGGTAAAGTGGCAGAACCTGAATCGAGATGATCACGGGTAAAAGCGATCGGCCCAATTTCACCCGCCGCCACCAGCTGGTTCACCGCCAGCGCCAGCTTTTTGCGTTCACCGTACCCCATCCAGCCAATACGCGCGGGCAGGCCAGTGAACTGCACATGTTCTTTGGCGGTTTTTATCCAGTCAACGATGCGCTGATTTTCCGGGAACAGCTCAAGCACCAACTCATCAATCTTATAGATGTCCTGGGGATTGCCGCTTACCGCGATCCAGCGGAATGGACCGATGCCCTGGCAAAACAGGGGGCGAATAAACAGTTCAATAAAAGAATGGATGTCAAAGGCGGCGCTGACGCCCGCTTCGCTGGCGTATTTGCGCAGGTTGTTACCATATTCAAAAACAATGGCACCACGCGACTGCAACGTCAGCATGGCGGAAACATGCTGGTTGAGTGTGGCATACGACAATGCCTTTAATTTTTCCGCATCAGTCTGACGCAGGCGGGCAACCTCTTCGGGCGTCACCCCCAGCGGGAAATAGCCGTTGACCGGGTCGGCGATGGTCTGGTCAGTCACAATGTCCGGTGTCAGATTGCGCTCAACCAGGATGCTCAGGACTTCGGCGATATTCCCGACTAAACCAACGGAAATCCCTTTACCGGCAGACTGCGCTTCGGCGCACAGGGCCAGCGCTTCATCCAGCTCATAGGTCAGCACCTGGCAGTAACCACTGTCGAGGCGGCGCTGAATTTTTCTCGCGTCTACTTCCACCACCAACGTTGCGGCCCCGGCCAGTTGCCCGGCAAGGGGTTGCGCGCCACTCATGCCACCGCATCCGCCCGTGACAATCAGCCGACCCGCCAGGCTGCCAGAGAAATGCTGGCGCGCTGCGGACATAAAGGTTTCATAGGTGCCCTGCAAAATGCCCTGGCTGCCAATGTACTGCCAGGCTGCCGCCGTCATGCCCGGCATGATCGTCAACCCTGCCCGTTCCAGCGCGCGATACTCATCATCGCCAGCCCAGCCACCGACAACATTGCCATTTGCCATCAGGACCACTGGCGTGGTGTTTTGTGAAGAGAAAATGCCGACTGGCTTGCCGGATTGCATCACCAGCGTCTGATCGGTTTCCAGCCGTTTTAATGCCGCAACCGTGTGATCGAAACTGGTCCAGTCGCGTGCGGCTTTTGCCCAGGCCATATAAATCACCAGCTGGTCCGGGTTCTCGGCATTTTCCAGATTATTTTCCAGCATTCTGAGAATGGCTTCCTGACGCCATCCTTTACAGCGCAGTTCGCTACCCCGCTGGGCAGTGATGTGACGAGACATAATTATGATCCTGCATGTTCGGAAACATTAACCCCGGCAGCAACGTCGTGCAGCCCACCGGTTAGCGAAAGAAATAATAATCAGGCATTCACCAGATTTTCATAACCGGGAATATCTTTGAAATTGCCGATCCAGCGTTGAATAGCTGGCCATTCCGCCAAGGTATATCCGCCCTCTTCCGCCATCGAGATATAAGGATAAAGGCTGAAATCGGCCACACTTAAACTTTCCCCGGCGATCCAGCTACTTTTTTCCAGCGCCTGATTAACATGGGTAAGGGCGACTTTTCCCAACTCCATATAATGCGCAATAATATCGGCAAACTTTTCACGCTGGTTGGTCATGGTATAAAAACGTGGGTAGGCCAGGAAGCGCAATAAATCCGCCTGTTCAAAGAACAACCACGCATTAATTTTGCATCGCATCACCGGATCGGCAGGCAGCAATGACGAACCTTCGGCAAAATAAAGCAGGATAGCATTTGACTCATTAAGATGACGCCCATCGGCAAGTTCAACCACCGGAATACGGGCAAATGGGTTTCTTTTTTTGAAGGCTTCTTCTTTATGTTTACCTTCCGCCAGATTTAAGGTTTCCCTGGTGTAGGGGATTTGCAAAAAATTCAACATCAATCTAATTTTCCATGCATTGCCGGAAAGTTTGCTGTCATACAACTTAATCATAATACGTCCTGTTATTTCGTGTTTATATATGAGTACAGTTCCAGCCCAAGCCCTTGCTCGATCTCTGCAAATACCACCGGGTCCAGAGCACCTTTGCCCAGCGGGAAGGCGGAATGATGCGCAATAATAATGCTGACTTCCTGGCCCGCTTTCATGGTTGAAATGGCAATCGGGTCTCCGGTTACTGCATCGACAGAACCTATCATGTCTGGGAAAGTCGCCAGACGAGCATCGTCTTTTTCGGCCGTCATATATTCATTGTAAACCCCAAGACGCAGGGTCTCAGTGCCATCGGTTAGGGTGACAAAACCAATGTCGAAACCATCCTGATAGACCACATCGTTTTTTATCACTTTGCCGGTCAGAATGACTTCTCCCCCCATAAATGCGGCGGCAGCACTGGCGCGGGCCAATCCCTGGGGGGCGGATAACATCGCCTTGCCGAGTTCAATCTGGAACGATATGGCCCCGGCGGCCCCATTTTCACGAATAAAATCAGCCTGGTAAGGGCCTCTCGCTGAGGCCACCAGCCCACCACTGATGGTGGCGCAATGGCGCATCACCTGGGAGGTTTTGATCAAATTCCCTTCAGCGACGACGGCAATTTTTGAACCGGATGAGGCAAAACCTGCCTGCGCAACCTGAACAATTGAGATATCCGGCCTTGAAGCCAACCCCATTCCACCCATTTTCACGGTTGGATGCCCACGGCCATTGGCAGCCGCGTCAATATAGGGCAGGTCCAGGGCCGCAGCCACCAGCCAGCCATTAAATCCGGGGACATGACCACACATCACACCGGCAGGTTTGCGTCCGAGTTTTTCAATCAGATTTTCGGCGGCGGTAATATGATCTTTTAACACCAGTTCTGGTTGGGCAAATCCTGGTGCACCTACTGAGGTGGAAATTAATACATAACCTTCAGGATCGATTTCATCCAATTCCGCCAGCTTAACAATATTCAGACCCAGTGCCACTTCAGCCGCGAGATCGTGTTTCTCCAGAGAATTATTAACGCCACTTCCCCCCGACGAGAGCAATAACCCACCATACATTGCAGGCTCAACATCTTTTAAACTTAACTCTCTCATGTATCAACCACCGTAGTCGTGTTTTAATTTAATATATCTTTATAAATATATTTCCTTGTTCGTTGCAAGTCAGATGCCAGTTAACAAAACCGTTTTTGATTGCCATTTATTAATCGTAATCCGTCCTTTTGTGCA
The DNA here is from genome assembly GCF_002095535.1 of Pantoea cypripedii. NCBI lineage: Bacteria > Pseudomonadati > Pseudomonadota > Gammaproteobacteria > Enterobacterales > Erwiniaceae > Pantoea > Pantoea cypripedii. Next base: position 608,795 of record NZ_MLJI01000002.1, read on the forward strand.
CAAAAATAGTGCGCGCGCACCACGCATCGCACCATTCTGGGCATACTTTTAAATATTGGCTAAAGAGAATAAAAGAGGCAGGGATTGAAGATTCCATTGAGATGCATTACATCTAATGTTCAAATGCTTCCCTTATTGCCTCTCTAAAGGAGATAATAATGAAAGTTACCGGGGCGGGGATATTCTAAATGATTTAAGACAAGCGCTTGACCGGGTAAGCTAAATCACTTTTCGTTCAGACAGCGATTTCAGGGAACATGTATGTCACTTTCGGAACTGGCCAAAGACCTAAAGTTATCAACGTCAACGGTATCGCGGGCGCTGAATGGCTATAGCGATGTGGCTTATGATACCCGGCAACGCGTTATGCAGCGGGCCATCGAATTAGGCTATATCCCTAATCCGGTTGCCAGAAGGCTTAAAGGCGGCAAAACCAATATGATCGGTGTGGTCCTGCCGCCGCCACTGGTTAATGGCATGCTGGTTGAGCCATTTTACTCCTCCATGCTGGGGGCGCTGGTTTTTGAATTACAGGCTTCTGGCCTGAAATTGCTCATCACCAATCAGCACAGCAACGAAAGTGATGACGATGTCCGTGGCTATCAGGACATGGTGCAGCAAAAACTGGTCGACGCCATTCTGATATTGCGGACGCGGGTGAATGACCTGCGCGTGAAGTTTGCCCAGCAACAAAATGTCTCCTTTATTACCTTTGGCAGGACGCAATCCTCAACCCCGCATGCATGGGTGGATGTCGATCATTTCGATGCGTTCTATCAGGCTACCGCGCGACAAATTGCCCGCGGCCATAAGCATATTGCGTTTATCAATACGTCGGCTGAATTCAACTATGCCCGCTTACGCCACGAGGGTTACAAGCAGTGTTTACTGGATCATCAGCTTCTCTATCGTAACGAGTGGCAAATGGTCGGGGGGCTGACCGAGATGGACGGTTATGTGCTGGCCAGTCGCCTGCTTAAAGTGCAGCCCATCCCCACCGCTATTGTCTGCGCAACGGATGATATCGCTATCGGCGCCATGGCAGCGTGCCGTCTTTTGGGGCTGCAACCCGGCAAAGACATTAGCCTGATTGGTTACGGTAATACGCCTGGCGCAACCTACTCCAGCCCACCACTCACCACCATGGATCCCTTTCCTAAAGAGAATGGTAAGCAACTGGGTATCTTTTTTAGCCGACGTATCTTTCAGCCTGGAGAAGCAGATTTTCAACATTTGCAGCAAGCAAGGCTGATTGTGCGCGAATCAGACTAGACTCAGCCCGCCATCGCGGGCTGTTTTTCCCGCTCGCCGCACAGTAACAGCAAATCATCCTGGCGATACCAGTCCCCGCATGGCAGCAGGTGGAAGGTCAGTTGGCACAATGCATCGCTATGGCCGGCAAAGTCTTTACGCACCACGCTGGGCTTAATGCGTAGCAACCGAATAAAGGTTCTGGAAAAAGAATTCTGGCTTTTGAAGCCATACTCAACGCTAATCTCAGCCAGGCTTTTGCTGGTGAAAGCAAGATCATAAGCGGCATTCACCAGGCGGCGTGCCCTGATGTACTCCCCCAGCTTCCAGCCACTGATCTCGGTAAAGCGGCGTTGAAAATGCCAGTGGGAATAGCCGCTTTTCTTCGTCACCCTTCTCAGTTGCAGATCTGCACCGAGGTTTTTCTCAATCCAGTCAACCATATCCACCACAACATTGCGGAACTGCAGGTCAGTGTCGGGATGGCTATTGAGCGTTGCCGGGTTCATGGATCACGGGTTCCTGTTGTGGGATGTCAGCGTGGGGTAGATGTCGGATATTATTATTTTGTAATCGATTACTTTCAAGATAAAAATAAGTCCGCATCCAGGTTCAGTCAATCTCCGCGGGTTAAGGTGTCGCAAGCTGCTCCCGCAGAAAATCGACCAGTGCCTTAACACGACGCGACTGGCGACGGCCAGCAGGCGTAATGGCATACAGGTTGTAGTCATGACCCTCAGCCAGTTCAAAGCCACTTAGCACCGGGACTAATCGCCCCTGTGCAACGTCATCAATAATATCAATGCTGGATTTGAGAATAACCCCGGCTCCCGCAATGGCCCAGCTGCGCAATGTCGCCCCTTCGTTGGCGGTACGATCGCCGCTGACCCGCACACCGAATTCCCTGTCATCATCGCGGAAGTACCAAATCGATTGCGGAGCATCCGGGCGAGCCAGCACCATGCAATTATGCTGTTCCAGCTCCGCCGGATGCTGCGGCTGACCCGCCTTTCGCCAGTATGCAGGGGATGCACACACCTGGCGCGTACCGGCGATCAATAGCTGCCTGTCAGCGCGCGATTTGCCGAACGATCCTAAGCGTAAGCCAATGTCATAACCACTTTCGGCGAGATCAATCACCGAGTCACTGAGATACAGCGCAATACGGACTTCCGGGTTGCTCTGCATAAAGGTATCGATCAGGGGTGCCAGGGTATTACGGCCAAAGTCATTGGTCGCCGTCAGCCGAATCTCCCCGCGTAATGGTCCGCGATCGGATAATGCATCGACCGCCTCCTCAATATCCGTCAGGATGCGGCGGCAATCTGCCAGAAAACGCTCCCCTTCCGGCGTCAGGGATAAGCGACGCGTAGTACGAATAACCAGCACCACGCCGAGCATCTCTTCGAGACGTTGCAGGCCCAGCGTTGCCACCGAGGGAGCGATGGCCAGGGCCCGTGAGGCCGCCACCAGGCTGCCGCGCTCAGCAATGGCGATAAACAGACGAAACAGGCTGAGTTGATCCATTATTCTTAATCCACGAATAGTTAATTATTTTCTGCACTGATTATCATTGATTAAACCAATGATAGCATCCCTGTCTACACTGTATTTATCGTCCTGAGCGCGTTGTGTTATCGCGTCAGTTAACATCACAGGAGCATTCTCATGTCACATTCCTTCGCAGGTAAACGTGTACTCGTCGTTGGTGGAAGTTCAGGGATCGGCGCTGCGGCAGCAAAAGCTTTTGCTGAAGCGGGTGCCGAGGTGGTTATCGCTTCGCGTAGTCTGGATAAGCTGAATGCTGTGGCGCAACGCATTGGCAGCGGCGTACACACCGCCGCCCTTGATTTCACTGATGACGCCGCTGTCGAAAAATATTTTGCCCAGGCGGGTAGTTTTGATCATGTGGTGGTCAGTGCGGCACAAACGCCGGGCGGTCTGGTGCGAGAGTTGGCCTTATCCGATGCCTACAGCGCGATGGACAGTAAATTCTGGGGTGCCTATCGCGTGGCGCGGGCAGTATCCATCAATGAACGCGGTTCACTGACCTTTATTTCTGGCTTCCTGAGTGTTCGTCCGGGTCAGTGGGTATTACAGGGTGCCATCAACGCGGCCATCGAGTCGTTAGGCCGTGGCCTCGCGCTGGAACTGGCTGCGCAAAAAGTTCGCGTTAATACCGTTTCACCCGGCATGATCGCCACACCGTTATGGGAAGGCTTACCCGAGGCGGATCGTCAGAAGATGTATGAAGACACTGCCGCAACATTGCCAGCGCGTGTCATGGGGCAGCCGGAAGATATCGCCAACGCGATTTTCTATCTTGCTTCTACCCCGTATGCCACTGGCTCGACGGTGCTGGTTGACGGTGGCGGTGCAATTGCCTAAACCCCACTCCTCTGGAATTTTTCTGTCGCCATAAATTCCGGTCCGGAAAGCGATTGTCTTTCCGGGCTGGTATAATTCTTTAGCTCAGGGATAACGGGTAATAATGATATTAGCGACGTAAACACCTGTTCAGACGTAATATTACTGACATTATTGTCAATACCCTGAAGAATACAATGCGGTACTTTCCACGGATGCCAGTTTGCCGGATCGCTATTACCGTACATCGCCACCACCGGTAATCCGCTTGCTGCACCAATATGTACCGCCCCGCCATCACTGCTGACCATCGCATGGCAATTCGCCAGCACCGCTTTAAGATCTTCTAACGAATCGGTATAGACCGGTGTTAAATTAACATCCTTACAGGCGGAGGTGATCATTTCCGCTTTAATATTATCGCCAGGATGTGTCAGCGAACTTTCTTCGCCGGGCGACCACAGCAAAACAATACGAAAGGGCGTTCTGTCAGCTATTTTCTTCACCAGCGAAATAAAACTCTCCAGCGGCCATCGCTGGCATTTCTTGCGTGAGCTGATTTGTATCGCAATCAACATCTGATTGTCCTGGTTATTTATCACACGTCGATAGTGATCAACCAGTTCCGTTTTCGGATAAATATCAAGCTCTTCAGGCTCCTGCGCATCAGCATAAACCCCTTTAGCCAGATTAAAAAACACCTCTGCTACGTGGAGTTTGCTGTCCTGCACTGGCAACAGTTTGGTGATGCGTGGATGGCGGTCATTGCCGAAAGCAACGATCTCCTTTGCACGAATAATTTTGGCCCACTTCAGCGAATGCTTATCCCAAAGTGATTTCGCAATCACCACACAATCATATTTTTCCCGGTTTAACGCCAGGCAAAGCCGTGCCCTGTCCCATAACGACTTTAACGCAGAGAACCTGTTTTGACAGTGTTTAGTTTTACTGTATATCCACACTTTCCCGATATACGGATTCCCATCAAATATCGGCGATGCGTAACTGTTGGTCAGAATATCTATTCTTCCCTCGTTGCTCCTGGACAGTTGTTTTATTAAAGGCGTTGCAAGCAAACTATCACCAATATTATCCCGACAGATCACCAGTATCTTTTTATTCTTCACATTGCTCACCATAGAAACACATTATCATGCCTCCATGAAGACATTGGCGTTTGGTGATGGTTGCATAGCGGAATTGGTTTTACGGTTTCCTGACAATAAAAAGATCAAAAACCAGGAAAGGAAGGAGTTGGCAGGAATATTATTTAATCAGCAGAGAGAGCCGTCCCTGGCCCCTGCTCAGTTGGCGGAGTATTTATTGCTGCTCCGCCACATTATGTTCTGCTTCGGGCTGAACGTCGTCGCCGGAGAACGTCGCCGGAACCAGGCGGCGTCGATTAACATCGAGGTTAAAAACATCAAAACGATTGTAATAACCCACCACATCATGCAGTTGCTTCACTTCGATGATCTTCTTCAGATCAAAGGTGGCCCAGGCAATACCCTCTTCATGTTGCAGCGTGTCGCCGATCGGTGTGCCTGTCGGGTCAACAAACATGGTCGCGGCCTGCGGGGTATTTTCCAGAATGTCCGCGACCGAGCTGTCGCAGTCAATCAGCATGTTTTTCATTTCATCATTCATCACTGACGCACTCATAATGCCAAAGCATTTTGCTTCAAATGAATGCGCCCCGGCACGGATGCGGTTGGCTGCCAGGTTATCAAAATTCCCTCCGGCAGCAGGCCGCTTAGTCGGCCAGATAGAAGGCCACTGCGAAATGTGAATCTGCTCTCCCTGCGCCATCAATGAATAACGCGCCAGAGGATTGGTATTTTCGCCGCAGATCAATCCGCCGACGCGGCCGATGCGGGTTTCGCACACTTTCAGACCGGCACCATCCCCCGGCGCCCAGACCATTTTTTCATAGAAAGTCGGCACCAGTTTGCGGTGATGGTTAATAATCTGCCCGCTCTGATCGATCAGTACCGACGAGTTCCACAGACAGCCCACGCTGACCGGACTGCGCTCACTGAATCCCATGCAGACCAGAATATCGTGACGGGCAGCCGCACTGCACAGTGCCTTAATTTCAGGGCCATCAATCAGCAGGCTGTTTTCTGCCATTTTCTCAAACCAGCGGTGGTTATGGATCGGTCCCCACAGCGCCGCCCACACCGGAAATCCAGGAATGAAGGATTCTGGAAACACCACCAGCTCGGCACCGTTGCGGCTGGCTTCCGCGATGTAGGCCAGCGCCTTCTCCAGAGTGGCCTGGGCATTCATATAAACCGGCGCAGCATGCACGGCAGCCACTTTCACTTGAGGTAAAAACATCATTCAGTCCTTATTTATGCGGCCGGATTTATTCACGGCCGGGAGTTCATTTCAGCTGCGGTCCCAGTTCCCTGCGAACCGCCAGTTCCGGCCACAAACGCTCGGCGCGTTCGTCACGGAACAGCAGAGAGAAGACAATCACCAGTAGGAAGCCAACAGGCACTGACACAATGCCAGGGTTGCTAAGTTCAATCAGCGGGGCTTTCAGACCCACAATGCTGGTGGCGTCATCCGGGATAGCGTTGATCTGCGCTTGCAGTGCCTGACGTGACGGCGCATTTGCCTGTTCCGCAGTCAATGTTTTTAGCTGGCCTTCCAGCATCGCGCGCTGATGGAGCGGATAGGTCATTGAGGGTGAAACCATCACCATAACGATAGCCAGCACGGTGCCGCCGACGATCCCGGCGATCACCCCCGCGGTATTGCAGCGCTTCCAGTAAAGCGACATCACCAGGGCTGGCAGGTTGGCTGAAGCCGCCACTGCATAACCCAGACCGACGAGGTGCGCCACGTTTTGTCCTTTGGCTTCGATTCCGGCAATAACCGCCACCACCGCCATCAGTAATGTGGCAATTTTCGCTGCGGCAACCTGCTGCCGTTCGGTCGCAACGCCGTTCTTAATCGCGCCGACATAGACGTCATGTGCCATCGCCGAGGCAGCAGCCAGCGTTAACCCGGCGACAACAGCAACGATAGTGGCGAACGAGATAGCGGCAACCAGTGCCAGCAGGAAGTTGCCCGCAAAACTTTCAGCGCCGCCCCCCAGATACTGCGCGAGTAACGGGGCCGCCAGGTTGCCACCTTTATCCGCTGCTTTTACCGCATCCGCACCGAGGTAATGTGCGCAGGCAAAGCCAATGACGATAATGAACAGGTGGCAAACACCGATAAACAACATGCTCCACAGCACAGACTTTCTGGCATCGGTAGAATTACGCACGGCGAAGAAGCGCATCAGCACATGCGGCATGGCTGCGGTACCCAGCAGCAGGGCCAGTCCGAGAGAAACCTGCTCAAGCGGTTTTTTCAGGTAAAGCCCGGCCTCCAGAAAGCGTTGTCCTGCCTCCTGCGGCGTGAACGAAGGATCGTTAACCAGCGATATCACGTATTGTTGCAGGCGATGATCGGCGGTCAGGGTGTTGAGGAACGCCAGACCATTAAAGCCAAAGGGTAACCAGGACAGCACCACCAGGATAAAGCAGCAGGAGATCAACAATACGGCTTTAGTCACCTGCACCGCCGTCGTCGCACGCATGCCACCAAACGCGACATAAATCAGCATCAGCATGCCAACCGCGATCACTGACACTTCATAGGGGATGCCAATCAGCGCCCTGACGATCACCGCGCCCCCGACGATCTGCGGCACCATATAAAACAGCGCCACGATGACACTCGATACCGCCGCGACAAACTTAGTGGCGCGGAAACCATTACGCCAGGCCAGCACATCACCCAGCGTGTAACGTCCGAGGTTGCGGCATGGTTCGGCAACCAGTAACAACACCGGAATAAAGGCGACGAAAAAGCCAATCAGGTAATTAACACCATCAAAACCATAAAGTGCGATTAGCCCGGATACCCCCAGAAAGGCGGCTGCGGAGAGATAATCCCCGGCAATGGCCAGCCCGTTCTGTAACGGCCCAATCTGACCACCGGCGGTGTAAAAATCTCCGGCAGAACTGTTTTTACGTGAGGCAATCCAGGTGATAGAGAGTGATGCCAGGAACAACAGGGTAAAAATGGTAAAGGTCATATATTTGTGACCCTGCCCAACCATGGTGTCGGCGGCATTTGCCGTGGCAGAAAAAAGAGTCAGTATGGTTGCAGCTAACAGATATTTCGTTTTCATTTCGCTTTACCACGCGCCAGATAATGTGTGATCCATTTCGGGTCGTCATAGCGCCCCATTTTTTTTGCGTAGCACCATGCAACCGCAGCACCCAATGGGTACTGGAGGATGACCCATAACAGCCCGATATTAAATGAACCGGCAATCTGGTATTTCATCACTGCCGGAAATAGCGAGTTCAGCAGTGGTAATGAAAAGAAGAAAATAAAGGTGACTAGCACCAGAAAGGTTATTATCAAACCTTTGTTTCTTACGTGTGATTTAAACTCCCCCGAAGAATATATCTTATTAATGCTTTGTTCTGCTGTCTCTGTTTCATTGTTCATTGTGATTCCCCCGTCTGTCCGAAAATCCTAACAAAAGGGATAACCACGAGAAACTGGCGATTTAGCACTTGCCCTTGCATTTTTGCAAGGGCGGTATTGCACCAATAAAAGGAATTGGGGTCAGCTGATAAGATGTGACGCTCGCATGGAGGTTCGATACAAAACCATCACATTGATATTACTGGTTTTTATATTTAAATGGCACGCTCAGCCTTTGCACTTTGTCAGTGCAATGACATCATTTTAAGCGAATGCCAGGATCGTTCGGATAATCATTGCCGAACGCCTCCAGCAAAAATGCGATGATAGCTTTCATCTTTGGCAAATAACGCAGTTCGCTATGGACCGAAAGCCATACCACACGGCTCACTTCAACCGACTCCCTGAGCAGGGGTTTTAGTCCAAATCGCTCCGCCTGCATAAATTCCGGCAGCATGGCAATGCCTGTCCCGCTGGCGGCGGCAAACATTTGCGCAACCAGGCTGCTGGAACTAAAGATAATATCCGGATTAATAATCGCCTCATCCAGCCAGCGCACGGTATCCAGCTGAATCAGGTCGCTGATATAACTGATAAATTTATGACTGCGCAACTCACTGATATTCGCAGGAGCACCGTATTTTTGCAGGTAATCATTATGGGCATACAGATAGAGCCTGAACTTACCCACCGGAAGAATATCCAGTCCTTTACCGTCATAGGGATAAAAACTAAGAAAAAGATCGGCTTCGCGACGGTTCACATGCACCTGATGCGAGGAAGTTAATAACTCCACCATAATATTGGGGTATTTTTCATTAAATTTACCGATCTTCCCGGCCAGGTAGAACGACGCTATCCCTTCCATGGTGCCAATCCTGATTTCCCCGGCGGGCAAATGGCTGACACCCGCTTTATCCGTCTGCATCATCGCCAGCGAGTGGGATTCCATCGATTCTATAAAGGAAAGAATTTCGCGTCCTTTGGTGGTGGCTTTCAGTCCAGCTGGCAGCCGCTGAAATACCGGGGCAGCCAGCGACTTTTCAAGGCTGGCGATATGACGTGACACAGTGGAAACGTCGATACGCAACTGACGTGCCGCCGCAGACAGGCTGCCACAACGATAAACTTCCAGAAATATTCGCAGATCATTCCAGTTGGGCATTGAAGGTTGCATCGGGTTTCTCAGGCTAGTGTCTGGTGTGAATTCAGCATGTTGATAAAAGTATCAGCTGAGATTACCGCTGCGAAGTGGTTGTTGGGTCATTTCTAATGCCAGCCCGCTCGTCACTTTGATATCAGGCTGCATCTTAACTTTTTCATATACTATAATGGAAATTAGTTTACTATATGATACAAAGATCAATGATGCACCACAGGTAACCCCCATGACATCCATTATCACATTCGTATTGCTGGTCGCGGGCGGAGTCGCGCTGGTTATTCAGAATTCTTTGATGGCAAAAATATCTCACTCCGCCTCTTCTGTCCTGATTGCGCTGGTGATCAATTCTGCTGTGGGTCTAATTCTGTTGCTAAGCCTGCTGGCAGGAAAATCAGGCTCCTCAGGTTTTAGTGAGCTGCTGCAAACGCTGCGCCCCTGGGTGCTTTTGCCAGGCATCCTGGGTTCTTTTTTGTTTTTGCCGGTATCACGGGATATCAGAACCTCGGAGCATCCCGCACCATCGCCGTTCTGGTTGCCAGCCAGTTGGTCGCGGGTCTCGGTTATGATATTTACCTCAGTGGCGCTGATAATTTGAGTAAAAACGCACCCGCGCTGCTCGGTGCATTGCTGCTGATAGCCGGTGCGTTTCTGGTCGCTTCGCGCAGGTTCTGAAGCTGTCTGATATTTTACTATGGCACTTCCCGGTGCCATTTAGCCTCAGGGATGGGTTCTGTCATCCAGACGCAGCTGGAGAAAGGTGAGATCGAGCCAGCGCCCAAATTTGGCACCTACCTCACTCATCCGGCCTGCTTCAGTGAAACCCAGTTTTTTATGCAGGGCAATTGAGGCTTCATTGCCGGATTCGATACCGGCCACCATCACATGTTTGCCCTGTTCTGTCGCCAGCTGAATAAGTTCAACCATCAGTGCCACCCCTGCACCTTTCCCGCGTGCCTCTTTGTGGACATAAACGGAGTGTTCCACCGTATGGCGGTAACCATCCCACGGACGCCAGTCGCCATAAGATGCATAGCCAAGAACCTTTCCGTCCTCATCAACCGCAACCAGTACCGGAAAGCCCGCATCCTGACGATCGCGTATCCATTTCATTCTGTTGGGTAAATCTACGGATTTTTCATTCCAGATAGCCGTGGTATTAAGCACGGCGTCGTTATAAATGTCGGCGATCATTGCTGCATCACCTTCATTTGCGGTTCGAATCTTCATGGTGGACACCTCGTTTCTCTGTCACTAAAGTAGATGTATCGTTCACTATCCTATTTATCCATTATGTTAGATAAGATGTCCAGTAAAGAAGATGACGTTAACAAGCGGATCGGACAAAAAATTAAGGCCGAAAGGGAAAAACGCGTCTGGTCTCTGACAGATCTGGCTGAAAACTCGGGCGTATCCCGGGCAATGATCCATAAAATTGAACGCGGCGAGAGCAGCCCTACCGCAACCCTGCTGGCGCGTCTGGCGGGTGCTTTTGATATGAGTATGTCCCAGCTGATAGCGCTGAGCGAGGTTCAGACCGGCACGCTGGTCAGACACGATCAACAGGCGGTCTGGCAAGATCCGGAAACCGGTTACATCAGACGCCATGTCTCACCCGGACAAATCCCCGTTGACCTGGTAAGCGTGGAACTCCCCGCGGGCGTTGCCGTTCCCATGCCCGCGATATCTTACCTGTCACGCCGTCAGCTGATCTGGGTGCTTGAAGGTACCCTCACCTTTCAGGAAGGCAGTACCCTTTTTGAGATGCATAAGGGTGATTGCCTGGAACTGGGGGATCCTACCGATTGTGTTTTCAAAAATGCCACGACAAAGCCCTGCTTTTATGCCGTGGTGGTACTGAAATCTTCATGACTTTATACGATTGAAGCCCCTGCTGATAAAACACTTATAGCCTTATTGCAGGTGTTTTTTTAAGGGTGCGTCATCCGACCACCCTGGATATTCAGGAATATCTCAATTCCCCGTCATTTAATCCTTTCCCGGATTGATGTACTTTGCGCAGCTTTTGAAAGATGCGCTGGTATTTACCCTCCAGGAAAAGTGTTATGGCTGAAAATAGAGTAGATATTTCTCAACAACCACTGAGATTAAAAGAAAACTCAGTGACGATTAAGTCAGCATTAAAATGGATTATTCCGGCAGCACTCGCCGCGGTCGCCATTCCCGTTGGCACGGGATACGCCGGTGTGGGTAACGTTGCATTAACGTTCATCATACTTTTAATTGCCAGAAAGAACCCGCTGACTTTCTACTTTTCAGGTTTAATGCTGCTGCTTCTTTCTCTCTATATTCCAGTAGGTTACAACTTTGGGCGAATCAGCTACCCTTATGTAGTATCAGCATTGCAGACCAATCCAGGTGAAAGTCGGGAGTTCCTGCAAGGGGTGAGCTTTACCGCCTGGTTGCTGTTTGTTATGGCAATCACCTCACTGTTGCTATTTATTATTTACGGTAGCGACTTTGGCAAAAAACATCAGGCAATCTATTTAATTCTTTTCGTCATAGTTAATATCAATTCCTTTCCAAACCGGATGACAACGCAAGTTATCACCTCCGTGTACAAGGCCAGTCTGGAGTTGAAAAAGTTAAGATCATCCAATTCAATTCCAGATGATTTCCCTATCCTCAGCCATAGCGGAAAATACAAGAATGTGATTGTGATTATTGGCGAGAGTGTCGCGCGGGATTATTTATCCGTTTATGGTTATCAACATAACACCACGCCGTGGTTGAATACGGCTCCGGGTCTGTTTTTTACTGACTATATTTCCACTGCACCTAATACCTACCTGTCATTGCCTCGCACGCTCGCACTCAGTGACGGGGTGAAAACGCAGGAAAACAATAATATTGTCGCCCTGGCGAATAGGGCCGGTTTCAATACATTTTGGGTCTCTAATCAGGGTTTTCTCGCCACCTTCGACACACCTGCAACGATCATTGGCAACAAAGCTAATCATCAGGTTTTCTTTAAGAAAGGAGATTTTGATGAGAACGATACGGATGATATGGCCCTGTTGGAGCATTTGCACAGTATCGTCAACGAAAACCATAGCAGCGATAACGCGGTATTTCTTCATATGATCGGCTCTCATCCCGATACCTGCTCACGCTTAAATGGCTATCCGGTTAATCTGCATATCAGCCAGCAGGAGGGCTTCAATTGCTATCTCGCTACTCTGCAGAAGCTGGATACTTTTATTCAGCGCGCCCATGACATTCTTGAGCACAGCGGTGAATCATACGCGCTGATCTATTTCTCCGACCACGGCATGTCCATTGATAACAGCGTTCGCCCGGTACGTCATGGCTCTGACGCACAGCAAAATTACAATGTCCCGTTCTTTATTCTCACCAGTGATAATAAAAAGCATCTGATTGATAGCACCCCCATCAGCGCCAGATATTTTATGGCGCTGTTCTCATGGCTGACCGGCATCAATAGTGAGCTGATACCAGCACGCTCACCTGCGCAAGTCGCCGATCAGCAGAGAACGGTGTTTAATGGAAACAACCTGATTCCTTATAATGAATTGAAAAATAATGACATTATCAAATAGAGTCCGCGGATTGCTTTACCCCTCACGCACTCAGCACCCGACGCAAAAACTTCCCTGAAAAGGTCTTAGGCAGCGAGCGGCGGAAGTGAATTTTGCGCGGCAATGCGTAGCGGCCACAGTGGCTGACCAGGCGTTCGCGTATTTGCTGCTTCAGCGCCGCCTCTTGTTGTGCATTCAAGCCATCGGTGACAACAAAAAGCGCCACCATTTCACCCAGCAGGTGATGTGGGGTGCGGGCAGCCACCACTTCAACGATGCCATCCAGACCCGCCAGCGCATTTTCCACTTCCGCTGTTGCCAGACGCTTGCCGCCGATGTTAATCACGTCATCCATCCGTCCCTGAATCACGATCTTATCGCCCACCCATAGGGCGCAATCATGGGTGGCGTAACTCCAGCGCCCCTCCCGCTGTAGCCAGTAGCGTTGATCATGCTGGGTATCATCCTGCCAGAGCGTTGACATGCCACCCGGACCGAGCGTGCCGTTGATCACCAGCATCCCCGCTTCACCGGCAGGACATAATGCGCCACTTGCCGGATCTACGATCGCGACTGAGCGGCTAAATACTGGCGTCAGGCCGCTGCCCGCACCGGCCAGTAATGGCCAGCCAGATTCGGTCTGCCAGTAGTGGTTTTCACACGGCACCCGCATCCCGGTGCTCACCCAATCGTGGGTGGCACTGTCCAGCGGTTCACCGGCCAGATAGAGGGATCGCAGCGTCGCCAGGCTGGCACGCGGCGTCCCCTGCTGACGCGCCATGCGGATCGCACCTGCGATGGTTAACATACGGGTGATGCCCAGTTCCGCCACCATTTGCCACCAGCTTTCTCCGGGGGCATTCGCCGGGCTGGCTTCACACATCACGCTGGTGATCCCCGCCAGCAACGGTGCATAAACGCCGTAGCTATGCCCGGTGACCCAGCCCACATCCGCCGTGGTAAAGAAAATCTCGTCATCCTGTATCTGAAACAGGTGATGCAGGCTAGCCAGCAGCGCCACCGCATAGCCACCGATATCGCGCACGATGCCTTTTGGCGCGCCCGTGGTGCCGGAGGTAAACAGCAAATGTGAAGGTTGAGACGACTCTACCCAGACACAGGGCAACACACGCCCCTGATGCTGCGCCAGCTCACGGTGAAAATCCACACTCAGGATATCCGCCACGCGTAAGGTGGCGGTGGATGCAGCGATGGAGGGCAGGCTCTCACGGCTGCGCTTCTCACTGCTGTGGATCAACAGCGCAGGTTGACAAGCATGGATGCGCTGCGCCAGCGCTTCGCTGGTACTGGCGGAATACACCACCACATGCACCGCCCCAAGCCGGGCGCAGGCCAGCATGGCGACGGCAGCCATCGGCGTCATCGGTAATGTAATCAGCACGCGATCTCCCTGGCGAATCCCCCAGCTGGCTAGCAGGCTGCTCAGGGCGTTAACCTGCTGCCACAGCTCACGGTAGCTGAGCTGATGGGTCTGCCCAAGGTAATCGCGATGGATAATGGCGCAATGATCCCCTCGGGTCGCCAGATGGCGATCGAGCGCGTTAAAGCTCAGATTGGTTTTCCCGCCGGGGAACCAGCGACAGCGCGGCCCGCCATCAATGTTTGCAACCAGCGCGCTAAAGTCTTGCTGCCAGTCAAGACGCTGTGCTTCCCGCTGCCAGAACGCAGTATCCTCAACGGTGATCATTGACATAGACCGCCTCCGCAGCGCCCTGATGCTGGTGATGCTGCTCAATCGCCTCCGCCAGCCAGGCGGCGTCTTCACCCACGCCTTCAAAACGGCCCGATCCCCAGGTCCACAGCCACGGCAACCCAAGGAAATACAGCCCCGGCTGAACCGAAACGCCGCGAGTATGGCGTGGATAGCCTTTATCATTGAATGCCGGTGCGTCGATCCAGCTGAAATCGGTATGGAATCCCACCGCCCAGATAATGGCGGCAATGTTGGTCAGGTCGATATGCGTGGCAGCCTCTTCCGGTTGCCACAACGGCTGGTAGCGCGCTTCAGTGGGTGCGTCGATACCCTGCTCAGCGATCCAGACATCAATGCTGTCTTTGATTTTCTGCGAAGTGGCGTCAGCGCCGTCGAGGTTAGCCTTCAGGTCATCGGCAGTGAGCAATTTTCCGTCGCGGTATCCCAGCAGGCGACCATATAGCTGCATGCCCTGCAACGCAAAGGCGCGTAGATCGATATCGCGCCCGCCATCACGACCCGTGACATAGTGGTTGGTCTTGCGTCGTGCATCTTCACCGAGCGGATGATCGTCAATCGTGAGGCGGTAATGACCCATATCATCCAGCCAGTCCACCACGTCACGACCACGGTAAAAACGCGCCACGCGCGGTGCGCTGCCCACGCACAGGTGTACACGACGACCGGCAAGATGCAGGTCTTCGGCGATTTGTGCGCCGGACTGCGCCGATCCCACCACCAGCACCTCCCCGGCGGGCAATTGCTGCGCCGATTTATAGTCGGCGGAATGCACCTGCATGATGTTTTCTGGCAGTTGGGCGGCGATCCCCGGAAAGCGCGGGCGATGATAATTGCCCACCGCGATCACCACCTGGTCAGCGGTGAAAACCCCGGCAGAGGTCAGCAACTGAAAACCCTGTGGCGTTTTCTCTACGCGCAACACGTTAACCCCTTCACGCACAGGCGCATTAAAGCTACGGGCGTAGCGGGCAACATAATCGATGATTTCATCGCGCAGCATAAAGCCATGCGGATCGTCGCCGTCATAGGGAAAACCGGGCAACTTACATTGCCAGTTAGGCGTCACCAGGCAGAAGTTGTCCCAGCGTTGTTCGCGCCATGCCCAGGCCAGCTGGTGGCGTTCCAGCACCATATGACGGATGTTTTTTTGCGTCAGGTTCCAGCTCATGGCGAGACCCGCCTGCCCGCCGCCAATAATGACGACAGGATAATGATTGTTGTTCATCGTAATCTCGCTTGTTATCAGACCGGGACGGGGGTGATTTTTTCCACAATGACCTGCTGCTGTGCCGTGAACTGCCGGGCTTTTTGCACGATCACCGCAGACTGATCCTGGGCGCTGGAGCAGTAATAACCGAACTTCGCTTTCACCCTTTCACTGGCTTCATCCAGCGCGCGGGTACTGAGGGTGACGAACTCCTCCAGCGCATAGGGATGGTTCACCTCCAGGTGCTTCTCAATCGCGGTGGAGGGGGAATAGCAGGTATCTTTGCTGCCATCAGGCCAGCAAACGACAAAATGCATTGCAGGCATCGTAAGTTCCTCTAGTGATTGTTCATGCCGGTAAGCGGCTGTTGCGCCAGATCCCAGTAGCAGGCTCGCTGCTGCTGGTACTGCATGATGAGTTTTCTCTCCGCGGTGAACTGTCCCACCGCGGCACAGCTGATGGCGCAGCGGGCAAAGCGCTCAGCCACCTCGTCGCAATGTTGTGGTTCCACAGCCAGCAGGAAACCGAAACTGGGGAAGGCGCACAGCCACTGCTCCAGTTCCACGCCAGCCGGGATGGGGATTTGCGTCAGGTCCAGCCCGGCACCCAGCCCGCTACTCTCCAGCATCATCACCAGCGTGCCCGCCAGTCCGGCCTGGCTGATGTCTTTCGCTGCCTGAATCCATCCCTCGTCGGCCATCGCGGGCAGCAGGGACAACGCCTGACGCAGGGCCAGAGGGTCGGCATGAGTCGCCGCATCCCAGTTGTAACCGGGTGGATGCCAGCGCCCGTGCAGATTGATCGCCACCATCAGCGTCTGACCCGGTTGTACGGCAAAGCTGCTGAGCGGATGCGTTGTCTCTCCCAGCACCGCCACGGCCAGCTGGGGCTGCTCGCTGCGCAGATTGGTGTGACCACCCACCACCGGCACCTGATACGCACGGGATGCCGCCGCCATCCCTTGCAGGATCTGCTCCGCATGGGGCAATGCGTCATCCCATAGCGCATTGACCACCGCCAGCGGGCGTCCGCCCATTGCGGCAATGTCACTCAGATTGACCATCACGCCACACCAACCGGCAAACCACGGATCTTCTGCGACAAAACGATTAATAAATCCCTCCATCGCCAGCAACTTGTAGCCGCTGCCATCCGGGATCAGCGCGCAATCATCCCCATTGGGGCTTGGGTTAGGCCAGGCATCCCTCAGCTGCTGCGCCACCTGCTGGATATCACGCTTATGAGCGAGGCCGCTAAAGGTGTGCAGCCGTGTAATCAGCGCGGGCAAGTCATGATTCATAGCGCTACCCCCGTCAGAAAGATCGGTATCTCAGCTGGCTTGCGCACCGGGGTGTTGATCACCATGCCACTCAGCGGGTCGTAGCAGGGGGGATAGAAATTCAGATCGGCCTGCATCCGGGCATGGCGGACACCGCGCAAGTCCAGCCACTCCAGCGTGTGCCAGTGCATGCGGCGAAACAGCGGTTCGTTCTGATGCTGCACCTGGGCATAAAATTCCCGGCAGCCCAGCGCGTGGGCGCTGCATACCGCCAGACGGATCAGCGTCGGCCCCAGTTGGCCCTGCCGACGGTAGGCGTTATCCACGGCGAGGCGCGATCCCATCCAGACCCCTGGTGACAGTTCATGGATGCGCACCGTGCCCACCACTTCATCATGCCAGCCGCCTACGCTGCCAAGCGCCACCAGCAGCCGGGCATGACCATCGATATCATCCAGGTCATCGCCCTCAAACAATCCCTGTTCCTGGCAGAACACCCGCTGGCGCAGTGCGTAAGCCTGCCGCCGCTCCCACGGCAGCGTGACCCATTTGATGGTGTAACCCGCGTAGTGATTCATCATGCCCCCTTATGCCATTGCCTGTTCAAAGCTGGAAAGTGAAGAACAGGCACCGCAGCGACCGCAGCCCGCCTTGATATCGCTGGAACGCAGGCTTGCCTGACTCAGCATCTGCCCGAGCGGCTGCAAAATTGATGACATAAACTGGCTGTCAGGGGCAGGATGGTGTTCCAGCGGCGTACCGCTGATCGGCACGAAAGGCACCACGAACGGATAAACCCCGAGGTCAATCAACGTCTCCGACAGCGACAGGATGGCATGCGGCGTATCGCCCAGACCCGCCAGGATATAGGTGCTGACCTGACCCCGGCCAAACACCGCCACCGCATCGGCGAACGCCTCAAGATATTGCTCCACACTCACCTGGGCTTTGCCCGGCATAATGCGGGCGCGCACTTCCGGCGTGACGGCTTCGAGATGCATACCCAGCGCATCAATCCCTGCGTCTTTCATACGTCGGAACCATTTCGCATCTCCCGGCGGCTCGCATTGTCCCTGCAATGGTAAATCCACCGCCGCTTTGATGGCGAGCGCACTTTCCACCAGAATGCGGGCACCACGGTCACTGCCTGAAGGTGTGCCGGTGGTCATCACCATATGTTTCACCCCATCCAGCTCAACGGCCGCTTTTGCCACTTCTGCCAGTTGCTGCGGGGTTTTACGCGAGATGGTGCTGCCCGCCGCCAGCGATTGTCCGATGGCGCAGAACTGGCAGGCTTTGGCGCGGTTTTCATAACGGATGCAGGTTTGCAGCACCGTGGTCGCCAGCACGTCGGTACCATGCAGCGTGGCAATCTGCGAGTAGGGTACGCCGTCGGCCGTCTGTCGCTCATAAAAACGCGGCTTATGGGCGATGCTGATCTCCCGCACCGGGATCAGGTTGTTATAGAGACGAGTGGCACCGGATTCCTCGTGTTTCACCTGCCACGGCGACTGGCGTGCGGAATGGGTGTAGATCGGCACCATTACCGTCACACCATCAATATTCATCGCCTGATGGTCCGACGGCCCGGCACCACCGTGGCGGCTGACATGGTCCTGGCGGGGATTGATCACGTTAACCCCCTGGGTGAGCAGCTCAGTGATCAGCTGCTGGCGCGTAGACGGTACGTTCTGCATCGCGGTCTCCTCCCGTTTCGGACTCATCATCACGCGCCACCACATAACGGGCAGGTGTCGCATCGAGGCGCAGGCTGAGTAATTCTGGTCGGGCGTAGTGGCCGACAGAATCCATCATGCGTTTGCGTTTGGTGATCAGGGCCATGTCCAGATCGGCAATCAAAATCCCCTCACCTTCGGTCAGTGGCGGCACCAGGTGACGGCCTTCCGGTGAGATGATGGCGGTGTTGCAGCCGCCACGCAGGCCCTTCTGTAATGCCGGGTCGCTGGTCAGTTCGTTGATTTGTTCCTCGGTGAGCCAGCCGGTGGCATTGATGACAAAGCAACCGGACTCCAGCGCATGATGGCGAATGGTGACGTCCATCTGCTCGGCAAAAATCGGCCCCACCAGCGAACCGGGGAACTGGCTGCAATGGATCTCCTCGTGCTGGGTCATCAGGCTGTAGCGCGCCAGCGGGTTGTAGTGCTCCCAGCAGGCTAAGGCCCCGATGCGCCCAACCGCGGACTCCACCACTTTCAATCCGGCACCGTCTCCCTGCCCCCAGATCATCCGTTCGTGATAGGTCGGGGTGATCTTGCGACGCTTCAGCACCAGTTCCCCGCTGGCATCAAACACCAGTTGGGTGTTGTAGAGCGTGCCGTGGTCACGTTCATTCACCCCCAGCACCACCACGATATTGCGCAGACGGGCGCGTTCGCCCACCGCATGGGTGATCGGGCCGGGCACCACCACCGCCTGGTCATACAATTTGAGATGCGCCGCTCCGGCGGTCATCGCGGGCGTGATAAACGAGAAGTAGGGGTAGTAAGGGACAAAGGTCTCTGGAAAGACGATGATCTCTGCCCCCTGTGCGGCTGCCTGATCGATAGCGTCCAGCACCCGGGCCAGCGTTTTGCTGGCCTCATGGAGATCTGGCGCAATCTGGGCGGCGGCGGCACGAATAATGCGTGACTCAGCCATAACGCGCCTCCGCTTACATCGTCCAGGTATCGATAATCACCGCGTTGTCACGCACGTGCAGCAGTTTCAGGTCCAGCACATCCAGCGGATTGATCGGGCGTACTCCTTCCAGCAGGGAAGGCTCGCCGTGACCATACAGGGCCTGTAAAGCAAAGCGGCAGGCGTAGACTTTGCCGCCCTCAGACATAAATTTGGTCAGCTGGTTGGCATAGTTCTGGTGACCAGGAAAGGCTTCGGCACCGATGGTCGGGAAACCACGCTGCACGCCGAGCAGCACACCGGGTCCATACAGCAGGATGGAGGTTTCGAACCCTTTGCGTTGCAAACGGGTGGCCTGCAACATGTTGACGAAACCGATCGAACCTTCAAAGGCGACGGTGTGGAAGGTCACCAGCGCCTTCTGGCCTGGCTCCGCCTTCACATCTTCAAACACTTTTTCTTCGTAATCGACAAAGAAATCACCCGTCTTATGAGCTGGCAAAGTTACTTTTGGCATAGCACGTTTCTCCCGGTTTTGATCAGGGGGAGCCTCGCTCCCCGTCATGGTACATCGCAGGTGATGCACAGAGACTGGAGCAAGGTACGTGCCAGCGGCGGATCAAGGGCATGCAATCAATGGCCCATCAAACGCTCAAATTATGCGCAAAAAAAATTTTCATCCTACTAACATTCCCATAACCTGCCGCGCCAGAGGGTGATAAACCCCGTTGAGATGCACTGAATTGATGCCAATTTGCACCATAAATGCACACAACTAAAATCATCATGCAATCAATGATGCAATCAATGGATAAGCTGATTGCAGATTAACCTCAGCCAGGCAATAGTGATGCATACTTCGCCAATTTGCGGGAATTGTTTGCATGCTTAATAAACTCGGCAGTCGCTGGAACAGCTATCAAAATCAGAACACCCAACGCCCGGCTTATCTGTTGATTGCCGATATCATCGCCGACGGCATCAACAGCGGCGAGTTTCAGCCCCGCGATCGTCTGCCGCCGTTACGTGAACTGGCACTGCTACTGGCGCTCAATTACACCACCGTGACCCGTGGTTACGCGGAAGCCAAACGACGTGGATTGATTGACTCACGGCCAGGCCTCGGCAGTTACATTCGTGGAAAGGTGCCCGCCGTCCCGCTGAGCGGGGGCAGCAGTTATGAGATGACGATGAATTCACCGATTGAACCCGGTGTGGAGCTGGCACAGGCGATCAGTGAAGGGGCGATTAATCTGTTCGCGCAGAAAAATATCCTCAGCCTGCTGCGTTATCAGGATTTTGGCGGGCAGGCCGATGATAAGGCGATGGCAAAGGTCTGGCTGGAGAAGCAATTGCCCGCCGTGAGCATGGAAGACATTCTGGTCGCCCCTGGGATCCATAGCGCGCTGGTGGGACTGCTGACCCTGCTGTGCCGCAAGGGTGGCAGCGTGTGCGTCAGTGATTTGATCTATCCGGGCCTGAAAGCCATCGCCAGCCAGCTGAATATCACGCTGCAATCCCTGCCCTGCGATGAGGATGGCCCGCTGCCGCGCGCTTTTGAACATCAATGCCAGACTGGCAACATCAGCGCGTTATATATCAATCCCACCATCCAGAACCCCACCACCCTGACGTTGCCGCTGCGCCGTCGTGAAGCGCTGGCCGATGTGGCGTCACGTTACAGCGTGCCGGTGATTGAGGATGAGGCTTATGCTGCGCTGGCGACACAACATATTGCGTCGTTCAGCGAGCTCATTCCCGAACTGACCTGGTATGTCACCGGCATGTCCAAATGTTTTGGGCCGGGGCTGCGCACCGCATTTATCAAAGGTCCGGGTAAGCGCAATACCCAGCTGCTGGCGGGTGCGCTGCGCGCCCTGAACGTAATGGCCAGCCCGATTACCAACGCGCTGGCGACCCAGTGGATCAGTGATGGCACCGCCGATCGGGTGTTGCTTTCCGTGCGTGCCGAATCGGTGATTCGCCAGAAAATGGCCAGTGACATTCTGCGCGATTTTAGTTACCGCGCCACGCCACAGGGATTCCATCTCTGGTTACAGCTGCCGCGTCATTTCAACTGGAATCCTGCCGAGATGGCGGTAAAACTGCGCGAACTTGGCGTCAGTGCTGTATCGAGCGCAGCCTTCTGCACCGATAATAATCCACCGGATGCGCTGCGTATTTGTCTGGGGGGTTCCTGGTCACGGGAAACCTGCGCGGAGAATTTACAGACCATTGCCCATGTCATGTTGAATCCTCAGCATTACGGCAGTGTGATCCTTTAAGCATATTAATGGGTTCTCTTGAATAATGATGATGATGCTGGCAACATGGGTCGCCTGTTTTAATTAAATCGGGTAAGTCAGGATGACACTGCCTAAATTTGCTGACATCAAAATATTTTTTGTGGGGTTATTGCGCAAAATAAACTGGGAAGCTTTCTCGGTTATCATCGCATTAGGCATATTTCTCTGGGGTAATCACTCCGCGTCGGTGGATAAAGAACAAAATGCCATTGAGGAAGTGCAAAAGATAAAAATCATGCTGCACTCCGAGGTGGAATATAACCTGCAAGCCATTGAAACCAGCGGCTATGAACAGTCCCTCGTCGAGGGGCTGGAAGTCTGTATTCCGTTGCCGGACAACGATAGCGAGGCGATCGAGCGACTTGACGTTGTCGCTGGCTATTTGCACGATGATATTTATAAAGCCACGCTGCCTAAGTTACAGAATCTTCCGCCTGAGTATGTCGATAAACTGGTGCGTTATTATAACGCCATCGGCAGATTCAAAGATTTAAGCGCTGTGATAAAAACCAATGGCGGCAATCAAAGTAAGATTAATTTGTTTAAGAGTGAATATTCTGCGTTGATGACGCAATCCGCCACGCTGGAGGAATTGCTGCGTGCGCAAGACCCATCATGATGGTATTCACGCTTTTAATCCCCTCCTAAGCCATTACCATTGTGGATAATATTAAGATGAAATTATTTACCCCTAACGCTATCGCTCTGCTGGTGACATTATTTTGTTGCAGTGCTTCTTATGCCGGGGAAAATCTGGCTGATCTGCAAACTCAAGCAACCAATGGTAATGCGGCGGCACAAACCACCCTTGGCATCGATTACCTGAACGGTGACGGTGTCACACAGGATTACGGCAAAGCTAAGGAATGGCTGGAAAAAGCGGTGGCTCAGGATAGCCAGGAAGCCTGTCATGCGCTCGCCCTGATGTACACCTATGGTCATGGTGTGGCAAAGGATCTGAATAAAGCCATCGAACTGTATAAAAAGGCCGGTCCGGCACAACACGGCGATGCATACAATAATCTGGCGGTTATCTATGCTCAGGGATTGAATGGCCAGCCTGATCCCACCCTGGCGCTAAAGTATTATCAACTGGCCGCCGATGCTGGCAACAGCGAGTCACAGGCGATAATTGGCTGGCGATATGCCACCGGTGATGGGGTGCCGAAAAACACCCGCAAGGCATTTCAGTATTATGAAAAGTCAGCCGCGCTGGGTAACCCTCAGGGACAGTATTTGCTCGCCAACGCCTATGACGATGGTATCGGGGTAAAACGTAACGATGCGCTGGCCGTCTCCTGGTACAAAAAAGCTGCCGATAACGGCGACCTGTCCGCGATGAATAACCTCGGCGTGATGCTTACCGATGGTGAAGGCGTGAAACAGGATTACGTCAAAGCACGCTTTTATCTGGAACAGGCGGTAGCGAAAGACTCCGCAGAGGCCAGAACCGGTTTAGGTTATCTGTATCTCAATGGACTGGGGGTGAAAAAGGACTACTACAAAGCCACCGAACTCTACAGCACGGCCTGTGACCGGGGGGTTGCGGATGCCTGTGATACCGTGAAGGAAATGAAAGCGAAAAAAATGTATCGCGTCAGAACTGCCAGCTCGTCTGCACCGGTAGCGACTCAGCGTCTGATCGCGAAATCTATCGATGACGGAGTTAACGCGACCTTTACCTGGCAAGGTGACGATGCCACCTTCAAAGCGAACGGACATGCGGTGGATTGTTCATTTTTGAAAGACTTTTCACAGGCAGGAGGCAATCTCGCCACCTCTTTCGTTTGCACGGGAAATGTCCAGATCGTGTTGAAGCAATTCAAAACCACGAAGAATGCCTATATCGCGGTGACCACTAACAACTTTAAAGATGAAGTGAAGTCTTTCGCGGTCAATGTTTATACCGTGGGGGCAGCAGCGCCTGCCATTGCGCGATAAATCGCGCCGCTACGGCTCCGTGCGGTTATTTATCACGCGTCGAGGGGCTCTCAGGATAAGAGGCCCCTGGCGATTAAGCTTGATAGCGCACCGCTTCAATCAGTTTCGAAAAAGCTGCCGTATGCTGTTTGCGGCTGGGGTAGTAAAGATAATAACCGGCAAAAGGTGCACACCAGTCATCCAGCACCACCTGGAGTTTCCCCTCATCAATGTATTTCCTGGCGCTATCTTCAGGCACATAGGCGATCCCCATCCCGGTTAATGCGGCATCAACGCGCGAGGCAAGATTATTAAAAATCAGCTGCCCTTCCACTTTGACCCGGATCTCTTTGCCATCCTTGCTAAATTCCCAGTTATAAATCCCCCCGAGCGTCGGCAAACGCATATTGATGCAGTTATGGTTCTGGAGTTCATAGGGGGTCTCCGGTATCCCGTTTTGCGCGAAATAGTCCGGGGAAGCCACCACCACCATGCGCCAGTCCGGACCAATGCGTACCGCCACCATATCTTTCTCAACCTGCTCGCCCAACCTCACCCCGGCATCAAAGCGGCCGCTGACAATATCCATCAGGGTATTATCCACCGATAATTCAATATTGACTTCCGGGTAGGCCTGTAAAAAAGGTTTCAATAACGGCCAGAGGGTTGATGCCAGCGCGTGCTCTCCGGCGGTAATACGGATATTCCCGGAGGGCTTGCCCTGCTCATCGGTCAATTGCAACAAGGCTTTTTCGATATCGATAATCATCGGCCCCACGTTCTGAATTAACCGCTCACCGGCTTCCGTCGGTGCCACGCTGCGGGTGGTGCGGGTTAATAAGCGGGTATTAAGCCGTTCCTCAAGTCCACGAATAGAGTGACTCAGCGCCGATTGCGATACCCCCAGTTTGGCGGCAGCACGGGTAAAACTCTGCTCTCGCGCCACCATCACCAGATAGATGAGGTCGTTAAAATTTTCCCTGAGCATCGATCACGCCTCTTTGTCATCTTTTGTCAGGCTACCGGCCTGAAAACCATACATAAACTGAAATATATGTGATTTATTCACAAATTGACCAGAAAAAGCTGACGGATTGTGACATAAGCCCTGTTCTAAGCCAGATTTCGGTTCAATGCTTAACCTTTTGGAGCGGTACTGATGAGTTTTACTCATTACGCCTATCGGGTTTTGCCCGCTAATAAACTGTAATTCGTAATGATACTATTATCTCGTCGTTAGCCAACTCTTCTTTTAATTATGTGAGGTTTCTATGAAAACGTTAATTGCTTCCGCCTTTGCCTTAACCACTCTTTTTGCTGTTAACAGCGCCTTCGCCGTCGATGTCATCAACGATACCGCCGGTAAACAAAAAGTCGGTGTGGTTTCTGCTTCCGGTGCCTATTCCCTCGACGGACTGACCAATAAACTGGCGGATAAGGCCGAGGCACAGGGCGCAACATCAATGAAAATTATCGCCGCTGGCGGTGAAAATAAACTTTACGGCGTGGCGGAAATTTATAAGTAATTCCCCCGAACTGAAGACCCAATAAGCCGATATAAGCCCTTCTCCGGATAAATTTAATTCTATTGCGTACACCTGTTATCGGTGTCCTGGTTTGCTATTGTCTGGAATAAATGGATGTCACCGAACGCCCTGGCTGGCGTTCGGCATCTTTTATGAATCCGCCTCATAAGGTCAATCCCTGTCGCCAGGCTAATCATCGGCAAAAAATCTGTTAATTTACCTGCAGATACCGATTGTTCTCCGCACCTGCATGAATAACTTCTCTCAGCAAGAAACCGACTATGACTTCTCCTGTGATGGACGCTGTAACGCAACGGCGTGATTTACGTTTATTGATTATCCTGAGTGCACTGATGTCGTTTGCCTCAGTATCAACCGACCTTTACCTGCCAGCGATGCCGGTGATGGGCAAGGATTTGCATGCTGCCAGCGGGGGGATCGAATTCACCCTTTCCGGCTTTCTGATTGGCTTTAGCCTTGGGCAATTAATCTGGGGGCCAGCGGGTGATCGTTATGGCCGACGCATTCCGGTGGCGCTCGGTCTGGTACTGTTTTTGATCGGCTCCATTGGTTGTGCCTTATCCACCACCCTCACCCAGATGGTCAGCTGGCGCGTGATTCAGGCCGTCGGTGCCTGTGCCGGACCGGTACTGGCTCGGGCCATGGTACGCGATCTCTATAGCCGCGAACGTGCCGCACAAATGCTGTCGACGCTGATTTTATTTATGGCGGTTGCGCCGTTATCCGGCCCGATACTCGGTGGACAAATCATGGCCTGGAGTAACTGGCATATGATTTTCTGGTTTATGGTGTTGCTGGGCGTGGTTGCCATCATCGGGCTGGCTTTTCTGCCGGAAACCCTTAGCCCCGGGTCACGCGCCACCACCCCGCTCTCCTGGGCCCTGAAGGATTACGTCAACATACTCAGGGATAAACGGGTGATGGGCTATGGCCTGGCGGGAGCCTGTTACTACGCGGGGTTTTACGCCTTTATCGCCGGTACGCCTTCTGCCTATATCGACTATTATCATGTTTCGCCACAAGTATATGGCCTGCTGTTTAGCGTCAATATTATCGGCGTGATGGGTGCTAACTTTCTTAACAGCCGCACGGTGAAACTCATCGGCAGCGATCGTCTGTTCCATCTCGGCAGCACCATTGCGGCGTCAGCGGGGGTGATGTTCGCACTGGATAGTCACTCAGGCTGGGGCGGCATTAGCGGCCTGATCCTGCCATTCCTGGTTTATGCTGCCATGAACGGGCTGATTGTGGCTAATTCGGTGGCCGGTGCCTTAGCCGAAGCCACCACCAATGCCGGTGGCATCTCATCGTTAATTGGGGCCATGCATTATGGATCCGGTATTTTTAGCGCCGCCGTGCTGGGATGGTGGAAAGATGGCTCTCCCTGGCCAATGGGTGCGGTTCTGGGTGCGGTTGCTATCGCCGGTTGCGTTATCAGCTGGGGGCTGAAGCGTCATAACCACCTCACCTCAATCACCACGCGCCAGTAGCGCAGCTTTGCTAAGGTTTAGTTGTCATCCAGAGACTCATCACAAAGGAAGTAAACATGTTAAAAATTATCCCTAATGGTTCCGTACCCTCACGCAAAGGCCCGGAAGAGTATTTCACCGGCACGGTGCGTATCGATGCGCCATTCAGTGGCACCGAGTCAGCACGCGTGGGTGGTGCAACCGTGACCTTCGAACCGGGTGCGCGTACCGCCTGGCATACCCATCCGCTTGGTCAGACGCTAATCATCACTCACGGCCAGGGCTGGATTCAGTGTGAAGGTGAAGAGACCGTGGTGATGAATCAGGGTGATATCATTTTTATCCCGGAAGGTGTGAAACACTGGCACGGCGCAACCCCTGACAATGCCATGACACATATTGCCATCGCCGAATCCGTCAACGGCAGCCCGGTTGACTGGCTGGAAAAAGTCACCGACGAGCAATATAAAAAGTAACAACGCCTCTGAAACCGCTCAGAAAACCCGCTACCCGGTGACGCACCGGGCAGAATTATTTTCTATAAATAACAATCACCTGAGCAAATCCCGCACCAGAAAGTGGCCTGGTTCTCTCCTAATTTTCCGATATTGCCCCAAAACTGTGCTACAAAAGCATGGCTGTAATCTGATGACATTAACCCGGGGAACGAGATGAAAAGCGTAAAAGCCACATCAATTCGTGAGGTGAACGATAAGCTGCTCAACGGTGAATCCAAAGAAGTTGTTATCGATTTTGATATCAGTAGTGATGACTTCTTTGCTCTCTCCGATTACTGGTGTGAGCGGGGGGCAAAAATCAAAAAAGAAGGTGATCGATTCAAAATAAAACTGGGCAAAACCAGTATCCCTGAGCCTCCCGAAGCGAAAAAATAACACCCTGCATAGCGCTGATTGACGCAAGGATGCGTCAATATCAGACTTGAATAAACTTCTTTAATAAAGCAAAATTCGGAGCTAATTCGATCTGAACGATTATTTATCATAATCAGTCACAAGCATTTTTCAATTATCTGTAAAATCCGTAAAAAATACGTAACCTGCCAGCCATGATTTAAAATATCTTTGTAGATGTGAAGTTATCAGGATTAAAATATTTAACAAATAGGGAAATTTAACATGCCAACAGTGAATAATCACTTATCATCACCTTCATTTCTCCGCGCAAATTCCGACAGTGCACAGCAGTCCGGTAATATAGATGGCACCCCAGCACAACCCCAGACGAAAGAGGAATACCTTGCCCACTGGAGGCAATGGGCGCAAGAAGCGCCGGTGGGTGCGGGCGAGCAGCGTGACAGAGCGGTGAATATCATGCTTGATTGCTTTGAACGGCATTCCAATGTGCTATATTTACCCAACCTTTCTCTTAGCTCATTACCCACATTTATTCCCCAGCATATTGAAACGTTAGATCTCTCGAATAACAAGATCCAGAACCTTAATTTTCAATTACCTCCACATGTAACAGACCTGTGCGTAGATCATAACGAATTGACGTCTCTGGCAGGTATGCAATTAAATAACCTTTCATATTTATCAGCAAAATATAACTTCATCGAAATATTGCCAGAACCCTTGCCAGAAAACCTGACGAGATTATACGTAAGTCATAATCAATTGAATTTTTTACCTGAAGTCATTCCCGGAACTGTTACGTTCTTAGATGTCTCCGATAATCGACTGGAAACCTTTCCTGCTTCTATCGTTAATCTGTCACGACAGGCTTACATTGCTGCCAGCAACAATCCGCTCTCAGTACGTACCATCCGGCACATGATGAATATTAACAACTCCCCGAATTATCATGGTCCGCAAATCTATTTCTCCATGTCAGAGCATCAGCCTCTCTCGGTCATTTATTCATTACATAAGGTGATTACTGAATGGCTACAGCCAGATGAGGTTAACGTAACAGAAGAGAAATGGTACGAAATTGGCAATGAAAACGGTGCCCGTGAATTCAGCGCCTTTCTGACTGAGCTTGGAAGCACGGTCAGTGCCAGAAATAATGATGAATTTAAGAAGCAGGTTGCCAGTTGGTTAATCAGACTGACCGCCGACTCAGAGCTACGTGAGATGACATTTGCGGTTGCTTTCGCGGCAACGGAATCCTGCGAGGACCGGGTGACTCTGGCATGGAATAATATGCAGATCGCTGAACTTATTCATCTGGCTGTATCTGGCACATATGACAACAAATTACCTGAGTTAGTGACTATCGCTCGCGAAAAATTTCGCCTCGAAAAACTGGAAATAATTGCCAGAGAGAAAATAAAGACATTGGTGTTTGTTGATGAATTAGATGTCTACCTGGCCTTTCAAACCAAACTTAAGCCTTTCCTCGAACTGAATACCGTGGCAGAAAAAATGCGTTTCTTCGACGTATCCTCAGTCTCCACAGATGACCTCAAGGCCGCAGAAATACAGGTAAAAACGGCAGAAAATGACAAATTCCCCCAGTGGTTATGCCGATGGACGCCGTGGCAGAAAGTCATCGAGCGTTTAGCACCTGCCGCCTGGGATGAAGCCTGGGAACAAAGATACAGTATGCTTGATAGCATCGAATATAAGGATAAGCTTGACTCGGCACTTAAGGCCGAAACACTCATGAATGTTGGGGACGCGGAACAGTTCTATGCAAAGAAAATTTTAAAAAAAATGGAAATCAATATTCTTCTGCCTCTGACTCAACAGCTGCTTAATGAACAAGGACAGCAAGATCTTTTGCTTAAAAAGTGGGAAGGTTATTAAATATTCATCGCATCACCTGGATGCCTGAATAGATCACCTTTACCATCAGGGGCCAGGGTAGCCTGGTCCCTGGGTGACTCGCCGCGATGATGCTCCTCAGATACCGCACCACACCAACATAAATCCCCCCGAGAGACTTTATATTTACTAAGCCCCTGTTATCTTTGACGCTTCACTTCTTACAGGACGCCTGGTAATGACTACCCCTTCTGGCGATAAAAAGTACCTGCCTCGTCTGGCAGCCGTGGTAATAACGGGATTCCTTGCCGGACTGGCAGGAATGCTACTCGCCATGATTCTACACAGCATTCAGCATCTCGCTTTTGGCTACAGCATGGACCGGGTCATCAGCCCGGAATCTTTTCTGCAAGGGGTAACGGATTCACAGCACCTGCGCCGTATTGCGGCCATTGTGACCGGGGGTATTGTCGCCGGGTGTGGCTGGTGGCTGCTCGGCCGCTATGGGCGCAAGCGGGTCTCTGTCGCCGCAGCTGTTGCGCCATCTGGCGCCCGGATGCCGATGGGAACCACCACCCTGCATGCATTGCTGCAAATCATCACCGTAGCACTGGGATCTCCGCTGGGGCGTGAGGTTGCACCACGGGAAATGGGCGCGCTGGCAGGGGGATTTATGGCGCGCCGGGTGGGACTGGATCCCGACGAAACCCGCACGCTGATTGCCTGTGGTGCCGGTGCTGGCCTGGCTGCGGTTTACAACGTGCCGCTGGCGGGCGCGCTGTTCAGCCTTGAAGTGCTGCTGCTGTCGTTCAGCTGGGAGAAAGCGCTGGCCGCCATCATCACCTCCGCCATCGCAGCCTGGACGGCAACGCTGGGGCTGGGCAATGAATCACAATATCACTTTACCTCGGGCACCCTTTCCCACTCTTTCCTGGCATGGGCGATTGTTGCGGGTCCGGTGCTGGGCAGTGCCGCATGGCTGTTTCGTAAAAGCACCGGTGCCGCCCGCGCCGGTGTGCGTGCCAACTGGCAGATGCCGGTTTTTTGTTTACTGGCATTCGCGCTGCTCGCTGTTCTCAGCCTCCATTTCCCCCGGCTACCGGGCAACGGTAAAGGGCCAATGCAGCTGGCCCTGAGTGACAGTATTGATTATCGCGATGCGGCGTTACTGCTCGGGCTGAAGATGGTAGTCATTCTGGCGGTGCTGCGCGGCGGAGCCGAAGGTGGGCTACTCACCCCGGGATTGACCGTCGGGGGGCTGCTGAGCCTGCTGCTGTGCTTTCTCTGGCAACTGGCCTTCCCCGGCGGTGACAACGGCAGTTTTGCGCTGGTGGGCGGTGCCGCCTTCCTCGCAGCATCAATGCAAATGCCGCTGACCGCCGTGACGCTGGTGATGGAGTTTACCCACATGGATCATGACTATTTTGTTCCCGCCCTGCTGTGCGCCGCAGGTGCTTTCATTACCTGCCGGGTGCTGGAGAAAAAGCACGCATTCTGATGCGCGTTCCTCAATTTGCCCGGTTCAGACGCCAGACCAGGGTTTGCCGGGCATGGGCAATCCTTGGCTGCCGCAATGCGCTGGGCAGCCAGACCAGGTTATAACGAATGTCGGTATCCCCCACGGGGGCGTGCAGAGCAACCAATTCGCCGTTGTCGATATGCTGCTGGCACAAAAACAGCGGCATCACCGACCAGCCAAATCCCTGTAGCAGCAGGCTACGCAGACCCCGTAAATCCTGGCCTACCAGCGCTGGCAACAGGGTTTGGTATTTGATGCGATTTTTATCCAGCCAGTGATCGATCAGCGAAAGCTCAAGGTTATACGCCAGCAGCGGCTCCTGCAGCAGGGCCGTCGCACAATCGTGGTGGGTATGGATCCGCTGCGCCACCTCAGGGGCGGCTACCGCCACCACCTTATCGCTAAAGATAACTTCCCCTTTGAGACGGCTATCAGTCACCGGATGCGCGGTAATCCCCAGATCACAGTGACCTTCAATCACCATTTGCGCCACCAGCGGGCCATCGCCGGTATGCATATGTACCCGGATACCGCTTTGTAGCAACGGCAACAGCTCCCCGGCCAGTTTATCCGCCATAAAATCGGCGTGTCCGATGATCTGCAAAGTACCGCTGACATCCATCGAACGCGCCCTCGCCGAAGCGAGTGCAGATTCGGCGGTATCGAGGGAGTTGCCGATATCCGCCGCCAAATCCTCAGCCGCTGGCGTGGGTATGACCCCTTGTGGCTGGCGTTCAAATAACGGCCGCCCGATCGCCACTTCCAGACCGCTGATGTGCTGAGATACCGCAGGTTGCGTCAGGTTCAACGCTCTGGCCGCGCCGGAGATTGATCGCTGACGGTAAACTTCCATAAAGGTGCGCAAACGAACCAGTGACATACATCCCCATAAATTAATTTATACCCCCACGAAAATAGCCTTGTTAGCCGTGGAAATCCAGCGCGGTTAAGCTTGTCGCATCTTAAGTAAACGCATTCAGACAGGAAAAGATGATGAACAACGCTCCCCATGATCAACAGCTGCAGCACATCCTGCATACGATGAAAAATGCCCATTTGCAGGCGGGTCCGGCTTCAGCTGAATTACGTCGTGACCGCCTGATGCGCAGCATCGCGCTGATCCGTGATAACCATGCTGCCATCAGCGCCGCCATCAGCGCGGACTTCGGCCATCGCAGCCTGTACCAGACCATGGCGGCTGACCTGGTCACCACCATCAATATGCTGCAACATTCCGCTGATAATCTGGCGCAATGGATGGAACCGGAAACAGCCGAAGTCCCGGTTCCGGGGATGCAGGCGTGGATTGCACCGCAGCCGCTTGGCGTGGTGGGCATCATCAGTCCGTGGAATTTCCCCATCAACCTCGCTTTCGGTCCGCTGGCAGGCGTGTTTGCCGCCGGTAATACGGCGATGCTGAAGCCCTCGGAGCTGACGCCGAAAACCTCAGAACTGCTGGCTGAACTGGTCGCGCGTTATTTCGACCCACAGGAGCTGACCGTGGTGCTGGGGGATGCCGATGTCGGACAGGCGTTTAGCCGTTTACCGTTCGACCATTTGGTGTTCACCGGCAGCACCGCCGTGGGTAAACATGTGATGCGTGCTGCCGCAGAGAACCTGGTGCCGGTAACGCTGGAGCTGGGCGGTAAATCGCCGGTGGTGCTGGATGTGGATGCCGATGCCGCGCTGGCCGCCGCCAGAACCATGACCATTAAAACCTTTAACGCCGGACAGATCTGTATTTCACCGGATTACCTGCTGCTGCCACCGCAGGCTGAAGCCGCATTTGTCACCGCCGCCAGCGACTTTATGCGCCAGGCATTTCCGACTGTCCAGGCGAACCCGGATTACACGGCAATCATCAGCGATCGTCATTATCAGCGCCTGCTTGCGGTGCTTGACGATGCGAAAAGCAAAGGCGCACGGGTGGTTAGCCTGGCGCCTGAGGGGGAGCCGGATTTCGATGCCCGCAGCAGAAAAATCGCGCCGCATCTGGTGCTCGATGTCAGCGAAGACATGCTGATCATGCAGGAAGAGATCTTTGGCCCGCTGCTGCCAGTGAAAACCTATGCATCGTCCGTCAGTGAAGCCATTGCTTACATCAATGCGCATCCGCGCCCGCTGGCTGCCTACTATTTTGGTAACGATCCGCTGCGTCAGCAGCAGATGGCACAACAAACAACATCTGGTGCACTGGTCATCAATGATGTCATGACCCATGCTTCTCTCGACAGTTTACCGTTCGGTGGTGTCGGCGCGTCAGGTATCGGCGCTTACCACGGCATTCACGGTTTCCGCCGCTTCAGCCACGCCAAACCAGTGGTGATTCAGGACGAAGCGGGAACCACTAACCTGCGGTTGCGTGCGCCTTATCAGGAAAAAACGGCCATCATCGCCGCGATGCTTAATCAGTAACTCCAGACCCAACAGCAGTCATTCACTACGTAACCTGAGGATTTTTCATGAAAGTTTTAATGGTACTGACGTCACACGAAGAACTGGGGAATACCGGCAAGAAAACCGGATTCTGGCTGGAAGAGTTTGCTGCACCTTACTATGTGTTTAAAGATGCGGGTGCAGAGATTGTGCTGGCCTCTCCGGCAGGCGGACAGCCACCGCTGGATCCGAAAAGCGATCTGCCCGATTTCCAGACCGCAATGACCGACCGTTTTAAAGCCGACCCGGCGGCGCAGCAGGCGCTGGCGACTACCGTGAAGCTGGATACCGTTGACCAGGCGGCGTTCGACACCGTGTTTTACCCTGGTGGTCACGGCCCGCTGTGGGATCTGGCCGAGTCAGCCACATCCATTCAGTTGATTGAGTCTTTCGAACGCTCAGGTAAACCGATTGGCTTCGTGTGTCATGCACCGGGCGCACTGCGCCATGTCAAAGCCGCCAATGGCGAACCGTTAGTGAAAGGTAAGCAGGTCACCGGTTTTACCAACAGCGAAGAAGCGGCGGTGGAACTGACGGATGTGGTGCCGTTCCTGATCGAAGATGAATTTATCGCCCAGGGCGCTAAGTACCAGAAAGGTGCAGACTGGATGCCGTTTGTGGTGGAAGATGGCAATCTGGTCACCGGACAAAACCCGGCCAGCTCCGAAGATGTCGCCAAACGTCTGCTGAGCAAACTGGCTAATTAATCATTGCCGCCCGCAATCCTGAGAGGGATTGCGGGCTGTTTTTTTATGCTAATACCCTCAGCCGCTTGCGCTGCACCAGCCATATCAGCAACGCGCAGCCTGTCAGGACCATCTCACCCGCAGTGATCCCCGACCAGCCCCCCAGTTGCCACAACGTGCCCGCCAGAGAAGAACCGATCGCCCCACCGATGAAATTGCTGACCACAAACGCCGTATTCAGGCGACTCCTTGCCGTGACATCCACCGCAAATAATCGCGTTTGATTGAGTACGTTAGTGGCCTGAATGGCGATATCCAGCAGCAACACCGCAGCCAGAATGGCGAGAATGGAGGAACCGCCTATTTCGGCAATGATCAGGGACACCATCACCAGCAGCAGCGCCCCACCGGTGGCACCCGCTGACCAGCCGCGATCGTGCAATCGTCCGGCACGTCGCGCCGCCAGCGCCCCAGCCAACCCCACAAGGCCGACCAGGCCAATCTGGCTGGCACTGTAACCGTAGGGAGCCGAGCTGAGTAAAAAAGTGAGCCCGGTCCAGAACAGCGTGAAGACTGAAAACCCAATGGCACCGAGGATCAGCGTAACCTGCACGGTAGGATGCTGGCGCACGACCGTGATAATAGAACCCAGCAGTTGCGGGTAAGAACCCGCTACGCGTTTTTGATCGGCTGGCAAAGACCGTAACAGAATCAGGGCCAGAGCCAGCGTCATCAGCGCCGCGAGAACATATATCGCACGCCAACCGAAGGCATCGGCCACCAGTCCGCTGACTGTGCGCGAAGCCAGAATACCGGTCAGCACACCTGAAACCACGGTGCCGACAATTTTGCCGCGCTGGTGATCCGCCGCCAGATCGCCCGCTAACGGAATCAGTAGCTGGCCCGTCACCGTGGTGAGGCCGACAAAAAACAGTGAAGCCAGCAGGACGCTAAACGTGGGTGCGAAAGCACAGGCCATTAACGCCAGGGCAGATACCGCCATAATGGTGGGAATCAGGCGGCGGCGATCGTGGCTATCTCCGAGCGGAACCAGTAACAGCACACCTAATGCATAGCCAATCTGCGTCAGGGTGACCAGCAATCCGGCATGGCTATATGAAACGTGAAATGCGTTGCCAATATAATCGAGCAGGGGTTGCACCCAGTAAAGGTTCCCTACCGCTATCCCCCCGGCGATCGAGAATAATAAGGTCAGGCTTTTGGTCATTCCCACAGAGTGAGAGGCATGTGCCGCTTTGGCCACGTTTTCTCCTTTCATTTTTGCATTGAGTGAATTAACAGGATTGGGATCGGAACAGCATGTGGAGTTATCAAGGTGTGATAAGGACATAACCAACAGTATCAATGATAATCGCTGGCTGGCCTTTTTTAGCAAAATGTTAGCGCAAAATGAATCGCGTAAAGGTGAATAGTGTTATGAGCGAAAATCATAGATGCAGTTAAAAAACGCGCGATAAATCGCGCCGCTACCGCTCCGTGCGGTTATTGACCTGGTCGGCATCAATGCTGCCCCAACAGGCGTAGGGTGCGAATTTATTCGCACCAGGAATTGACGATCAAGACGGTAGCGACAGAATCGGGGCGTTAACAGATACTATTAACCTTTACCCGCGATATTGTGAGCGTTTTATGGATCCGTTATCCGATGTGCTTCAGCTATTGTCCGCCCAAAGCTATATCACCACCGGACAAACCACCGGAGCATGCTGGTCGATGCGCTATCCCGGATTTTCCGGGATGAAGTTTATGGCAGTGCATAAAGGAAAAATCTGGTTCCGTCTGGTCGCTGAAGATCACTGGCGTGCGCTTACTGCCGGTGACGGGATGATTATCACCCGTTCTGCGCCATTTATCCTGGCCTCCGATCCTGCCCTTACCCCGGTCGCGTCCGCCACCGTGCCTTATGTCAGAAAAAATGGCCTCGCCGATTACGGCGGTGACGACAGCCTGCTGCTGGCAGGCAAAATGGAAATCGATCCGGTCTCCGCAGAGCAGTTGCTGGATCTGCTGCCGCTGGTGATTCCGTTGCACGCCGACTCGGAGTCCTCCTCAACGCTCAGTTGGC
The DNA here is from genome assembly GCF_002095535.1 of Pantoea cypripedii. NCBI lineage: Bacteria > Pseudomonadati > Pseudomonadota > Gammaproteobacteria > Enterobacterales > Erwiniaceae > Pantoea > Pantoea cypripedii. The sequence goes on from NZ_MLJI01000002.1 coordinate 645,188, forward strand.
TGATGACCCGACTGCATGCCGAAAGCCAGTCTAACCGCCCAGGGTCCGCCGTCGCCGGGAATCATCTGATGCATCTGGTGATGATTGAAGGTATCCGCAGTTGGGTGCTCTCTGACGAGGCGCAGTTACAGGGCTGGATGGGGGCGTTGCGCGATACGCGCATTATGCGTGCAATCACCGCCATTCACGCCGAACCGGCAAAAAACTGGCATCTGATGGAACTGGCGAACATCGCCGGGATGTCACGGGCCGGGTTTGCGCGTCGCTTCAGCGAAACTACCGGCACCTCCCCGCTGAATTATGTCACGCACTGGCGCATGCAGATTGCCAGCAAAGCCCTCAGACTGAGTGCCGAACCGATCAAGCAACTGGCGTTCCGCCTCGGCTATGCCTCCGAAAGCACCTTCAGTACCGTCTTCAGGCGCGTTTATGGGTTACCGCCGTCAGCACATCGGCTGGCAAAACAGGACGGTCCGCTGCAGCGTCTGGCCCCTTTCGCTGCCAATGAAGACGCAAAATGAGATTTTCACAAAACAAATTTAGATTTTAGATTATTAAAAATCTCAACTCACCTCTGTAACATACACTCCAGACACCAAACCGCTCAGTGGTTCCGCCTGCAACTTATACATTCATCAGTACGGTAGCGACCTACTGCCGTGGGTCCGCACCTCTTTGGAATAAACATGCATATAAAAAACACCACTCAGGACAAGCTGTTCACCACAGCGGTGTGTCTGGGTTTCGTTCTGGTCCAGCTTGATGTCAGCATCGTTAACGTCGGGCTGGAAACCCTGCGGCAGAATTTCCATGCCGGGATCGCTGACCTCGAATGGGTGATGAATACCTATTCCCTGCTTTTTGCCTCGCTACTGCTGGGTGCCGGTACGCTGGGCGATCGCTTTGGCGTCAGGAATATCTTTGTCACGGGCATTTTAATCTTTATTGGTGCGTCACTGAGCTGTGCCTTTGCGCCCAGCATCTACTGGCTGGATATCGCACGCGGCATTCAGGGGGTGGGCGCTGCCCTGCTGGTCCCGAGTTCGCTGACGCTGCTGCGCCAGTATTTCGCTGATGGCAAGGCGCGAGCCGGGGCGATCGCCCTGTGGGCGGCGTCAGGCAGTTTTGCACTGGCTGCGGGCCCGGTCGCGGGGGGATTTCTGATTAAGCTACTGGGCTGGAAAAGTATTTTCCTGATCAATGTGCCGGTCGGTCTGCTGAGTGTGTTTTTTACCCTGCGCTTTGCCCCGATCAGCCCGCGCTTTAACCGAAACATTAACTTTGCCAGCCAGACGCTGATTGTTCTGGCGCTCGGGCTGCTGACCTTTACCCTGACCGAATCCGGGCGCTTTGGCTGGGATAGCCGTATTACCTTATCGTCTTTGCTGGCCGGGCTGATCGCGCTGGCGTTGTTTATTCGCGGTGAGAAAAAGTCTGCGGACCCGGTGGTGCTGCCATCAGTGCTCAGCAATAAGCTGATCGTCAGTGGGGTAATCATCGGATTTCTCTGCAACATGGTGTTTTATGGTGCGGTGTTCATTTTCAGTATTTTTTTCCAGAGCGAACTGAAACTCACCGCCTTACAGGCTGGCCTGGCTTTTCTGCCAATGATGCTGTGTACCGCGCTGGTGAATTTCAGCAGTGGCAGATTGGGGCGATTGTTTCGTCTGCGCGGGTTGTCGGGCGTGGGTAGCCTGGTGAGTTTTGTCGGGTTCGCTTTGCTGTTGTTGATTAAGCCTGACTGGGGAGCTTATCAGCTGTTTATCCCGATGATGCTACTGGGTGCCGGAACGTCTCTGGCGATGCCCGGTGTGGCTAACCTGATTTTTGCGCAGGCGACGCATGAGGAAGCCGGATCGGCGTCAGCCCTCTTTTCCTGCGCACGACAGATGGGAGGGGTAATGGGCGTTGCGGTGTTCGGCCTGATTATCAGTGCCAGTGGTGATGAAAATCTGATTGGCGGCCTGAAAATGGTGGCGGCAACCGCCATGTTGATGACGCTGATTTGGTTAACCATCAGCAAAACCCGTTTACCGGCATAAAACGGTGTGACACAGGCCGGAAGGCGATTCCGGCCTGCATAAACTTAGTATTGGTAACCTGGTTTTTTAATTAACTCAGCTAAATGCGGTTTGATGATGGTGTCATAAACGTCACCCTTCCATTTTTCGGATGGAATTTCATTCAGTGCAACGGATACCGCATCGTCAGTGGTGCCCAGATGTTTTACCAGCGCAGCGGTAATATCATCAGCCAGCGCTGCTAGCTGTTGTTCCGTCAGGTTACGTGGCAAACATTTAATATCTACGTGTGGCATTTTTTATCCTTACGGGTGATTTCTACTGCATTTTACTTTACCTGTCGGAGAGTTCCCCGGAAAATGAACCCAATCCCGCCCGGATTGTGTTCATATCCTCCCCCTCGTCGGTGTCTTACCGCTTTACTCTTAACCTTATCTGACAGGTTAACTTCTGACTATGGTGTAAAAACAGGATGTACTGATGAAGGAATTTCATTAATGTCGCGCGATAATCTAAATGATCTGGTGGCCTTCATCACGGTTGCCCGCGAGCAAAGTTTTACCCGCGCCGCGGCAGCACTGGGGGTTTCCCAGTCGGCGCTCAGCCATTCCATGAAGGCACTGGAATCCAGACTGGGATTGCGCCTTCTCACCCGTACCACCCGCAGCGTCTCGCCCACAGAAGCGGGCGAGCGTTTATTACAGGCGCTCGGTCCGAAACTGGATGAAATCAAAAATGAGCTGGATGCGGTACTCGACCTGCGGGATAACCCGACTGGTGTGGTGCGCGTAACAGCGACTGATTATGCGATCACCTATCTGGTCTGGCCGAAACTGGAAAAATTCCTGCCTGAATATCCGGATATCCAGGTAGAACTGATCACGGATTATGGGCTGACTGATATTGTTGCCGGCCGCTTTGACGCCGGGATCCGGCTGGGAGAGACGGTTGCTCAGGGCATGATCTCGGTAAGAATCAGTGACGATGTCCGTTTTGTCGTGGTGGGATCGCCTGACTATTTTCAGCGTTATCCCACCCCGCTCCATCCACGCGACCTGGTGGCGCATCGCTGTATCAATCTTCGCTTGCCCACACATGGCGGCTTATATGCCTGGGAGTTTGAAAAAGAGGGGGAAGAATTGCGCGTCAGGGTTGAAGGCCCGGCCGTTTTCAACAATATCTTCCATGTACTCGATGCATCGGTGAGTGGTTTTGGCCTGGCGCATGTACCGGAAGATCTTGCAGCCCCGCTGATCGCCGAGGGAAAACTGGTGCGGGTGCTGGAAGACTGGTGCCCCTACTGGGATGGCTACCATCTCTACTATCCAAGCCGCCGGGCCCCTTCACGCGCATTTACCCTGATGGTGGATGCGCTCAGGTATCGGCGGAAGTAGTGACTTTGCAACACCACACTCCAGAGTGTGGGTCATATAATCTGATACCCGTTCTTAAGAGTGCTTTTGAATTACCAGATCTACGCCTTCATTGAGTAATTCATTTATGGACACACCATGTGCCTGTGCAGTCACTGCCAGCGCCTGGTGTCGTTCTGGTGTCAGACGGGTTGTCACCTTACCACTGAAATTTTTATAGGGTTCGATACCGTCTTTCTGGCACTCATCAAGGAAAACGGCCAGCGATAGTGAACCTTCCTTTTTAAGTTCTTCTACGCTATACGCGTAAAAGTCAGCCCCGCCATTCAGGCCGACAAACTCTCCGCGAAACATTTCTATTTCAGGGTCGAAAGAAATAACGGCAATATGTCCGTCGATTTTAAGTGTGTTATTCATGGTCTGATTCCTAAACTATCCAGCCATACCCGAATGGAGTTAACCGCCCCCTTGTCAGTGGTCGGTCTCGGATGTGGCCTGTGAAAGATTTTCTTTTGTCCTTTCAGTAGAACCGCAATCCTTGAGCCTTCCCTTTCATGAACTTCCGCACCGAGAGCAATAAACAGGGCTTCAATATCACCCCACTTTATTGAACCGCTTACCGGTCGGGCGTACACATCTGACAGCGTTTTATGGTGTCGTTTGTTCATCGCCTGATGGTATCACAATTTGACACTACATCAATCTGATGTAGTGTCATCATTTGCGACTACCAGGGAACGACGCCATCATTGTCCCGGAACTCGCCGGTCGGACCGTCCTCGGATAATAATGCGAGCTGAATCGCCGTTCTCGCGCCATCTTCCACCGGCTGCCCATGTTCAGCAGCACCTGGCACCAGGTCAGTGGCGGTGTAGCCAGGATTGGCTGAATTGACCTTGATATTGCTATCCTGTAATTCCCAAGCGAGCTGAATCGTCAGCATATTGACGGCGGCTTTCGAGGCGTTATAGCCAATCAATTTTGCTGAAGCGTACTCCCACTCAGGGTCGCGGTTCAGTGCCAGCGAACCCAGCTGACTGGACACATTAACAATGCGTGCAGAGGGAGATTTTTTTAGCAGTGGCAACATGGCCTGTGTCACCATCAGCGTGCCAAAAAAGTTGGTTTCAAATACTTCGCGGATCACCGTCAGGTCGGTATTTCCCGGTGCACCATCGCGGGTGTCCATAATACCGGCGTTATTAACCAGAATATCCAGATGGCCGAGGGTATCTTGTACCCAGGCCGCAGAGGTTGTGATCGTTGCAGGATTATTAAGATCCAGCTGAACAAATTGGGCATTAATCCCTTGCGCCGCGAGTTTTTTTACCGCTTCTTCGCCACGATCTTTATTGCGCGCGCCAATAATGACAGCAATGCCTTGCAGGCCGAGTTTTTGCGCAATTTCGAAGCCGATGCCTTTATTACCCCCGGTAATCAGGGCGTATTTTGTTGCCTGGGTCATAAATCACCTCTCAGTATAAAACAGGACAATGAATAAATTACGCACTCAATCTCTGAGATAATTTTTCCTGATAGTCAGAAATTTTTTCGGCGCTCGCGCCAATCACGCTATGAAATGACAACGGAGACAGATAATCCATACCGCAATAAAGTGCAGTGGCTTTCATTGGGGTCATCACTTCATCAAAGGTGCTGTTGATTAGCCCCTGGTGAGAGTAGGTATATTCGCTGGCACCCGCAGAGGCCACCACCAATAACTGCTTGTTTTTTAGAGCCACACCATCCGGGCCAAATGCCCAGCCATAGGCCCAGACTTCATTTAAGTACGCTTTCAGCATGGGCGTGAGATTGAACCAGTGAATCGGGAAAATAAATACCACGCGAGCGGCAGCCGCATAGAAAGATTGCTCAAGCGGAATATCAAATCCTGTGACATTATCGCCATAAATTTCTTCGAGGTTACGTACTATCACATTATTTTGCGCTTCAGCGGTCTGCTGAAGTGCTTTAATAACATTAGATTGTTGTTGATAAGGATGTGAAACAATAATTAACGTTTTCATTGGCTATCTCTTAATGAAGTAAACTCACACACCTTCAACAATCCAGCTGTGGGTAATAGCTGACGCGAGGCGATAATGGATAATTGCCTGATATTCAACGGAGTGATACCAGGCCTGTGCGATTTCAATATTGTCAAAACGCAGAATAATGGTTTGACCTGCAGGTGCAGAGCCTTCCAGCGTGATACTTTCCGCCGCCTGAACCAGCAACTGCGCATGATAAGTTTTCAGGGTTTCAGCCACCTTTGCCAGATAAGGTTTAATGCCTTCAGGATCGGTGACGGTGACATTAAAAATCATAAAGGCAGGTTTTGTATGCGACATATAAAATCTCCAGGCCTCACAATTATTCGGGTGAATTGTTGTACGACGCAGGAGAGTATAAAAAATATTATTGTTAACCTAAACTACACCTGTGGTTGAGCCTGAGTTAACCTAAGGTTGTCAATTCATCCTGAGGAGCAAACGTTGGAGATTTCCCGTCACGTCCGTGCCATTCTCACCTTTGTTGAAACCGTGGATAAAGGCAGTTTTGCCGCCAGCGCCCGCCAGCTGGGGATCAGCACCGCAGCGGTGAGCAAAAATATCGCCGGTCTGGAGCAGGCACTTGGCGTGCGGCTGCTCAACCGCACTACACGGCGTTTAACCCTGACCGAAGAAGGCAGCGCATTTATCAGCCAGGCCAGAATCGCCCTGAATGCGCTGGAAGGGGCTGTCGATACCCTGGTCGCCCGTAAGGCGGAAATCAGCGGACATGTCAGAATTTCCACCAGCACCGCCTTTGGCAGGAATCATATCCTGCCCGTGCTACCGGGGATGGCTGAACAATATCCAGCGCTGACCGTAGAAATGGATTTTGATGATCGCGTAACCGATATCATCAAAGAAGGCTATGACCTGGCCATCCGAGGGGGAAGGATCATGGATTCCTCGCTGGTCTCGCGCCCGGTCTGCCGTATCAATACTATCCTCGTGGCATCGCCCGCTTATCTGCAACGCTATGGCATCCCGACGACACCCGAGGCACTCAGCGCGCATAAACTCATCAGCCGACGCTTCCTCGGTGGACGCGTGACCCCCTGGGGATTCAGGAACGACGATGGCAGCCATTCAATCCTTGAGCCGGAAGGTAACATCCTGACCTTATCAGCACCTGAGGCGCTGGTTGATGCCGCGTTGCTGGATTACGGCATTGCCCAGGTGGGCGTTCACAATGCGCTGGAACACCTACAAAGCGGAAAACTGAAAATCGTGCTTTATGGTCAGCATGATCCGGGTAATTTCGAAATGGTGATTCAGTATCCGCACCGGGCGTTGATCGCCTCGCGGGTAAAAGTGGTGGTGGAGTATCTGTTGAGCGCCTTCCGTGGCGATAAAAAACTGACCATCCGTTATGAAGAGCTGGCGGGGTTCAGCTGCTAGCGCATTTGTAAAATAATCACATCACTGCTGGCCGGATCGGTGCGCTGGCGCAAATCATGCACATCCTTTTCGCTTACCGGCGCGCCGGTATTACCCCAGGAAGAGCGGATAAAACTCAGCACATCCGCCATTTCTTTATCGGACAGCTGTTTGCGGAACGGCGGCATACGATAAGCATCCGGCATGCCATTCGCCACCACGCGGGCTGAGCCATTCAGCGTCACATTGATTGCTGATGATTGATCCACCAGCATGGATGTCGCCCCAGCCAGCGGCGGGATCCACGGTGCCTGTCCGCGACCATCAGCACCATGACAGTTGCTGCAGCGGGCCATAAAGGTCTGTGCGCCTGGGGTGCTGAGCCTTGCCGGCAGGCTGAGCTTGTTGATCGAATCACCATCATATTTCCATGCCTGAGGTTGGTTGTTGCTGCCCGCAGGTAAGGATTTCAGGTAATGCGCGATAGCTTTAAGGTCATCGTCGCTCATGTACTGCGTCGAGTTATTAAACACATCCGCCATCGAACCAAACACCACACCATGCTGATTACGTCCGGTTTTCAGGAACTGATACAGGTCGTCTTCACTCCAGCGCGCCAGCCCGGTATTGATGTCCCCGCGCAAACTCGGGGCATACCAGCCATCCAGCGCTGCACCGGCGACAAAATGCGGGCTGTCGGCATCGAGACCTTTTTCATTAAAGGCCAGACCACGCGGCGTATGGCAGCTGCCACAGTGACCCGGTCCCTCGACCAGATAAGCGCCGCGATTCCACTGCGCATCCTGGCCGGACTTTGGCTGCCACGGACCATTAACGGTGAACACGCTATTCCAGAAGGCCAGTGGCCAGCGCATATTTAACGGCCACGGAATATCACTGGGTTTATTGGGTTGATTGACCGGCTTAACCGCGGTTTTGAACCAGGTGTAAAGCGCAGCGACGTCCTCATCACTCAGTTTGGCATAGGAAGGATAAGGCATCGCCGGGTAGAGACGATGCCCATCGCGCGCAACGCCATGCCGTACCGCCCGGCTAAATTCGGTCAGGGTATATTCACCGATGCCCGTTTCCTTATCCGGGGTGATGTTGGTGGAATAGATATTGCCGACCGGTGTCGCCATCTTTAAGCCGCCCGCAAACGGCGCACCCTCGGGCACACTGTGGCAGGCAACACAGTCACTTAATCGGGCAACATATTCCCCCTGTTTCAGCAACTCAGCCGACGGGGGATTCAGGGACTCACTCACGGCGATGTTATCTGTCGGGGTACGCATTACCCACGCCACAACACCCAGGATAACGATCAATAAAGCGAACACCACACTGATACTGCGCTTGGTCATATTGTTATTCTCCGGCTTCAGTTCAGGATTACGCGAAGTTGTGGCGTGATAGCGGCATACTGCGAACACGCTGACCGGTCAGCCTGAACACCGCATTGGCGACAGCCGGGGGAATAGCCGGAAGTGGCGGCTCGCCAATCCCGCCCATTTTTTCACCACTCTCAACAATCCTGACATGGACCTTAGCCATGCCTGAAGGCGGCAGAATCGGGTACATATCGTAATTACGGGCGACAGGTCGGCCCTGCTCATAAACGCTTTCTTCCAGCAGCACCTGGGATAATCCCAGCGCGACCGCACTGTTCACCTGCGCTTCGACAATCGCCGGGTTAATGATGCTGCCGGGATCAATCGCTTCCCAGACTTCATGAACTTTCACCCTGCCATCGACAATCGAGACTTCAGCAATCGCGGCGGCCTGAGTACCAAAGGGCGAGGCCATCGCGATACCCCGTGCACGCTTCGAGCCATCAGCAGCGTCATAAGGGCCGGGTTTCCAGCCACCGGAGAGTTCAACGACGGCATTGAGCAAATGAGTCAGCCGTTGATTGCCCTGTAAAAGATGCAGGCGCAATTCAAACGGATCTTTTTTCCCGGCAAAGGCGATCTCATCGAGAAAGCTTTCGTAGAGAAAATCATTCATCGAGTTGCCCACCGAACGCCAGTAGCCCAGCATCACCGGCCCTTTTTTGTAGATTTGGGCAATGCGTCGGTGCGGAATGTCATAGGCTTTGCCGGTCAATCCCTCGACGGCGCTGGGATCCAGCTTGGCACCGTGTTTACCAACGATGCCCTCGGTAGGGCCTTCGGTGATACTGACCACCTCAAGCGCCACCGGATAGCCCGCTTCATCAAGCCCGGCCTGAAAACGGACGGCAGCCATCGGGCGATGGGTGTCGCGTAAGAACTCCTCTTCACGGCTCCAGATCACTTTCACCGGACGCCCGACCGCCTTCGCCAGTTCAATCGCCTGGGGATACACCATCGCCGTGTCATAAACAAAGTGTCTGCCGAAAAAGCCCCCTAGCAGCGGCGAATGGATGAAAATCTTTTCGGGCGGCAGCCCGGTTCGTTTTGCGGCGTCGGCCTGAAACATTTCCGGGGCCTGATTAGGCAGCCACAATTCGAGAGTGCCGTCAGCGTTAAATCGCGCCAGGGCAGAGGGTGGCTCTAATTGCGCATGGTTCAGATACTGCGAATGATAGGTGGCTTGCAAGGTGCTGTGGGCGCTACCTAATGCCTGGCTGACATTGCCTTTAGTCTCGGCATCGTCACCCTTACCCGGTTCATTCGCGAGTGCCTCGGCATGTTGGTCTGAGGAGAAATCCGCTGGCATATAACGCTCGCGAGCCGATTCATCGGGTTCATTCCAGCTGACCTGTAAGGCTTCAACGGCCCGCTTAGCGTGCCACCAGCGTTCGGCGACCACCGCTACGGCTCCCGGTAAGCGATGCACCGAATGAACGCCTTTCATAGCTGAAACCTGTTCTTCGTTACGGATCTCCCCCACCGTCAAACCGAGGCGCGGCGCATGCTGAACCGCCGCCTGCAACATGCCTTCCACCTTACAATCAATGCTATAGATGGCCTGGCCGGTTGATTTTTCATGTATATCAAGACGCGGGACAGGTTTGCCAATCCAGCGGAATTGCGCCGGATCTTTTAATTTAATCGTGTCTGGCGCAGGCACGGGCAGATCCATCGCACGCGCAGCCAGATGACCATAAGTGAGGGACTTGCCGGATGCCGGATCGATCACTCTACCCGGTTCAGTGATCAGTGAACTGAGCGGCACTGCGAGTTCTGCGGCGGCAGCCTGGAGCAACATGTGGCGCGCCAGTGCGCCGAGGCGGCGCATGGTGTCGTAACTCATACGCACCGACATACTGCCCCCGGTAATGCGCCTGCCGCCCTCCATCACTTTATAATCGTTGCCTGCTGGCGCGTTTTCGACAATGAACAGCGAGGGATCAGCATCCAGCTCCTCACCGACGATTTGCGCCATGCCGGTGAAGATACCCTGCCCGCCTTCAACAAACGGAGAAAGGAAACGGATGCTGTTGTCGGGACGAATTTCCAGGAAGGCGGGTACGCGTGTCCCGGCAGCGACGGTCGCGTTAGCATCCTGCGCCCGCGCCTCGCCGAGTGGCAGTCCGAAACCTAATACAAACGCCCCCGCGACGGTTCCGGCCGAAGCAAGCAGAAAGCGTCTGCGTGAAAGATTGGTCGCCTCTCCCTCTGTCATTTGTGCCAGCGAGGCGGTGAAGATGTCCGCAGAGAATTTCATGCTTCACCCTCCTGTGCGGCAACTTCATGGATGGCCGCTTTGATGGCGTTATAGGTGCCGCAGCGGCACAGGTTGACCATCGCCGCCGCAATCTCTTCATCAGAAGGATGCGCAACCTGTTTCAATAACGCGGTCGCCGCAATCACCTGTCCTGACTGACAATACCCGCACTGCGGAACCTGGTGCTTTATCCAGGAAGCCACCACGCGTTTGCCAACCTCGTCGTTTTCAATCGCCTCAATGGTGGTGATATGTTTACCAGCCAGCTTATCTATCGGCGTGACACAGGAACGGACCAGTTGCCCGTCAACCATCACCGAACAGGCACCACATTGCGAAAGGCCACAACCGTATTTCGTTCCGGTCATCGCCAGATCATCACGAATCACCCAGAGCAACGGGGTATCGGCGTCTGCATCGACCTGAACCGTCTGATTATTGATAAAAAGTTCCATAGCTCTCCAGTAGTTTGCTTCAATTGTTATTATGAAAACGATGCGACAAACATCACTGCAATAATTCAGGCTGTTTAATGTCAGCCAGTCATGACAGGTGGGACATGCAGAGGGTACGGGTGGTGGTATTTAATTTACGTAATGCATGAAAATTGATTGTAGCCATTCGTAAAATAGCTTTGTAGCGTTATTGCCTAATATCAGTTATGAGTGATTTTAATTAATATCGCCACACCTCCAGCCATTTTAGCGTACAAATTATAGACTCCCCACCTGATTACATCCCGCCAGAAAAGGATTAAACACCGGCAAAACCGCATAAATCGATAAAAATGAGGCACATTCGGCCACACATTCGATGTTAATATCCCGCGCGCAGTCTTTCGCATTAACAGAATAATATTGATTTTTTAAGGCAGACATAACGTGAAAAAGATCTTCAAACTTTCACTGGTAGCATCATTAATGGGTCTCTCGGGATTGTCCGCTGCGGCGCAGCAGGATTCAAACGGTTTCCTCGACGATAGCCATCTGGATGTGTTGTTACGCAATGCGTACATCAACAGGAATTATAAAGACGACGGCATTCGTACTCGCCGTGAGTGGGGACAAGGCATCATCGCCAATTTCTCCTCTGGATTCACTCAGGGACCGGTCGGATTTGGCGTCGATGGTCTGGCGCAGTATGCGGTTCGTCTGGATGGTGGCCGTGGCCGTAGTGGCGCAGGCGGCATCGATTTCTTTGCCCAGGATAACGATGGCAAAGCAAAGTCAGATTTGGCTAAATTCGGTGCCACGGCGAAAATGCGTTTCTCCAACACCGTGCTCAGCTACGGTACACAGCGCCCGGTTCTGCCAATCCTGACCGCGGATGATTCGCGCCTGCTGGATGAAACCTATACCGGTTTCATGATCAACTCGAAGGAAGTGGCCGGATTAAACGTTTCAGCCGGTTATTTCACCGATGAACAGCAGAAAAGTGACGACAGCCACGATACTGGCCTGAAATCTCTGAGCTTTGCCGGTGCCAGTTATCAATTTACCGATCAGCTGAGTGGTGCGTTTTACGCGTCCAATGTTGAAGACGTGATTAACAAACAATATCTGGGGCTGAATTACAAAGCGCCGATTGCAGCGAATCAGTCATTTGGCCTGGATTTCAACGGCTATAACTCACGCCTGAGCCAGGAATATGCCGATCAGCTCGACACCGGCCGCAGTAATACCATCTGGAGCCTGGCAGCCAGTTATACCTTCGATATCCATACCTTCAAGGTGGCTTACCAGCAAAGCAGCGGTAGCACCGGTTACCATTATGGCGGATACCGTAATCAGGGTGGCGTAGGCGATGGCGGCAATACCATTTGGCTGGCGAACTCTTACTGGTCTGATTTTAATGGTGAAGACGAACGTTCATGGCAGGTGGCTTACTCCATCGACCTGAGCGGTGTCGGTATCAATGGTCTGAGCTATGATGTTGCGTATGTCCGTGGTGACAATATCAAAACCGCCGCGACCGATAATGGTCACGAGCACGAATTCTTCAACCAGTTGCAGTACAAAGTACCGGATGGTGCCGCGAAGGACCTGAAAGTGAAACTGCGCTTCTCCTCATTGCGCGTCTCGTCTGATGCTTCTGACTATAATGTCGGCGGTAATGAAGTCCGCGTATTTGTTGAATATCCGTTCTCAATTCTTTAATTAAAAAATGGCAGCTTATCGCTGCCATTATAATAACCGCACGGATCCGTAGCGGCGCGATTTATCGCGCTATTCTGTGCACGGTGCCGGAAAACCCCGCGCAATAAATTGCGCCGCTACAGCCAGATAAACCCTATGAACCCTGCTCATCAATCATGCCGCAAAAGGTGTATTTTTCAGGCCTGTTAAGCTTTAAGGTTGCCCTGAACTGAATAAATACCTTGCTGCCGGAGGCAGTATGAACGATGAATTTACCCTCAGCCGCCGGGCATTATTTCCCTTCCTGACCGGTGTTTCCCTGCTGGCGCAGGACGCTGTGGCGCAACCCATTTCAGGTTCTGTCCTTTCCGGCCAGTCAGATTCGCTGGTGGCCTGGCATTCCCGCAGCGGCAACACGCGGGTGATTGCCGGTATTATCCAGCGCGCCCTTAAGTCTGACCAATATGAAATCCAGCCCCAGCAACCCTATCCTGCTGATTACCTTGAAATGGTTGAACAGGCGAGCAACGAGAGAAAAAGCGGCTTTAATCCCCCCTTACTGAATAATCTGGCCGACCTGAAAAAATATAAAACGGTTTATCTTGGTTATCCTATCTGGGGCATGAGCTTGCCTTCTATCGTGCGCTCCTTTTTAGTTCGCCATGATTTATCTGGAATAAATATCATTCCTTTTATCACGCATGGCGGATACGGGATTGGCGATAGTCTTGATATTCTGGCGAAATCAGCCTCGGGTGCCACTATTGCACCGCCTTTTATAATGCAGGCCGATCAGGAACGTCAGACGATGGAAAAAACGCTGGGCTGGCTGGTTGATGTGCAACATAAATAACGCCGCCCGGCATCGGGAGAGGATTATTGGCCCAGCTCCCATTGCCGCAAGTGATAATCCGTCAGCGTGGTGGATTTAAATTTTTCCCAGGAGTGACAAAGCATTGCCCATTTCTCCTTTCGGGCTGGCAGCATCTCCCCAAGTTGGCCCGCGGTGTCGCTTAAACAGGGAGGCGTATCCTGCAGGCTGGCGTTGTTGTGCATCGCCTTGTCCCATTTGCTCGCGGTCCCCAGCTCGGCGGCAACGGCATAGTCAAACAGCGCACGGAATGTCAGGATCGCGCCCAATGCCTGGGAACGTTGCCGATTAATGGGTTGCATTATTTTTACCAGCTGCGAAAACTCTTCCCCTGGTTGCACATTATTAAGTGAACGCAAAGCGGGATGCAGCGGCCAGAGAATGATCGCAATTTCATTACGCGTATCTTCTGGCCAGTTTTCAAGCCATAACAACAATTTGTCTAACGGCGTTTTACTCATGTTAATTCGTCACAGTTTATTTTTCGGCGGGAAGTTAATTGATGCGTGGCAAAATATAATCCTGATTCTCTGCCCGCGCAACATTATCACCATGGCTATTTTCCTGACAAAATTGTCAGAAAAATGTCAGCGACCAGACCGGATAAAATAATATAATGCCGCTGCAATTAATTAAGAAAGGTAGCTCCAACGATCATGAAAATACTTCTGGTAGAAGATGAGGCGAAAACCTCCGCTTTCATCGCCACCGCGCTCAGAGAACAGGGATTGATCGCTGACATCGCTACCGACGGCAGAGACGGGCTGTTTATGGCAACCGAGTACGATTATGACGCCATTGTGCTGGATGTCATGCTGCCGATTATTGATGGCTATGCGCTGCTCGAAACCCTGAGAAAAAGCAAAAGAACCCCGGTGTTAATGCTGTCGGCGCGCGGATCGCTGGATGAACGCCTGCGTGGTTTACGCCTCGGTGCCGATGACTACCTGCCCAAACCCTTTTCACTGGCCGAGCTGGTTGCCCGCTTGCAGGCGCTGCTCCGCCGCAGCGCCATTGACAGCATCGACATCGCCCATATCCAGATCCACGACCTGACGCTTGATCTGCTGGCGCGGCGGGTAAGCCGTAATGGCAGCCGGATCGATCTTACCCAGAAAGAATTCGCCCTGCTGAGTTTGCTGGCGCGTAACCAAGGCCAGGTGCTATCCAAAATGATGATTGCCGAGCAGGTGTGGGATATGAATTTTGACAGCGACGCCAACGTGGTCGAAGTGGCCGTAAAACGTCTCCGAACCAAGGTTGACGCCCCTTTCAGCGTCAAACTGCTACATACCGTGCGGGGAATGGGCTATGTCCTCGAATCAAGGGAATAATCCAGGGTGCTGAACAGATTCAGAAAATCGATTTCGGGCCGACTGGCGCTGATGTTTGCCATCGTCACCATCAGCCTTGCGCTGGCTTACGCCGTCTGCCTCCGGGTGACATTGCGTGAATCGCTGGATAAGCAGATGCATAACGAGCTGCTGTTTCGCTACTCCCTGATGGAGCCGTTGATCGTCTCTCGTGCATCGGTGTATGACTGGCAGGTGCTCAAGAATAAATTCATTAATCTTGCCACTTCTGAAGGGGGACGCGCCCGTTACTGGATCATCAGCGATAACCCGTTCTATCAGTTGGGCGGGCCGGTTCCGCAAGGCATCGATTTGCCGACCCTGAAAGATGGTTTCAGTCAATTTCCCAGCGAAAATCCGGATGAATGTCCGCTGTTTGTGCTGGTACGCACGCTGCCCGCCCGCGAGAGCCGCCCTGAGTTACGTTACATTGTCGCCATCGATTCAACGCCTTATATGGGAACCCTGGACGAATTCACCCGCGTGCTGATGTTTATCACCACGGCAGGTGTATTGATGGTCGCTGTGCTGGGATACGCAATTTCCCGCGTCGGCATGAAGCCGGTGAAAACACTTAGCGAACAGTCCCATCAACTGATTCCCGGCAGGAAAAGCCAGCGGCTTGACCCACGCCAGCTGCCTGAGGAGTTACATACCCTCGCCGATTCCTTTAATGGCGTGCTGGCGCGGCAGGAACGGGCGTGGGAGCAGCTGGAAAGTTTCAATGCGGATGTGGCCCATGAGCTGCGCACCCCGCTGACCAACCTGATTGCGCAAACGCAGCTGGCCCTTTCGCGTGATCGCTCATCTGAACAGCTCCAGAATATGCTGGGATCAAACCTGGAAGAACTGGAGAGAATGTCATCCATCATCAATGACATGTTATTTCTGTCCCATGCCCAGACCGGAAAATTTTCACCACAACGGGCCGACATGTCCCTTGCGGAGGAAGCTGGCAAGACGGCTGAATATCTGGAGCCGGTGCTTGCCGAGCGACAACTCAGCGTCACCATCCACGGTGATGCCAGGGTTGTGGCGGACCGCAGGCTTATCACGCGTGCGCTGGCTAATCTGCTGAGCAATTGCGCCCGCTATGCGGTGGCTGGCAGCCACGTCCTGATTACTATCCACAACGAGGATCACCTCGCCAGTGTTGCCGTGGTTAATCAGGGCGATCCGATTGCCCCGCTTCATCTGGAACGTTTGTTTGAGCGGTTTTATCGGGTTGATAGCGCCAGAAGCCAAAGCAGTGCCAATCATGGGCTGGGACTGTCGATTGTTAAAGCCATTGCCCAGGTTCATGGCGGAGACGTATTTGCGAGCAGCGCAGAAGGCCTGAATACTTTTGGCTTTTCCCTTTCCATTAAATCATCCTGACGATTCTGACAGCAAGCCGTCACCGGAATGACAGCATGGTGCTGATAATATTCCTGCGTTAATTCAGCATCTGTTATTTTCAAAAGGAAACATCATGAATGAGAAGAACATTCTGATCATCGCCAGAGTGCTTATCACCCCACTTTTTATTTACAGCGGATTAGGTAAGGTTTTTCACTTTTCCGATAATGTCGCCAAAACGCCTTTTGGCGATAGCCTGATTGGGCAATTGATGATTATTGCTGCCATTGTCATCGAGCTGGGCGGCAGCCTTTGCTTCCTGCTCGGTTATCGGCTGAAAATTGCTTCTGCCATCTGGATTTTTTATATCCTGCTGACCAGCGTAATGTTCCACCAGTTCTGGTTATATACCGGTCCACAGCAGGTTGGCCAGGTGATTAACTTCACCAAAAATCTCAGCATATGTGCCGGATTACTGTATTTCCTGCTTTATTCCCCGGAGAAAAAGCAGCCTGAAGCCTGAGTCAGTTAGCAGTACCAGAATTAAACATTACCGATATTTTTGCCCCGTAGTCCCGCACTCCATGCTTTCATCATTTTCTCATTGGAGTGCTCGTTCACTCCGGCTTTGCCGGCACCGTATGCTGCATTGACTCAGGCATACGGTGATTATTTTCTCTACCCTTAGGGTTTCCGACATAATGGCAACCCCAGGAAAGGAGAAAATAACCATGATCCAATGCAAACGCGTCTATGGCCCAGTCAGCGCTGACGATGGCTACCGGGTGCTGGTCGACAGACTCTGGCCACGCGGCATTAAAAAGACCGATCTTCACTATGACGCGTGGAGTAAAAACCTCGCTCCCTCAACGGAACTGCGCAAAGCCTTCCACGCTGATACTCTGGATTTCCCCTCTTTCAGTGCCAGTTACCGACAGGAACTGGCTGCACATCAGGAGGAAGGCCGCCAGCTGGCTGATCGGGGAAACAACGGTACTGTCACCCTGTTATATGCGGCGAAGGATACGCAGCACAACCATGCGGAAGTGCTGGCACAGTGGCTGCGTTTGCTGGCTATTGCTGGGTAGCCGCCGCCACATCATAGCGTGGATAATCGGTGTACCCCGCCTCCGCACCACCAAACAGCGTGGAGGGATCGCTCACCACTGCCAGCGGCAGATCACTGGCTATGCGTGCGGGCAGGTCCGGGTTGGCAATAAACGGACGACCGAATGCCACCAGATCGACCCATCCGGCACGCAAATAAGTTTCGGCTTTCTCCACCGTATAGTTTCCGGCAACGATCAGGCTGCCATTAAAAGCGGCACGCAGCGCCTTACGGAATGCATCCGGGATGGTTGGGGCATCGTCCCAGTCGGCTTCTGCCAGATGGATAAAGGCAATGCCTTTTTCGCTGCACCATGCCGCCAGCGCGAGAATGGCATCCACCGCTTCGGGGTCATCCATACCACGCTGGGTAATAAACGGGGCCAGACGAATCCCGGTGCGCTGCACACCAATGGCATCGCTGATCGCCGTCAGCAGTTCCTGAGCAAAGCGGATACGGTTACTGAGCGGGCCTCCATATTGATCGGTACGATGGTTTGAGGTGCGGCGCAAAAACTGATCAACCAGATAACCGTTGCCGCCATGCACTTCAATACCGTCGAATCCTGCCTGAATGGCATTGATCGCCGCCTGACGATACTCATTGATCACCGTCTGAATGTCCTGTTCCGTCATTTCGCGTGGTAACGGGCAATCCACCATCTGTCCCTGACCGTTTTCATCTACGATCCACACCTGCGCTTCAAATGGGATGGCTGACGGTGCCAGCGGCCTTCCATCAGGATGGAACGACGGATGCGACATGCGCCCGACATGCCACAGCTGGGAGAAAATTTTCCCCCCGGCACGGTGGACCGCCGTGGTGACCAGACTCCAGCCCGCAACCTGCTCCGGCGTGTGCATCCCTGGCGTCCAGGAATAGCCCTGGCCCTCGGGCGAAATCTGCGTCGCTTCGGTGATGATCAGCCCTGCCGAGGCGCGCTGCTGATAATATTCAGCCATCAGCGCGGTGGGAATGTTGCCCGGCTGTGCCGAGCGTGCGCGGGTCATGGGGGCCATCACGATGCGGTTTGCCAGCGTCATGCCACCCAGCTGAGTTGGCTTCAGAAGCATTTTTTCTGCCATCCCTCATTTTCCTCTGTCAGATAAAGTGGCTTGACACTAAACCTTTCCGGGTATTTTGATAATGGTGATGAAAACTGAATCTCTATTCGGGAAAACGGAACAATATGGGCAAGCTGGAAGACCTGACATTATTGGTGCAAGTGGTTGAAGCCGGTGGGCTGGCCGCCGCAGGGCGACGCATGAACCTGTCGCCCGCCACCATGAGCGCACGCCTGAAAGCGCTGGAAGAACGTTATCAGACGCGCTTCTTTCACCGTTCAACCCGGGCAATATCTTTGACCAGGGTAGGTGAAGAGTTTTATCAATCCGCGCTGCGGGTGCTGGAAGAGATGGAACAGGCCGAAGCGAAACTGGCGCAACACGAGGGCGTACTAAGCGGTACGCTGCGAATCTCTGCACCCTCAGATTTTGGTCGCCAGTATCTTTCCCCGGCATTGCTTGAATTTTCCCGCCTGCACCCGGAAGTCAGAAGCACGCTGCTGCTAAGCGAAGAGGTTGAGGATTTAATCGCTCAGCGGCTGGATATGAGCATCCGCTTTGGCAATCTGCCTGACAGCAACCTGGTAAAGCGCGAGATCAAACCGAATCACCGGGTGCTGGTCGCCTCCCCTGATTATCTTGCCCGCCATGGCACGCCGGGCCATCCGCTTGAACTGCCAAAGCATCGTTGCCTGGTGATGGAACAACGCGGTTCACTGCTGAATATCTGGCGCTTTGCGGTGGAAGATGAAATCAGGACGGTGGAAATCAGCCCTGCGATGATCAGCGATGACGGCGCGCTGATCCGCCAGTGGGTTTTGGGCGGTGCGGGTATCGCCAGCAAGTCGTGGTGGGATGTAAAGCGTGACGTGGAAAATGGCGATTTGGTGGTGTTATTTGGCGATCACTTTATCGGCTTCAGCCGTTATGACAGCCGCCAGGTGGGATTGCAGTTTGTCTATCCACAGCGCCGGTTCCAGCCACAGCAGGTGGCGGCGTTCAGTGATTTTTTTATCGATTGGCTGGATAAGCCCATAGAATCAGACACCATAGGTGTTTCTATTTATAATAGCGGCGCATCGGGTACCTAAAACGACAATCCCGCCAGAAGGCGGGATTGTTTGAATGAGGTGGCCCTTGATAGCAGGGCCAGAACGAACCTGGTGTCATCACCGATATGGTGGTCGGGAGAGGACGTAAACACAGGGCTGCTTTCGGATGATAACAGCCTCATCATAAAAATTAAAGGAATGACTATGCAATGGAATGAACTGGAGAAATATTTTTCTGCTGCCCGGTTGGACCGCTATAGCAGCGCACGAGCTGGTGACCGGGTCAGGGCTGCGTCAGATTATGCCAGCAACCTACTTCTGGCCGAGGCGATGTTGCCAGTATTGAATACGGTTGAGATAGCCCTTCGTAATGGGATCCACTCACGCTTAACTTCCCTTTATAAACGGCCTGACTGGTGGGCAGAATGGGATGAAAATGCGGCCTTTAAATGGCAGAACCGGGAAATCGCCTCCGCAATTGCCAAACTCAACCGACGTCACGAGCCACGAACTCCAGACAAAGTTATTGCCGAACTCACATTTGGTTTCTGGTGCTCACTTTTTAACGCTCAGTTACAAGATCTGCTGTGGAAAGACCTACGTCTGGTCTTTGCCCGTTGCCCGAAGCCCTTACGGCAAAGACACAATATTTCTGCGGCGCTTAATCAGGTCCGGGATTTGCGCAACCGCATATTCCATCATGAACCACTGCTATGGCTGCAACCACCGCTGCCAGATCATCATTCAAATGGCCTTACGGTGATCAACTGGATAGATCCCTGTCTGGCACAATGGCTCAATAATCTCGACCGGTTACCTTTGGTCTGGGATACATGGCAAGCCAGCTGAGTTTTTTGTTTTATCAGAATCCCCACAAAAAATAACAACATATTAAATTAATAACTTAATAATATTTTAGCAGTCCTCCTGATTTCACTTCACGTATTAGCTGCAAATGAAAGTGATTGCTGAACATGCCATACTATGACCATTCACTCATAGCTATCGTCCAGGGTTTGCTCGCCGGGGAGACACCGTTTATGAAACATCTGCCGCCAACCGCGACATTACGCGCCTTTGAGGTCGCCACCCGGCATTCAACCTTCACCTCGGCCGCAGAAGAGTTACATATCACGCAAAGCGCCGTCAGCCATCAACTGAAAAACCTCGAAGACATCTGGGGCTTACCGCTTTTTCAGCGTGGAAAAACCTTAAGTCTTACGCCAGCCGGGGCAGCCCTTGCCCCGATTGTGCGTGAATTCTTTATGAATCTGGATGCCACCCTGGCCGACCTGCACGAGCAAAACGGCAGGTTCAGGCTGAGGGTGAACACCACTTACTCCTTCGCACTGAAATGGCTGTTACCCCGCTTACCCGATCTGACGAGACAACACCCGGAAATCCTGGTGACGCTGGAATCCAGCGATAAAGTGATCAATTTCTCCGGTTCGGACTCTGACGTAGCGATCCGTTTCGGCAACGGCAATTATCCCGCACTGCACTCCGAATTTATGTTTCGCGAACAAATCTTTCCGGTAGCCAGCCCGGCGTTGCTCAGCCGCTTTGGCACCCCGCAGGAACCCGCTGAGTTATTACGTTATCCCCTGCTCACGCGTGACGGTGCTGATCTGGTGCCCAAATGGGAGAGCTGGTTTAAACAGGTTGGCGTCAGCATTCCGGCACTGAAGGAAAACGTTCGGCTGGCGGATACCAATATGACGCTTGAAGCTGCACTGCTGGGCCAGGGCATCGCTCTGGCGCGCAGTGGCCATGTGGAAAAAGAGATTGGCGAGGGCAGCCTGATCCGCTTATTTGATACGCCCTTTCCTTCCCCCATAGCCTACTATTTTGTTTGCCCGAAAGGGTTAGAAACGCAGCCGCATGTGGTGAGTTTCCGCAACTGGCTGCTGGCAGAATCGCGTAAGGCACAGGACCAGTATCTCTGAAGCATGAGTTTTTATTCATACCACAATGAAAAGACTTTGCTTTAATTCTGGCACTGAGCTGCCTAGCATCAGCGTATGCCTGATGGTATTACTCACCTTATTCGTCGTATTGAGGAGTTGATGATGTCCGGAAATTCAGGGGTTGCGCTTATCGGCCCTGGGGCGATTGGCACCACTATCGTCGCCGCCCTGCATGAAGTAGGACGTACGCCGGTGGTGTGTGGTCGTACCGCTCACCCACAGCTGGAAGTGCGTTTTGATGGCGGCCAAATCGTGGTGCCGGGACCGGTACTGACCGATCCGGCGGCAATTACCCATCCATTCAGCGTGGTTTTCGTCGCCGTGAAGACGACTCAGCTGGCGGCCGCTACCCCGTGGCTGGCTGCGTTATGCAACGAGAAAACGGTGGTTTGCGTGCTGCAAAACGGTGTGGAGCAGAAAGCGATGCTGGCGGATGCCGTTGCGGGAGCGACTGTGCTGCCATCGGTGGTGTGGTTTCCGGCGCAGCGTGAACCAGATGCTTCCGTCTGGCTGCGAGCTAAACCACGCCTGACCTTACCTGATACGCCCGCAGCAAGACTTGTGCAGCAAACGCTGGAAGGGACACGCTGTGAAGTCGCCCTCTCTGAAGATTTCACCTCGGTTGCCTGGCGTAAATTGCTGCAAAACGCAGTCGCCGGTTTAATGGTTTTGTCGGGACGTCGCGCCGGAATGTTCTCCCGTGCCGATATCACCGATGTGGCCTTAGCCTATTTACGTGAATGCCTGTCGGTTGCCCGTGCCGAGGGGGCAATTCTGAGTGATGAGGTGCCACAGGAGATTATCGATGGCTTCCATCGTGCCCCGCCGGATTTGGGTACCTCCATCCTCGCCGATCGCCAGGCTGGACGCCCGCTGGAATGGGATATCCGCAACGGCGTGGTATCACGGCTCGGCCGGACGCACGGCATCGCGACACCGATCAGCGACATTATCGTGCCGCTACTGGCCGCAGGCAGCGACGGACCGGGTTGAGTTTCCCTCAATTCAATGGTCACGCAGCTCCGATTCAACGGGGAAGGATAGGCAGGGCGGGCTCTCCCCAACAATTCAGGCTGGCCGTTTGACTGAAGGTTTTCCGCTCCACAAAGATCGATTAGACTTTAGTTGAGGATTGACTAAAGGAATATCAGGAAAAGGATGTCAGAACAAATGATTACCAATTCAACTATTATCACCAAAATGCAGGCTGATAGTCTGCTTGGCGTGCGACTTGAGAAGGCTTTGAACGGCGTGAGAAACACCGTGCTGGAGCAGACCAGCCGTATTCAGCTTGGAGTCACGCGCCTTGTGTATTACACATCCTGCTTTACGGATAATTACCGTGACGTGTGTACCGGTCAGAAAAATGAAGACGTACGATTTCTTGAGGCACTTGTGCAATTGGCCAAACAGGGGAACGTTGTCACCGGAATGCTTGAGATATACGTGAATCAGTTTCTGCGTGGATTGACACCGGACCGTATCAGACGCATTGAGGCATTATTGATAAGGAAAGGAGCCAACATCGCTTCCGGATCGATGACAAACCAAGGTCTGGCTTATGCAATCGTGCTAGCCATCTGCTCCAGCTTTGGGGCCCGTGTTGCAATTGATACAAAACTGGCAAAAATTAGTGTCGCCGCAGTGACCATTGTCAGCTATTACGGATATGTGCAGGAAGCCGCTGACGCAGCCAACCGGCTCAAACAGCGCAATTCTCCCTATTACTACGCACTGTACTCAGAAAAACTGGAAATGCTCTATTTCGTCATTGAGCCGATCATTAGCAAAAACGCCTACCTGCTTTCTTCCCCCTCGTCAGACGAACAAATCGCTGACGCCATCATGCGGATAATCAGATGAGTAATTTCTTTATGACGTGGCTGCGGAGGCAACTGAGATATTTTGCCAGCACCCTGATCCCGGTGCTGCTCATTCTCGGATTCGGGATGCTGTCAGTGACATTCTGGCCGTCTTACGCCTGGGGTACGACGGCAACTTTCGCAGTTGTCGTCATTGCCATCACGTTCTGGCTGGTTTAACGACGTTCTGCTTTGCCTTACCCGCTCGCAGGACGGGTCACTCAAACGAAAAAGGCCGCCTTGCGGCGACCTTTTCCGGCACTTCCCTGTACGACCATCCGTTATTTGTACAGTTCTGCGGTCATGTGAACACGGTTATTGGTGTTCGCTTCGGTAATTTTGTACTGCGCGCCCTGCTGTGCTGCCTGAGCGGCGATTTTCGCTTCCGCACCGTCCAGAGTTGAAGAGGTGACGGAGATGCTCTGAGCAAAGCTGCCAAATGACATCAGTGAAAGAGCGGCGACAGCGGCGATGGACATTGCTTTGATAGTTTTCATGGTCTTAATCCTTAATTTGTTTGGGTGGAAGGCTATGCGCCTTCGATGGAAGTAATAATAACCATAGTTATTGTTTCATGATTGATAATTAGTGCGATCACTGTGATCTGGCTAATCATTACTTCCCGTGTAGTTCGATTACTTAGTCAGTTCAGCTGACAGGTAAGCACCGTTATCGACGCGTGCACCGGTGATTTTGTAAGAGGCACCGGCCTGTTTAGCCTGAGCAGCGATTTTGGCTTCTGCGCCGTCAAGAGTTGAAGCGGAAGCGGTGATGCTCTGTGCGAAGCTGCCGAAAGAAACCAGTGACAGGGCCGCAACTGCAACGAAAGTTTTGATAGATTTCATGGTCAATTCCTCAGAGATAGTTTTTAGTGGGTGGGGTGTTGTGCCCCGATGTGAGAGAGAATAGACCTGTGAAGCGGAGAGTAAAAGCTGAGGGATTTGCTGAAATAATTCAAAAAATTTGATTGAAATACGCGCACTAAATTTCGCCGCAACAAAGATCATCCGAAAGTCAGTACCCCACATTTTTTTCTTTTTTTTAGCAATATTTCTTTCGCTCATTCGTCTACCTCAACACAGGCAGTAATCCGCTAATGTGATGAGAGGAATGACAATGAGAGATTTTGATATGCGTGGACGTCGTTTTGGTGGTCGCGGCATGGGTGGCCACAGAATGGCTAAACCTTTGTTGCTGGGTGTCGCACTGGTTGTGGTGCTTGGTTTGCTGGTGATGTCGCTGTGGAATGCGTTACTTCCCGCCATCATCGGGGTGAAAAGCATTGGCTTCTGGCAGGCGCTAGGGCTGTTAGTCCTGTGCCGCATCCTGTTTGGTGGCCTGGGTTTCCATGCAGGCATGTTTGGCATGGTGCGCGAACGTCGCCGCATGCACGAACGCTGGATGCAAATGACCCCGGAACAACGTGAAGAGTTTATGCGTCAACGCCGTGAAGGTTTTGGACGCCGTGATGCTCGCGGTCACTGTGGCTGGCGCGGACGCTGGGATGACAATGCCGATACCCGCAAACCCGCGGAAAACACGCCGCCTAAAACGCCGGAAGCTGAGTGACAGCCATGAAATCTGCAACGGCAAAGGAATCCCTGCTGATGTCAGCGATCGGTGCCTGCCGCTCGCGGCTGAAGTCCTTTATCAGCCGTCGCATCCCGGTACGTGATGATGCCGAGGATATCCTGCAAGAGGTCACCTGGCGGCTGATGACGGTGGATCAGCCGGTAGAGAACGCCGTCGCCTGGCTGTTTCGCGCCGCCCGCAATGAAATGACTGACCGGGCGCGCAAAAAAAGCGAGCTGCCCCTGTCTGCATATTTTGGCGATGATGCAGGCGAGACGGCGGAAGATGAGCTGGCAGAGACGCTTTTCGGTGTGCCACACACGCCCGAGGATGAATACCTGAAAGCGATGATCTGGGCAGAGTTAGGCGAAGCCTTAGCAGAACTGCCACCTGCACAGCGGGAAGTGTTCGATAAAACCGAGTTGCAGGGATACAGCTATAAAGAACTGGCAGAAGAATCCGGGGTTAGCGTGCAGACATTATTATCTCGTAAGCATAAAGCAGTGCTTTATCTGCGCACCCGGCTGCGTGATGTATATGATGAACTTACGGGGTGAATTTCTTTGCAAACACGCCATGTTGCGCCATATGGCGATTGAGGTCTGAAATAGCATCGGCATTTTCATGATTCCATTGTTCTGCGGCAGTTTCGCGGAGTTTATTGATAATCGCACCTGCTAACAGCTGGGACAGGTTGAACCCTGCCTCCTTCGCCCGCTGAAGTAACTCAGGGTCAAGTGCGAGGGTGACGTTTTGTTTGGGCGCGTGAGGCATTCAGGCATCTACCTTTGCAGTTATGATTTGACTGCACAGCATTTCACACCCAATTCAAGACCGCAATCATAGACCAAATCCGGCAAACCTTATGCAAATACGGCAGTTGGTGTGTAGCGGCCCTGCTTTTACCATCGCATGACAATAAACTCCAAAAGGAAAGGTCATGCCCGGTTTACGACCGCTGCTGGTCAGCGCGTTGCTGCTCACAGCACTTATCTCCGCTTCCAGCCAGGCGGCTGAAACACTGCGAATTGGTTACCAGAAATCCTCAACGTTACTGACGCTGATTAAGCAGCGCGGCGACCTGGACAAATCCCTCGCCGCCGAAGGCATTAACGTCAGCTGGCACGAGTTTTCCAGCGGCCTGCCGTTGCTTGAAGCGCTTAACCTGAACAACGTCGATCTCTCCGCCGATGTCGCCGACACGGTGCCGGTGTTTGCCCAGGCGGCGGGCGCAGACCTGACCTACTATGCGCGCGAAACCCCTTCCCCTAACGCACAGGCGATTCTGGTTCCGGCGAACTCAGCGATTAAAACGTTGCAGGACCTGAAAGGGAAAAGGATCGCCGTCACCAAAGCGGCGGGCAGCCATTATCTGTTGATCGCGGCACTGAAACAGGCGGGACTGGGATTTAATGACGTCAAAGCGGCCTGGCTGACACCGGCAGACGGTCGTGCGGCGCTGGAGAATGGCAGCGTTGATGCCTGGGTCACCTGGGAACCCTACGTCACCAGTGCGAAAGTGGAACAGCACGCCCGCGTGCTGACCAGCGGTGACGGTCTGGCGAGTTACCAGCGTTACTATCTCGTATCCACCCCTTATGCCAAAGCGCATGCTCAGGTGCTGAATACCGTGTATCAGGCACTGCAACAGGAAGCCGCCTGGCTGAAAGCCAATCCCGCCGAGGCAGCTAAAATCCTGTCGCCGTTGTGGGGCAACCTGCCTGTCTCCACCGTAGAACAGGCAAATGCCCAGCGCAGCTACCAGATCGAACCGGTGCACATCAGCAACCTGGCAGAACAACAGAAAATTGCCGATGCGTTCTACGATGCGAAGCTGTTACCCAAACGCATCAATGCAAGTGATGTTGGGACCTGGCAGCCTGCCACCCATTAACGTTATAAAATGGCCGGAATGCCGGGTTCACGTTTTAACAAACGTCCATTCCGGCCCTGCACTTTGCCATCCTCATAACTCACCCCCCCGTTGACCACCACCAGATCGATGCCCGGCGCCTGGCGGCAGGGATCGCGATAGGTGGCAACGTCTTCAATGCGGGTCATATCCACCAGGGTTAAATCGGCGAATGCCCCCTCACGGACCACGCCACGATCGCGCAGGCGAAAGCGTGCGGCAGATAGGCCAGTCATCTTACGCACCGCCTCGGCCAGATCGAACAATTTGAGGTCACGGCAATAATGGGCCAGCACGCGTGGAAAAGTGCCCCACAGGCGTGGGTGAGGATTAGGATCGGAAGGTAAGCCATCGGAACCCACCATCGACAACGGATGGGCCAGCACCTGGCGTACATCGTCCTCACTCATCATATGGTAGATCGCCCCGGCCGGACGCAGGCGCTCGGTGGCCTGCCACTGATCAACACCCCAGAGATCGGCGATCTCCTGCAAGGTCTTTTTCGCCATCTCCGGATGAGGCTCCGACCAGGTGATATAAATCTCCATCTTGCCATCAACACGCCAGGCATCGAGCGTGGTGGAGCTGCAATTGTAGGGATAGCAGTCGCAGTTGCAGGATTGTTCGCTGGCGGCTTTTTCCAGCGCCGCCAGCGCCAGCGGTGCCCGCCCCCAGTTACCGGCTCCGGCACATTTCAGATGGGAGATAACCAGCTCTGCCCCGGCCTGCCGCGCTGTGGTAAAGGATTCCTGCAGCGAGTCCAGCAGACCATCGTGTTCATTACGCATATGCGTGGTGTAGATCGCCCCCGAGGCACCAACGATATCCACCAGCGGCTGCATTTCCGCCATCGGTGCCTGGCGGGCATTGGTATAGGCCAGGCCGGAGCTCAGACCGATGGCCCCCGCATCAAGCGCGCGCTGCAACGTCTCACACATCTGCGCAAGTTCGCTACCGGTGGCCGGACGATCAAATTGCGCCATCACGTTGGCACGCAGCGCGGTATGACCAATCAGCGCCGCCACGTTCACGCTCGGGCTGGCATCTTCCACCGCCGCGACATAATGCGGAAAAGTGGGATAGACAAAGGCGTCTTTTTTCCCCAACAGGTTCATCGGATCGGGCGGCGCATCCGGTAAAACCACTGGCGACGCGCTGATGCCACAGTTCCCGACAATCACCGTAGTCACTCCCTGGGAAATTTTGGCGAGCATCTCCGGCTGATGAATCACATTGGTATCATCGTGGGTGTGGACGTCAATAAACCCCGGCATCAGGCAGCGCCCGTTGCCCTCAATCACACGCTGGGCAGACTCGCCGGTGAGATCACCGATGGCGACAATCCGCTCACCCACCACCGCCACATCCGCCATATAGGGTTCAGCACCGCTGCCATCCACCACCGTGACGGCACGAAACAGTAAATCAAAGGTCATGATTCGATTCTCCGGCCTGCGGCAAAATCCCAGCCTTTACCAGGCACCGCGCCCATCAGTTGTTGGGTATAAGGATGTTGTGGCGCACCCAGCACATCGCCTGCTGCGCCGTACTCGATCACCTTACCGTGCTGCATCACCAGCACGTCATCACACAGCTGGGCGGCAACCCGCAAATCATGGGTAATAAATAAAATCGCCACCCCGAGACGACGCTGGATGTCATCCAGCAGTTGCAGCACCTGCGCCTGCACTGAAACATCGAGCGCCGAAACCGCCTCATCCGCCACAATCACATCCGGCTCCATCGCCAGCGCACGGGCGATAGCGATACGCTGCCGCTGCCCACCGGAAAACTGATGGGGAAAACGATCGATAGCGTCAGCAGGCAACCCGACCAGTTCCAGCAATTCCTGTCCACGCGCCCAGGCCTCAGCGAAAGAGACGCCGTGGTTCATCGGCCCTTCCACCAGACTTTTGCCGATACTGATGCGCGGATTGAGCGAACGGTTCGGATCCTGAAAAATCATCTGAATACGTTTACGATGTGGTTTGAGACCGGCGGGAGACAGCTCGGAAATATCGTTGCCGGTGATACGTATCGCCCCTTCATCCGGCGTCAGCAAACGCATTACACAGCGCGCCATGGTCGATTTACCAGAACCACTTTCGCCGACAATGCCCAGCGTGCGACCCCGTTTGAGGCTGAAGGTGACATCATCCAATGCGCGCGTTCCTGCGCGCCGTTTGCCAAACCAGCTCAGCAGCCCCCCTTTCGCCCGATAGATTTTGCCCAGCTCCACCACATCCAGCACCACCTGCGGGCTGATGGCTTTGCGTGCCGGACGGGGTGCCAGGCCGGGTACCGCCGCCAGCAGCGCTTTGGTGTAATCCTCACTGGGTTGCGACAGCACCTGTTCTAATCCACCGGATTCGACGATGTTGCCTTTGCGCATCACGCAGACGCGGTCCGCAATATCCACCACCACACCCATATCGTGAGTAATAAACAACACCGCCGTGCCGTGCTTTTGCTGCAATTCACGGATCAGTTTGAGGATTTGCTGCTGGGTGGTGACATCCAGCGCGGTGGTCGGTTCATCGGCGATCAGCAACCGGGGTTCCAGCACCAATGCCATCGCGATCATAATGCGCTGACGCTGGCCGCCGCTCAGCTGGTGCGGGTAAGCCCCATAGATACGGGCGATGTCCGGCAAATGCACCTGCGATAACGCATCCATCACCCGTGCATGACGTTCCGCCGCACTGAGACCGGTATGCGTCTGCAACACTTCGTCGATCTGACGTCCCACCGTCAGCACCGGATTAAGTGCCGTCATCGGCTCCTGAAAAATCATCGCCATATGGCTGCCACGCAACGCTTTCTGGCAGCTATTGCTTACCTGCAACACATCTTCGCCATCGAGCAGAATGCGGCCACCGGTGACTTTCAGCGCGCCTTTTGGCAGCAAACCGAGAGTCGCCAGTGAGGTGACCGACTTACCCGAACCGCTTTCTCCCACCAGACATAACGTCTCTCCAGCGTGGATACGGAAAGAGATATCCTGCAGGATCGGCACACCTTGTGCGGTGCTTACTGACAGGCGATCGACATGCAGCACCTCATGATGTTGTTCCGTCATTTATCGCCCCTTTTTTTCAGTCGCGGGTCGAGGGCATCGCTCACCACATCGCCCAGCAGGTTGATCGACAGGATGCACAGCGAAAGCAGCAGCCCCGGCCACAGCACCAGCGATGGTTTCAGCTGGAAATAAAGGCGACCCTCGGAAATGATGTTGCCCCAGGTGGGGATTTCCGTGCCGATACCCGCGCCGAGGAAGGACAGAATCGCTTCGGTGAGAATCGCCGATGCGCAGATATAGGTGCTTTGCACAATCAACGGAGCCAGGGTGTTTGGCATCAGATGCCGGGTCAGCACCCGGAAGGTGGAGGTGCCCGTCAGAATCGCCGCTTCCACATAAGGTTCTTCACGCGCCGATAGCACCCTGGAGCGCACCAGACGCACCACCTGCGGGATCTCCGGCACCATAATCGCCACCATCACCGTCCAGATGCCCGCGCTGCTCAGTGAAACGATGGCAATGGCCAGCAGGATGCCGGGGATCGCCATCAGGCCATCCATCACGCGCATCACTATCGCGTCGAGACTGCGAAAATACCCGGCCAGCAACCCGAGCGGCAGGCCAATCAACACGCTCATTAACGTGACGCCCAGCCCGACCATTAACGAAATGCGTGCGCCATACACCACGCGTGCAAACAGGTCGCGACCGTAGGCATCGGTTCCCAGCCAGAACTCCGCGCTGGGCGGTTTGAGCCGAAACGCGGGCGACAGCGCCTCGGGATCATGGCTGGCAATCCACGGGGCGAAGATCGCCATGCAGACAATCAGCGTCAACGTGACCAGCGCAATCACCGACAACAGCGGGATGCGCGGCAGCATTAACCAACGACGTCGGGGCGCTGGCAGCAGCGCAGAAACAGGTTTACTCATGCTCATGCCTTACCCTCAGTAACGAATACGCGGATCGCTCAGCGCGTATGACAGGTCGATCAACAGGTTGATGATGACGTAGACCCCACTGGTCAGCAGGATCATGCCCTGAATCACCGGGTAATCGCGGGCCAGCACCGCATCCACAATCAACCGGCCCAGACCGGGGATGTTAAACACGCTTTCCGTCACCACCACACCGGAGATCATCAGCGCAAAGCCGGTGCCGATCACCGTCAGGATCGGGATCATCGAATTACGCAGCGCGTGACGGAACAGCACATGGATCTCCGATAGTCCTTTGGCGCGGGCGGTACGGATATAGTCTTCCCCCAGCACCTCCAGCACGCTGGCGCGGGTCATGCGTGCCACCAGCGCGATGTACACCGATGACAAGGTCAGAGCCGGTAAAATGATGCGCTCGGCAAACGGCCACACCCCTTTGGTGATGCTGGTAAAGCCTTGCACCGGCAACCATCTCAGCTCGATAGCAAACAGGGTTGCCAACAGATAACCAATGACAAATACCGGAATCGAGAAGCCCAGCACCGATGCCGACATCACCAGGTTGTCGATCCAGCTGCCGTGTTTCCACGCCGCCAGCACGCCGAGCGGCACGGAAATCAGGATGGTGAGGATAATCGCCACCAGCGCCAGACTCAGTGTCGGCTCCAGCCGCTGACCAATCATGGTCAGCACCGGGGTATGCGCCATCAGCGACGTGCTGAAGTCGCCATGCAACAACTGTCCAATCCAGACGAAAAATTGCTGATATAGCGGCTGGTCCAGACCCAGATTGGCGCGAATCGCCGCCAGCTGCTGAGGCGTCGCCATATCACCGGCAATAATCGCCGCCGGATCGCCCGGCGACAGGCGCAACAGCAGAAAAACAAACAGCGCGACCACCAGCATCACCGGGATTGCCGCCAGAACGCGGCGAATAAAATAACCAGCCACAGGAGCCTCCGAAGGTTGTATTTAAGTCAGCAATTAATCGTCTTTCTCGACGTTCCAGAACACGGTAGAAGGTCCGGTCATTAAGTGGCTGACATGGTTGCTCCACGCCGCGACGTCATAGAATTGCCCCAGCGGGATGTAGCTGACTTCGTCCATGGCATGCTTCTGGATCTCGACCGCAATTTCTTTCTGTTTGGCCGGATCGGTGGCGGTGGCAAAATCCACTTTCAGCTGGTTCATCTGCGGATCGGTCGGCCAGCCGAACCAGGCGCCGTTACGTCCACCACCGTCCAGCATTGGGTTGACCACCGGGTTCCAGATGGTTTCGGCATTCCAGTAGGTAAAGAACATATTCCAGCCACCCTGGGCCGGTGGATTCGGGTTGGCGCGGCGCGACACCAGCGTCTGCCAGTCCATCGGCTGCAAATCGACCTTAAAGCCCACCTTACGCAGCGCCTGAGCAGCCACCACCGGCTGGGATGCCTGGCTTGGCACATCGGTTGGCTGCATGATCACCACCGGCGTGCCGTCGTAACCGGCTTTCTTCAGCAGTGCTTTCGCTTCCTCGATATTGCCGCCGTTCAGCAGCGACTCACCGCCCGCCTGGCTTTCCAGCGCCGTGCCGCAACCGAACACTGAGGCGCAAAGTTTGTAGTACTGCGGGTTGCCCACCAACGCGTCGAGCACATCTTTCTGGTTCATGGCCAGCAATGCCGCGCGGCGGATATCAGGATTGTTAAACGGTGGATAGAGGAAGTTCATACGCCCACCGGTCATGGAACCGAGCTTGCTCAGGGTGCCGTACTTCAGATTCGGATCGGCCTGCACCATCGGCAGCAGGTCGATCGGCAGCTGTTCGATAAAATCGATATCACCGGAGGTTAAGGCATTAATCGCCGTCATCCGGTCAGGCATATTGATCCATTCAACCCGGTCCACCTTCACCACTTTGCCACCCGCCGTGCCGCTGGCCGGTTCTTTGCGTGGCACATAACCTTTGAACTTTTCGTAAACCACGCGGTTGCCCGGATCAAACTCGCTGGCGACAAACTTAAACGGCCCGGAACCGGTGTAGTCGGTGATCATTTTGCCGTCCGGGGTGTTCGCTACCCTCTCCGGCATCATAAATGCCGCCACCGACGAGGGTTTCGCCAGCAGCTGCAGCACGTAGCCGAAGGGTTTCGCCAGCTTGAGGGTGATGGTTTTGTCATCGGTAGCGGTAAGGCTCTCGACATACTTCATCATCAATTGCCCGCCAACATCGTAACGCGCCCAGCGTTTCAGTGAGGCAACGCAATCGGTGGCGGTCACCGGTTTGCCGTCATGCCACAGCAACCCATCACGCAGGGTGAAGGTGTAAGTCAGGCCATCGGGTGAAATTTTCCAGTCCGCCATTTGCGGCTGCGGCGTCTGTTTATCATCCATGCCGATCAGGGTGTCGTAAATCATGTAGCCGTGGTTACGGGTGATTTGCGCCGTGGTGGCGATCGGATCCAGTACCCGTAAAGAAGATGACATCACAACATGCAGAGTTTTCTCTGCCGCCATCACCGACGGTGCGGCCATGGTGGCGCTCAGGCCAACCGATAACAGACAAGCGATCAAAGTACGGGACGGAAATAGTTTCACGCTTAACACTCCAGTAAAAGGCAAACCCTGGTGTCGGGAAATGCGGTGTGTGCAATGTAAGGGGACAACGCAGGACGTAAGCGTCCTGCTGCCGTCAGAGTGCTGCTGCTAAGGCATGCTCGATATAAAGCTGGCGTAAACGCTGAGTCAGGGGACCCGGCTGACCCGCGCCAACCGGCTGGCCATCGACATTGACGACCGGGTAAACAAAGGAGGTGGATGAAGTAATAAAGGCTTCTGCGGCCTCTCTGACTTCATCGATAGTGAAGCCGCGCTCTTCCAGACGCAGGCCATGTTCATTAATCAGGGCAATCAGCGCACTGCGGGTGATACCCGGCAATAACAGCTGCGAAAGCTCACGGGTGACGACGGCACCGGCGTGGGTGATGATAAAGGCATTGTTGGAGGTGCCTTCGGTAATCAGGCCATCCTTGACCAGCCAGGCATCGTCAGCACCACGCAGCCGCGCCTGCTCTTTCGCCAGGCAGGCGTACAACAGTTGCGTGGTCTTGATATCGCAACGCCCCCAGCGTAAATCCGGCAGGCTGATAATATTCATCCCACGTTTCGCCAGCGGGCTGCCAAGGATGTCTTTGGCCTGGGTGTAGAGCACCAGTGTCGGTGGCGTACCTGCTGCGGGAAACGAGAAGTTTCGGTCTTCCACGCCACGGCTTACCTGCAGGTAAATCAAACCTTCGTGCAAATCGTTGCGGGTGATCAGCTCCCGATGGATCGCCAGCAGCTGATCGTTATCAACCGGTAACGACAGCGCCAGCTCACCCAGCGAACGACGCAGGCGTTTGAGGTGCTGCTCGAAATCCACCAGTCTGCCCTGCAATACCGCAGTCACCTCATAGATGGCATCGGCGAAGGTGAACCCCCGATCAAAGACCGAGATTTTCGCTTCATTTTCCGCAATAAACTCACCATTCAGATAGACGGTGCGCATGACTCAATTTCTCCGGGTTAGGGGCGTTCCACGCCAGTCTGGCGGGTGATGATGCCGTAATGTTCGATGCGGCGATGACGGGCGAAATCAAAGATGGTGGTCTTGCCGAACTGGCACAGATCCATGTCGCAGCGGTGGGCGATCAACTCATCACCCTGCCCGCTGGCGCGCGCCACGACAAATCCGTTCGGGTCCACGATGACGCTGCCGCCCATTAATGGGAAGCCATCTTCAACCCCGGCTTTAGCGACACCGACCACCCATGTTGCGTTCTGGTAAGCACCGGCCTGCATACAGAGTTCGGAGTGGAACAGCCGTTTGGTTTCGCCTTCATCGCGTTCCAGGGAATTCACGGAAGGGGTGTTGTAGCCCAGCGTGACCAGTTCCACGCCCTGCAATCCCATAACACGATAGGTTTCCGGCCAGCGGCGATCGTTGCAGATACACATGCCCATGATCGCGCCCTGGTTTTCCCAGGTCGGGAAGCCCAGATCGCCCGGCTCGAAATAACGTTTTTCCAGATGCTGGAAATCACGATGTGGATCGTACTCAACATGCCCCGGCAGGTGCACCTTGCGGTATTTACCGACAATATTGCCCTGCCGATCGGTGATGATGGAGGTGTTAAAGTGACGCCCTTCCGGGGTCAGTTCGGCGTAACCAAAGGTGATGGCAATACCATGCTCGCGGGAGAAATCGAACAGCGGACGCGTCACATCATTCGGCATTTCGCGTTCAAACCAGCTATCGACTTCATTCTGGTCTTCCATATACCAGCGTGGGAAAAACGTCGTCAGCGCCAGCTCAGGAAACACCACCAGCTCGCACCCCTGCTGCCGCGCCTGCTCCAGTAATGCCAGCATGCGCTGGACCACACTTTCTCTTGAGTCGCTTTTTTGGATTGCTCCCAACTGAGCTCCGCCAATTACAATTTCACGCACGCACTTTTCCTCAACAAGACCGACACAGTGTCGTAGGGCCATTGTGTGAGGTTCAGAGCGGTCTGTCGTATACCAAAATGTGGGCCTTACTTAACCTAAAGTTAATCCATGTTGAACAGATGGAAGCCGCTGCTATCCAGCACCTTGCGCAGATGGTCGATAAACACCTGCGCAAACTGCGCCAGCGGTTCATGGCGCAAATGCACCAGGCTGATGGTCAGACGTTCTTCAGCGAGAATCGGCAGTACCGCCATGTGTTTAGCACCGGAGGCACGGAACGAGATTTCATCAACCACCGAGAAGCCGGTGCCGTTTTTCACCAGCGCGCAGGCGTGATGCGGCGAATCGACATCAATACTCGGACGATATGGCAGACCAACGCGTTCGAAGGCCTTCATCATAAAACTGTAGAATGGGGTATCCGTGGAGTAACCAATAAAGGGCGTCTCCGCCAGCGCCGCAGGCAGCTCTTTGGCCGGTAATCGGGTGAGTGGATGATTGGCCGGGCACACCACCATTACGCGGATATAACTCAGGGGCACGGCACACAGGTTGGGATGATCGATAGGAAACAAAGAGATACCGAGGTCCGCATGCTGATCAAGCAACCGATCCCGCAGCAACCGGTGACGCAAACATTCCAGACTGACGAGGATGTTTTCGTTGCACTGCCTGAAAGCACCAATGGCATCTGGCACCAGTTGATGCCCCAGACTGGGGCTGCTGGCAATACGCAGCACGCCCTGACGCTGCTGCACCAGGTTGTGCAGCGTGGTATTGACGCGCTGGATATCGCGATACACCGATTCGACGTCATTGAACAGGCTGCGTGCCTCTGGCGAAGGATATAACCTTCCCTTAACCCGTTCGAATAACCGGAAGCCAATACGAGCTTCGGTGTGCGACAGCATCCGGCTGACGGCGGGTTGAGACACAAACAACAGTTGCGCGGCACCGTTAATCGAACCGGTAATCATAATCGCCCGAAAGACTTCAATCTGACGCAGATTAAGCGACTGCATTCGGTTTTCCTCTGAGGAATGAATAGCGAGTGCTGAGCTGTTAAACGCTTAACACCAGGTTATAGGTTGTTAGCAATTAGCATGCCAGGAGGGATTCCGCGGCGGGGAAGTGCGCTGACAGCGGGGACATCGTCCGGTAATAATATGATTCGCAAGATCTTACCGGAGCCATCGATTGTGAGCGTCGCACACATTATTTTGCCTGTCTTTCTGTTGATTATTCTTGGTTATATTCTCGCTCGCCGGGGAACCATTGATTCCCACGCCAACAAAGCGCTGGGTAGTCTGGCCTTTAAGCTGTTTATGCCGATGGTTCTGTTTACCGGGATGGTCAACGCGCCGCTGCATGATGGCCTGAATATCAAAATTCTGGCGGCGTACTTTGTCCCGGCGCTGCTTATTTTTGCGGTGGTGAATATCATTACCCATCGCCATATGGGGAATCCGACGCCATTTGGCCTGACGGCTTCCTTTTCCAATAATGCCCTGATCGGTCTGGCGATGGTGGCAGGCATGTACGGTGATGCGGGGTTGGTGTTGCTGTTCACGGTACTCGCGGTCCACAGCTTGCTGCTGTTTGGTTTTCAAAGCCTGTACAGCACTCTCGCCGGAAGCGAGCCGTTTAAACCCGGCGTTCTGCTGGCAAGCCTGGCGAACCCGATGATTATTGGATTGTTGCTGGGAACGGCGGTGAATCTCGCGCATCTTACCTTGCCCGACTGGAGCATGAAGCTGGCGACCTGGCTGGCACAGGCGGCGCTGCCTTGTGCGTTGATCGTGCTTGGGGCCAATCTTGCTGGCTTTCGCCTGCGCCCCAATGCGGCGGTGGTGGGCATTACCGTCGCCAAGCTGGCGATCATGCCGCTGGTGGTGTTGCTGGGTTGTGTGCTGCTGCATATCAGTGGAATGCCACGCGGCGTGCTGGTGCTGATGGCTGCCAATCCTTCCGGCGTTAACGTGCTCGGGTTTTCACGCTCGCAGCAGGATAGCCAGATAACCAGTTCCGCGATTTGCCTGACCACCCTGCTGTCGATGGGCACGCTGCCGGTGTGGATCTGGGTGAATGCGTTGTTTTGAAATCCTGCGGACAGCGTTGGGAGAATGCACTTATCGGTAGCGGCGCGATTTATCGCGCAGGTTTTTGGCAGCAGAAACCCTGTAAAAAGACGCGCGATAAATCGCGCCGCTACAGGCGTAAGGTGCGAATTTATTCGCACCAGGTATTGACGCTCAAGACGGTAGCTACGCAATGTGCCTTAGAACTGGTAAGTCATCCCGACGCCAAAGCTGTCATCGGTGGATATGCCGAACGGGGTATTCTTATCAAGCTGGTTGATTTTATAGTCGGTGTAGACAAGAAAGTTTTTATTTAAAAAGTACGCGACGTTAACATCCAGATATTTGGCCAGATAGACATCGCCGTAACCTTCAATCTCTTTCCCCTGAGACTGGAACCAGCCAATGCCGGGAACGATACCGTTTTCGAAAACATAGCGCGAATAGACTTCGAAGTTCTGAGTTTTGTTGGCAAAACCATAACCACGGATAGGCGTGATATTCTGGCCCTCAGAATATTTAATCGCAGCATAAAACTGGCCTGGATTATATTTGAATCCCAGCGCCCACATTTCGGCCCGATCACCATCGCCATAGGCTAAGGCTTCCTGCGCCGCTGTACGATGCGAGTTGCCATAAGCGGCCAGCACGGTGCCACCCCAGTCGAAACTATAACTGACGGAAGCGCCTGCACCCTCACCATTCGAGGTATAGACGGTGCGGCCGCTGTTATTACTGCCCGCCCCGTTTTTCCCCTGATACTGCAAGGCAAAGTTGACGTTATCAGACAAGCCAAACAAGTTTGTATTGCGGTAAGTCAGCACCCCGGTGGCGCGGCCGGTCATAAAGCCATCGGTGTAGCTATCCGTCAGATGGTCAAAAATCGGGGCATAGTCGGTAATGCTGGCAACATCATATAACACACCGTTATTTCTGCCGTAATCGATGCTGCCCCACTGGCCATATTTCAGCCCGGCAAATCCGTAACGGGTTTTATTCCCCTCATCGCCTTCCGCTTCAGAATGGTTGGCCTGAATATTATATTCCCACTGACCATAACCGGTGAGCTTATCATTAATTTTTGTTTGTCCTTTAAAACCCAGACGCACATAACTGTTATCGCCATCAACGCTGGTATCATCGCTGAAATAATGCCTGGCTCGCACGCTGCCATATAGATCCAGTTTGTTGCCGTCTTTATTATAAATTTCTGCTCCCTGAGAGATTGCAGGCAGAACAACAGCCACCGCAAGCAGTGTATATTTCATCACCTTCATTATTAATGCCTCATCATTTTTATTTTAAAAAGGGGTGGCGAGATGCCACCCAATTGCACTATTAACGGTTTAATGGACGGGGTTGCGCATCCTGCGGCAGCAATGAATGGTATGTTTCACCTTCCAGTTGCAAGATATGTTCTTCTTTGGCCTGGTTAATAATCGCCGGATTGGTTAATACGCGTACGGCTGAGGCTGCCATCACGCTGCCCGCCAGCAGCATGCCCTTGTGTGCGTAAGAGGTTTTACCCTGTGTCACCATTTGCCAGGAATGCGGTGGCGTACCCCATGCGCAGGTCGCAATATAGACCTGCCCGACCGGCAACAGCCAGCTGACATCGCCAACGTCGGTGGAGCCATTAAGGAAATCAGGTTCGCGACGCAAAGGGGTAATATCCTCGGATAACACCCGTCCTCTTTTCGCAACCTTGCGCTTTTCCTCATCAGAAAAGGTTGCCTGGATCGATGCGGCAAAGGCTTTTTCTTCCTCGCTAAAGGCCACCGGCCCGATTTTGTTCAGTTCTTCGTCCATGATGCTTGCCAGCGTCACGTTAGGAATGAGATCCGCAGAAGCCGCATCAAATTCAATCGTCACCTGGGTGCCTGACATCAGCGCCGCACCGCGGGCAATATCATGCACACGCTCGGTGATATCGCGCACTTCATGCATTTTGGGCGAGCGTACTTTGTAGAGAACATGCGCCTCAGATTGCACCACATTCGGCGCGTTGCCACCGGCATTGGTGATGGCGTAGTGCAGTCGCGCTTCGGGAATAATATGTTCGCGCAGGAAGTTCGCGCCGACGTTCATCAGCTCGACGCCATCCAATGCGCTGCGTCCCAAATGCGGGCTAAAGGCCGCATGGGTGCTCTTCCCTTTAAACAGATATTTCACCTGATTGGTCGCCAGCATACGTGCGTTATACGCCAGGTTTTCATCCCAGGGGTGCCAGGTAAAAGCAATATCGACCCCCTCAAACAGGCCAGCGCGCGCCATAAATGCTTTACCGCCGCCACCTTCTTCCGCCGGGCAGCCAAAGAATTTAATCGTCCCGGATAACCCGGTTTGCTCCATACAGGCTTTGGTGGCAAGGGCTGCCGCTAAGGCTCCTGCGCCTAACAAATTATGCCCACAGCCATGCCCATTGCCGGAAGGCACCACCGGGGAAAAATAGCTGCATTCTGCCTGCTGGCTGAGGGATGGTAACGCGTCAAACTCGCCCAAAAAGGCAATAACCGGCTGGCCGGTCCCGAAAGTCGCGACAAAAGCGGTTTCAATGCCGCCAGCTTTACGCTCAACGGCGAAACCCGCGTCTTCAAGGGTTTGCGCAATCAGCGCGGCCGACTGCGACTCTTCATAACGGACTTCCGCAAATTCCCACACCTGGTCGCTGACCAAAATAATCTTTTCACGTTGCTGGTTCAGCGTGTCCTGAATAATGGCTGAATAATTCATAGGGCCTCTCTTATTAATGCGATGGATTTGAACGGGTTTCACTCTGTACCGTGCTGTTCGAATGGGTCATTGAAAGCGCAATCAGGCAGGTGACCACGGCGCAGGCGATAATCATCAGAAAGGCCGTGGAATAATTCTGGTTGGTGAGCTTTAACAGATACCCGATCACCAAAGGGGACAGAAACGAGCCGATCTGCGCCACAGAGTTAATCAGGCCGGTCGCAGTCCCGACGGATGCTTTCGGGTATTGCTTGATGATGGTGACGAACACGCTGATGCTGATCGCGTTAAGGAAAATGTTGGAAAGGGATAACCAGGCAAAGGCGATTGGCACTGAAGAAGCATTAAACATCAGCCAGATAAACAGCGCAGACACCGAGGAACCGATCGCAATCAGAAACTTTTCCCGCCCCTGGAAAAACCGATCCAGCAACCAGCCGCAAACCAGAAACGAGATAAAACCCAGCGTGGGTGGCAGCATCGACCATGCCCCCATTGAGACCATGCTCATGCCCTTCACTTTAATCCAGTAGGACGGCAGCCAGGATTGCAGTCCCCAGAACACGATATTGGTGAAGAAATAACAGGCGGCGATTTGCCATGTCAGTGGGCGGGTAACGATTTCCAGCAAGCGTCTTTTTTCCGAGGTCTTATCCCGTGCCGTGCTGGCCGCCGGGGAAGCTGTCTGGTGATCCGCTGACGAACGCAGCACCAGCCAGAGCACCAGCGCCAGACCCATGCCGAGGATGCCCAGCACGAAAAACATCACCCGCCAGTTGAAGAAGGCAATCAGGGTGGTGACGACCACGGACCCGACGGCAAAGCCAACCGACGCACCGGATTGCAGGAAAGACTTGGCTCTTGCCATTTTGCTTTTATCAAATTGCTGGGCAATGACGACAGAACTGCCCGAAGGGAAAACCGCTTCCCCCATCCCGACAAAGAAACGTGACACCACCAGACCGAGGATCCCGGTCGCCATTCCGGTACAGGCGGTGGCGACGGACCAAAGACCTACCGCACCGGTAAGAATGGTTTTGCTACCCAGCCGATCGACAAGATAGCCGCCAATCAGTTGCGTGATTGAGTAGGCGAGGAAAAAGCCACTGATAATCATGCCCGTTTCATCAGAGGCCAGTCCGAATTCACCGCTAATCGGAATGATGGCAATGTTTATCGCGGTTTTATCAATGAAGCCCACAACCCAACACAAAAACAATATGAAGATAATGACTTTATTTTTATTCTCTGTAATGAAGCCAGACATAGATGACCCTCAAGTGGATAGCGATACCTTTTCTTCGCCCTTGCTACCCTTGCAAAAAAAGTGAAAAATAACTATGTGCGAACACACATCAGAAAGGTTTATTTTATGTATGAAGATACACATAGCGTTGCCGTGCCGGATCATGCATCGGCAATAACCTCCATTGTGCAGCGCTATTATCCACAGGCGCAGGTTAATGTCAGCCATTCGGCACGGCGTTATGATGATGCGCTGAAAGATGCTGACGAAAATATTGATGAGCGTAACGAATCATATATTCTTAGCCATCAAATCCTGTCCCGGGAGATCATCATAGAAGCGGTGTGCCTGTATATTGACTCGCTGAAAATAAATATTAAAAACATTGATAATGAGCCTGAGAATGGCTATGTGCATGCATTAATCAATGACATCAAAGTTTACTTTCTCTCTGGTGTGATTAAATATCAGAATTTTATGTTCAGAAAAGTCAGCGATAATACCTGGCATCTGGCTTCGGGTTTATCGCATGAAGTCATTTTACAGCATGTGATTGAGGGCGCCCTTAAAACCATTCCGCACAGTGATGCGGCAATCTTTCGTATTTATGATCAAGAAAAGAACCTGTTGATTCCGGTTGCGATGCTGGGGTTTGAGAACAATTATTATGAATACGCCGTTACACCACAACAGTCCATTTCCGGCAAAGCTTTTGAAAGCCGATCATCCATTTTAGTTAATTCCAGAGAAGAAATATTAAATAGTTTTACGGAGCACTCAACGGTTCGTGAAAGCATCATGAAGAACAACCCGATCGCCAATGCCCTGTTATGTGTCCCGGTGTTAGATCAACAAACCTGTTATGGCACATTGACGATATTATCCCTGAAACGGCATTCAGTATTTAACTCACTGGCAGTTTCTTTACTGGAAACCTTCGCCTCTCAGGTGGCATTAGCCTGGCGTAATGCCCGTTTGTACGACGAAAAAGCCGCCAGTCTGCGTGAAGTGGAAATGCTCAAATCACAACTCGAAAAACAAAACAGGTTATTGAAGGTGAGCGTGGACCTCCATGCTGACATGATCAACTTATCGACAAAATTCAATAGATTAGATGAATTCATCGAACAGCTTTCCGCTCGGGTGAACTCAGCCATGAGCTATATCGATATCCTGGGTCACCGTTATTTCAACGCCAGAAGCCAGCACTATAGCTGGGATACGCTATCTCAGCTCCATAAAGCGCATGACAACACCAGTAACGTGATAACCGAGGGTGAATGTCTTATTTACCCGCTGATTAATGATGACTTTCTGGTGGGTTTTATCATTATTAATGGCTACGACATTGATGAATTGAATGCTGTGATCGCAGCCCGCATTCGTGACTTCGTCGTGATGGAGATCATGAAGCGAACCAGTGCCGTTATTATCACTCACAAAAAGATCGCATTTATTTTTCAGGAGATCATCCGCTATGGATTATCGGCCAGACATGAACGCAGCCTGCTGGATAACGGTTTTCATTTTAAAAACTGGATAATGTGCATCAGATTATCGCCATTTAATACCGAATTGAATGACCTGGCCTTTATCACGATCAAGAACCATCTGGTCGGCAAGACAGGGCTTAATCATTCAGCCTTCTATGTTGAAAATAATGAAGTGGTGATATTTCATGCAGAAAATACAAATGGAAAACTGAACATACTGGAAGAAAAAATACGTGAAGATCACTATCTTCAGCACAATTTCCAGGTGGGATTAAGCCCCATCACGACCAAAGAAAATATCGTGATAAGTCATCAGCAGGCAGGAACCGCTCTTGAT
Organism: Pantoea cypripedii; assembly: GCF_002095535.1. Classification (NCBI taxonomy): domain Bacteria; kingdom Pseudomonadati; phylum Pseudomonadota; class Gammaproteobacteria; order Enterobacterales; family Erwiniaceae; genus Pantoea; species Pantoea cypripedii. The sequence continues at coordinate 688,208 of NZ_MLJI01000002.1, forward strand.
GTACTCAAAACCCGGCAGCGACCCGGCATTCTGAATTTCAGCAACACCGGCATTGAAAGATTATTCACCAAACATAACAGTGAAGAGCTCAAAACATTTATTAGCGATATCCTTTCTCCGGTACTGGACACCGGCGATAAAGGAGCCGTTTTAATTGCGACTTTGCAGTCATATCTGAAAAACAGCCAGTCAACGGTGCTGACAGCGAAGGAGCTGAATATCCATATTAATACGCTCTACCAACGGCTGCGGAAATTTGAAACGCTCACCAATCTGAGCCTGACTAATCCAGATGATTTTCTTATGATAAGCCTGTCATGTCATATGAACCGGATTTATTCCTGATGTGTACAGATGGCCAGGTTAATGGCCATCTGCCAGCACATGACTTACCAGCCGGCATAAGCCTTGATTTCGGCATCCGTCACCTGCGGAGCTTTGCGAATTGCCAGTGCCAGCTTCTCAATGGCGTAATCCATTTCCTCAGTGGTAATAATCAGCGGTGGCGTAATTTCCAGCACATTGCCGCCGACGTAATACACCACCAGCCCTTCTTTCCAGGCCTGATATACCACTTTCTGCGCCAGGATGCGGTCCGGTCTTTGGCTGCCATCGGCCGCAACCAACTCCACGCCAATCGCCAGACCATGTCCACGCACATCGCCGATAACCGGGAGGCCCTTCGCCAGGTCACGCAGCATCTGCATAAAGTACTGCCCGGACTGGGCTGCGCGCTGCGGCAATTCCTCCGTTTCCAGCACATTCAGCACCGCACGCCCAACGGCAGTACAGATGGGATTGCCCGCTGTGGTTAACAAAGCATGGGCGGCGGGTCCGCCGAGGATTTCTTTGGGACCCACCGTGGCCGAGAGTGGCAAACCGCCACCCAGCACCTTCCCGAAGGTCACAATTTCCGGTGCAATGTTCTCATGCTGGAAGGCATGCAGCAGTCCGGGACGGCCCAGCCCCATTTTGACTTCATCGCAAATCAGCGGTACGCCCGCGTTAATACATAACTGGTGTAATCCGGCGAGAAAACCGGCCGGGGGCACTACCATGCCGCCATCGGATAAGATCGGTTCGACAATCACACAAGCGACATCCCCCTGCTCCAGCTGGGCCTGCACTTCGAGCAGACTGGCTTCCACGCTGGCCTTAACCGGGTCTTTGCCCGCAATATGCGGGCGGAAGGGATTGGGATAGGTCGCGAGGTAAAGATCGGGGTCGGCGGCGCTGCCTGCCGAAATATGTACTCCTGAAACCTTCATCGCCAGCCCAATGCCGCCATGATAGCCATGAGCAAAGGCCACCACTTTACGTTTGCCCGATGCCAGGCGGCAGGCGCGCAGCGCGACATCGTTGGCATCACTCCCGGCATGACCGAGGTAGACGCAGCGATCCCCCTTACCCGGGGTGATCGCCAGTAAATCTTCGGCCAGTCCGACGGAATCAGGATGCACCGCCGACAACCCTCCAGCTCCGGCCGGTGTCTGCGCCGCTTTCATCATCGCTTCGGTGATTTTCCGATGGCCGTGGCCCAGGCCACAGGCAGTCCAGGTCGCCGACAGATCGAGCAGTTTGCGTCCCCCCACTTCGGTTAACCAGCATCCTTCACCTGATGAAACGGTCAGCGGGAAAAAACGTAACTTCTCAATGCCAGCAATCGATTGCGCATCACGCTGATAAAGCGCTTCAGCTTCCGGCGGAAAAATAGCCTGACTCATACTGATTCCTTCTGTGCGATAGCGGTGGTGAGGGGTTCAGCCGGAGCGGAAAACTCTTCCGACAGCGACAAGCCAATATTTCGCACCAGACGCGGCGCGGAGATAATGATGATCAGTCCGGCAATGCACCAGTAGAACGCCACCAGCGCCGGGCTAAATAAATCTTCCTGTCCTACCACGTTGTAATAGAGGGAGACGACCATGATGACGATGCCCAGCACCGGCAATAACAGCTCCCATTTAGGGATGTTCTGACCCATGCGGGTGATGAAATTGATCACCCCTAACTCAATCATCAGATAGGTAATCATCAGACACACTGAGCCAATCACCGCAAAATAGAAGTAGGCATCAATCGCGCTGTTGCCGGTGCCCATCGAAGGTTTACCCGTCAGCCATGCAGCGACGTCCACCAGCAAACTCACCACTAACACTAACGTCAGCGCATTACGCGGTTGATGGGTTTTGGCAGAGACCTCAGCAAAACAACTGTGACCAAAGCCATCACGGGCCAGGGCGAACAACAGACGGCTGGAGGTGGCAGCGGCGGAGAGATTCGCGGCAAACGCCGACATCATGGCGGTGAACAACATGCACAGCGAAAATACCGTGCCGACATAGGTCTGCGACAGCGTACCCAGTGAGTTGGCAGAGTTTTTAAAGGCATTCAGCCCGGATTCACTGGTGCCGAAACCCAGGGTCTGCACATACATCATGCCGACAAATAAAATCCCGGTCAGCACGATGGAACCCAGCAACGCCAGCGGGATGTTACGTTGTGGGTTTTCTGTCTCCTCGCCCAGCGTGGCGCAGGCTTCAAAACCCGCCCAGGAGAGGAACGCCGCGACCACCGCCGCCATCACCGCCTGGAAACTCACACCATTCAGGCTAAACAGCGAAGCATGTTGTTCGGTGGTTGCTGGCTGATGGATGATGATAACCGCTGCCAGCACCAGCATCAGGACGATCCCTACCCCTTCAATCACCATCAGCACACGCGCCACGGTCTGCCCATCACGCGAGTTCAGAATCCAGCTAAAAATCACCCCGACCGCAGCGGTGACAATCCATGGAATCTCAATGTGCGAGGCGGGAAATAACGCCTGCAGGAACGCATTAGTGAACGCTCCTAGGGCCGCCAGGGTGGCAATCGAGAAGAACAGATAAGTTCCCATGATGGCAAAACCGGAAAAGAATCCTGCGCGCGGCCCGATGGTTTTGCCCACCAGACCATAGGCACTACCCGCATGGTTATAAAAGCGTGTCAGGCGGATAAAACCGTAGGCGATGAGCGCAATCCCCACCAGACCCAGCACGAATACGATAGGCAGTGCTTTCCCAACTGAATCAATTAATCCCTGCGCATTGCCGGACATGGCTAAGGTCGGTCCCACCATGCCCAGCGACAGGGCCAGTGCTTCCCAAAGCTTTAAATTTCGCTTTTTATTTGGTGCATTATTCATCTCTCTCACCCTCATACAACGTGATTGTTTAGCGAGTTGTTAATGGGTTTCCCCGGTGTTGGTCAGGCAAAAATGGTGCAAGGGGTCCGTTACACGGACCAGGCAAAGCGGAACTTCTCGGTGGTGGTTTTTAATGGCAGATGGCCATAACTGTCGTGTTCATGACGACGCACCGCAATCAAGGCGCCCAGCAGTTCCGGGCGGAACAACGCCTGAGCCAGCTCGCTCTGTTCCAGCCGGGTTAAGGCATCGGCCTGCGAGTAAATCAAACGTTTGATCTGTTTCTCGCTGCGCTGTTGTTCAGAGAAATCGGCGGGGGCGGATTGCGTAGCTTCGGGCAGCGGCATTGACTGGGTGTGACCTGCCAGCGCCATGCCAAGCACCGCGCCACAGGCGATGTAGGGATTTGCTGAAGGATCGATACACTTCACTTCAAGATGCGCGCCATAAGGATTCGCTGGATTCGCGGCGCAGTAACGAACGGCCGCCTCGCGATTTTCCAGTCCCCAGCAGGCATAAGCACCGGACCAGTGTCCCGGCTGAAGACGATCGGCAGACAGTACCGAAGGGGCCAGCAACGCCACCATTTCAGGCAGATAGTGGACAATCCCGGCAATTAAACTGCCCCCTTCCGCCGTGATGCCATACGCACCCTCTCCCCCGGCCAGTAACGGTTTGCCCTGACGGGTAAAGGAGAAATGCAGATGCGCGCCATTGCCAGCCCCACCTTCAAACGGCTTCGGCGAGAAACTGATCCTTAACTTATGCTTGCGCGCGATACGGCCCAGCAGAATGCGGGTCAGAACCAGCCGATCAATGGCGGTCACGGGATCTGCCGGAGCGAGGGATAATTCATACTGGGCAGTGCCGTATTCCGCATGAAACTGCTCAAGGCCGACACCGGCTTCGCCGAGTGAATTAACGATATCGTTAACCACGGCTTCCTTGTCCAGCAGTGCGCCCATGCCATAGGCATGCCAGTGACCAGCTGATGCATCGGACTCTTCCGGCAACAGATAAAACTCCAGCTCGCCCGCCGCGAGGGTCTCAATGCCTGCCGTCTGCAACGCCTCGACCTGGCTGCGCAGAAAATGACGTGAGCACCAGGCTGCGCGTTCGCCCTCTTGTTCAAAGACATCCACGGGTGCCCAGCAAAATCCATCCTTTAGCTTCACCAGCGCGGAAAGATCAGCGCGCAGGCGATCGTCACCCACCGCCGAAAATGCCGGTATCCAGGCGATGGCATTATCGGCGCAAAATAACGCCCAGGAAGGAGAAGCACCCACCCCAGACTGGCTGATGGTTTTCAGGCGAGTGGCCGGAATGGATTTGCCACGAATCACGCCAGCGGAATCCACCAGCGTGGCAAATAACGTGGCAACGCCACTCGCGATAAGACTTTCACATTGAGAATCAATGGATTGATTATTTTCTACTGCCGCTACTTTATCCATTACACCGAAAACTCCCGTCTGCTATTTACTGGTGACCGCGCTTGAGATTTTTTTATATATGTTACACAATCGACTTAAAATCAATATGTGTAATATATATTAAATTCGTATAGCTGAATCACGCCGGTTGTGGCACTGTCCTTGTGTCAATGCCGCGAACGGTGTGGTGAAGGAGAGCAGGTGTGCTGGCACAACAAATTAAAGACAGCATGGCGGAACTCAGCCCTGCTGAACGAAAAATAGCGCGGGCGATGCTGGCGGATTATCCCAGGGCGGGTTTAGGAACGGTGCAAACGCTGGCTGATCAGGCTGGCGTCAGTCTACCGTCGGTGGTGCGTTTTGCCCGGCGTATGGGGTTTGGCGGTTTTGTCGATTTTCAACAGGCATTAAGGGATGAAATTTCCGAGCAGGCCAAAGGGCCGTTGCAGCGCCTGGATAACTGGGTGACCAATGAAAGCCCTTCCGCACTGATCGAGGCTGCCATCAAATCGTCTGTGCTTGCCATCCAGTGTTCGCTGCGCGATATCCCCGAGTTTGAAATCACCGAGGCAACCCGCTTAATTGGTGCCAAAGAACATCATGTCATGCTGGGTGGCGGGCGCATCAGCCAGTCACTGGCGATGTATTTTGGCCGCAACCTGCAACAGGTCCGGCGTGGCGTGGATGTGCTTTCTGAAAATCATCACGACCGTATTCAGCAAATCATTGATGCCAGTAAAAATGATGTGTTCGTACTGTTTGATTTTCGTCGCTATCAACAGGATATGTATCAGCTGGCGCAGGAGATTGTGGCACGCGGTGCCACTCTGATCGCCGTTACGGACACGCAACTTTCACCCATTGCTTCTCTTGCCAAAGTGGTGCTGCCCATTCATGTCGAAACCCCATGGTTGTTTGATGGTTATTCGGCCGGGATTGTGCTGATCGACACGATTATCGCCGCCATCATGGAACATCAGGGCGATAAAACCGTGGAACGGCTGAAACAATGGGAGGCGCTAGGCCCCCTTTCATTGAATGCAAAATCTAAATGACTTTTCCAGATGAGGTAACGTTAGACGTGAGCGCACCACTGCTTTTTCCAGATGAACCCGCACCCTTTGTCATCGAGAATCGAACCGGTCATTCGCCTTTTCTGATCCTGTGCGATCATGGCGGGAAACGCATCCCCCGTCGCCTGGGTGATCTGGGCTTACCGCAATCGGAGATTGACCGACATATTGGCTGGGACATCGGGGTTCTGGCGGTCTCCCGCCACCTGAGCCAGTTGCTCAATGCCCCGCTGGTCCATCAGATTTATTCCCGTCTGGTGATTGATTGTAACCGCAACCCTGGGATTCCCAGCTCAATCCCGACGATTTCAGAAGCGACCCTGGTGCCCGGCAATATAACGCTGAGTCAGCACGATCGCGACCAGCGCCAGACGGAAATCTTTGCGCCTTATCATGCCGCGATTCGGGAGATACTGGCGGAACGTAAAGCGCTGGGCATCCCTACCTGTTTACTGGCGATGCACAGCTTCACTCCGGTGTTTCACGGCGAGCAACGTCCGTGGGAAATTGGCGTGCTATACCAGCACAAAGCCGACTATGCGCTGGCGATCCTCGAACAGCTGCAACAAAGCCAACGCTGGACGGTCGGCGATAACCAACCTTATTCGGTCTCCGACGAAACGGATTACGCCGTGCCGCAGCATGCAGTGAAGAACGATCTGCACTATGTCGAAATTGAATTGCGCCAGGACCTGATTAGCCAGCCAGCAGGACAACAGATGTGGGCTGAGGATTTGGCACCGATTTTCACTCAGTGCTGGGAAGACATTGTCAGCCAACAATTTAAAAAGGAAGCGTAATCGATGTTTAATCCAACCAGTCGCGACATTGCTATCGAGAAAGCATCCGCCACGCTGCTTTTTATTGATGTGCAAAACTACAATGCCCGGCGTGACGGCGGTGAATATGTGGGGATGTCTGCCGCGCAACAGAATGAACAGTTTGGTTATTTCTTCGACATCATCGAGCGCGAAACCCTCGGCAATATGCAAAAGATCCAGGCGGCCTGCCGTGCCGAAAAAATTGAAGTGATGTATACGGTGATCGAGAGCCTGACCAAAGATGGCCGCGATCGCAGTCTGGATTACAAAATTACCGGCTTCAATGTCCCGCGCGATTCCTGGGATGCACAGGTGTTAGAGGCTATCGCCCCAGGCGAAGATGAAATCGTTCTGCCCAAAAGCTCCTCCAGCGTGTTCATCTCCACCAATATTGATTATGTGCTGCGCAACCTCGGCACCCGTTATCTGGTGATTGCCGGATTCCTCACCGACCAATGCATCGAAAGCGCGGTGCGCGATGCCTGTGACCTCGGGTATCTGGTGACGCTGGTGACAGATGCCTGCGCGACACTCTCCCCCGAGCGTCAGCAGAACTCGCTTACTGCGATCAAAGGCTATTGCCGCCAAATCACTACGGAAGAATTTTTAAGCGAGCTGTCGGCGTAATGGCATATGCTGTAGCGGCGCGATTTATCGCGCGCCTTTTAGTCGGTGCACCGAGGAAAATAGCGCGATAAATCGCGCCGCTACACATAAACGCAGGTACTCAGGGAATCAACAGAATCTTGGCAGCAGAGACGCGCTGCGATTCCAGATCATCGAAAGCATTCGCCCCCTGCTGCAACGCCCGCTGTTCCACCCAGCCCAACGCGCCCAATGCCCCCTGCTCCAGCATCGATAACGTCAGATGGAAATCTTCCATGGTGTAGGTGTAAGTTCCCAGCAGCGTAATCTCGCTCAGGGTGATTTTGCGCATATCAATCTCGCTGTCCCAATCCTGCAAACCGATGTGCATAATCACCCCACCGGGTTTCACCGCATGCACCGCCAGTTTCCGTGTTGGACCGGCGCCTACCGCATCAATGACCAGTTGCTGACTTGCCGCTTCAACCGGCGTCTCAATCGGGTTGATGCTGGCACAGCCGGTATGACGCTCAGCCGCTTCGGCGCGTAACGGATTGGTCTCCGCAAGCGTTATCTGACGACATCCCCAGGCGCGCAACACCAACACCGTCAGCAGACCAATTGCCCCACCGCCGATCACCAGCGCGTTAGCCTCTGCCAGTGGCATCTGCAATGCTCTCTGGGTCAGGCGTAACGCATGAACCACGGTGGCGGCCGGTTCGGTGATCGCCGCGTGCTGCAACGAGATACCCGCGGGTAATGCCACCACTAAACGCGCCGGAATCGCCATATATTCCGCAAAGGCACCGGGCCAGTCCATGCCGATCATATGGCGGTCGCTGCACAGGTTGTCACGCCCCTGGCGACAATATTCGCACTGCCCACAGGTGATTAACGGGTTGGCGGTCACCCGCTGCCCCGGTTGAAAACGCGCTGACTGGCTTTCAACAATCTCCCCTGCCAGCTCATGTCCCAGCACCAGACCCGGCTGGCGGCGGGGATCTTTACCATGGAACGCATGCATATCTGAGCCACAGATGCCCGCTGCCGCGATACGAATCACCACCTGATCGCCCCCTTCGGGTAACTGTGGGTAAGGCCGATCCTGGATTTCAACGCCCAGCGGGCGGGTATAGACAAGTGCTTTCATGCTTCCTCACTTAATCGGGGGAGATTGATGCTGCCTGCACCATGGGTGCGACGCCACAGGTAGACCGCGCAGATGGCACTGGTCAGGCCGATAATCAGCACATAGGCGCAGATTAACCAGGGCTTGCCACCCAGCATGTCCGAGAAGATGGTGGCCAGCACCGGTGTTAAACCACCGGCAAACACGCCCGAGATCTGATAGGCGAACGAAATCCCGGTGTAACGCACCGATGCATCGAAACATTCCGAGTAGACCGATGACAGCGTGCCAAACACCGCCGCGTGGAAAATACCAAACGGGATAACAATGGCTGTCCAGACCAGCCAGATATTATCCGGATGGTTATACATCAGGGCGAACGCCGGGAAGGCGGAGAGTCCCGACAGGGTGGCCCCCATCGCAAAAATACGCGCGCGTCCCCAGCGGTCGGCCATATAACCCCAGAACGGGATAAAGAAACTCATCACCAGCGCGCTGGCAAGAATGGCAACAATCGCCTGATCGCGCGGAATGTGCAGCGTCTGCGTCAGCCAGGTCAGCGAAAAGACACCGAAGATATTGAAGAACACACCATCAATCAGCCGCATCCCCATACAGGTGAACACCACCCCGGTGTTTTTGCGGAATAACTCTACCAGCGGGATACGTTTGGGCGCATTTTTCTGTTCCTCCTGTGCCTTGAGGAAATCCTCGGTTTCCGCCACGTTTTTGCGGATATAGGTCCCGATGATGACAAACACGCCACTGAGCAGGAACGGCACACGCCAGCCCCAGGACATAAAGGCTTCATCGGGCAGCAGCAACGACGCCAGCCCGATGGCGGCGGAAGCCAGCAATAACCCCAGCGACATTCCCACCTGCGGGATACTGGCGAAAAACGCACGATGCTTCTCCGGGGAGGATTCGAAGGTCATCAGCACTGCACCGCCCCATTCGCCGCCCAGGCCGATACCCTGGATTAAACGACACAGAATCAGCAGACAAGGTGCCCACAGGCCAATCTGGTGATAACCGGGTATCAGCCCGATAAACACCGTCGCCCCGCCCATAATCACCAGGGTCAGTATCAGCATCTTCTTGCGGCCCAACGTGTCACCGAAATGACCAAAGATAATGGCCCCCAGTGGACGAGTCAGAAAGCCAATCGCAAACACGCCGTAGGACAGCAGCGTGGTAATAAAGGGGTCACCTTCCGGAAAATAGAGTTTGTTAAACACCATCCCGGCAACGGTGCCGTAAAGAAAAAAGTCATACCATTCAATGGTCGAACCAAACAGGCTCGACAGGGTGACGCGTCGCAGGTTACCGGCAGCAGGTTTTTGCATGATGTGTTCCTCTGCGCTGAAGGGAAGGATCAGATGGCGCTATAGCCGCCATCGACCATCAGGGTTTGCCCGGTGATATAGGCGCTGGCGTTGCTGGCGAGAAACAGCGTTACGCCATGTAAATCGGCCATTTCACCATTACGTCCCAGGCAGGTATGGGCGGCATGCCGTTCACGCAGGGCATCGTCGGCAAACACCGGCCCGGTTAAGGCCGTGGGGAAGAAACCAGGACCGATGGCATTGCAGGTGATACCTTGACGTCCCCAGCGCTGAGCAATGGCGCGGGTTAGCTGGACGATGCCGCCCTTGCCTGCGCCGTAGGGCGCGCTGTTGTCAAATGCCCGCGAGGATTGCAGCGAAGCAATATTGATAATGCGCCCCCAGCCACGCTGTGCCATGCCGGGTGCCAATGCCTGCGTCAGAAAGAAAGGCGCTTTGAGATGCAACGCCAGTTGCTGATCCCAGGCGGACTCGCTCACCTCTTCAAACGGCTGACGCAGATTCACCCCGGCGGCGTTCACCAGGATGTCCACCGCGCCGCAATCCGCAGCCAGCGCGCTCAGCTCCGCCTGCCGGGTGATATCGGCGCACAGATAACGTGCTGAATCACCCAGCCGCTGGGCAACTTCGGCAAGCTGCGACTCACGCCGCGCTGCCAGAATCACCGCAGCACCTGCCGCCGTCAGCGCTTCGGCCATCGCGGCACCAATGCCACTCCCTCCGCCCGTCACCAGCGCGGTTTTGCCCTGTAAATCGAATAACGTTGCAGGATGCATAGGATCTCCTTAGCGCGTCACCGGCATGCCGAGCTGGAAGGTATCGCTGGGGAAGTATTTCTCCAGCCGCACTTCCGCCGTACGCGCATGCGCTTCCATCCCTTCCAGCCGGGAGATGCGCGCTGTGGTCTCGGCGATCTGCGGCACCGCTTCGCGCGCCATCTGTTGCCAGGTCAGCGTCTTGAGGAATTTGTGCACCGATAACCCGCCGGAATAGCGCGCGGCACCTTTGGTCGGCAAAACATGGTTGGGTCCGCTGCATTTGTCGCCAAAGGCGACGGTGGTTTCTTCACCGAGAAACAACGAGCCATAGCAGCTAAGGGAATCGCGCCACCAGTCGAGGTCGCGGGTGTGCACTTCGAGGTGTTCCGAGGCGTAGCGATCGGAGATATCGACCATCTCTGCGCGGCTGTCACATAAAATCACTTCGCCGTAGTCGCGCCAGGCGCAGCTGGCCGCATCACGGGCCACCGGTGGCAGCTGATCAATCAGCTGCGGCACCTTCTGCATCACCGCTTCTGCCAGCGGGCGTGAGGTAGTGAACAGCCACGCGGGAGATTCATGCCCATGCTCGGCCTGCCCCACCAGATCGCTGGCAACGATGTCGGCATCCGCGCTGTCATCGGCAATCACCGCCACCTCGGAAGGGCCGGCAAACACATCAATACCGACCTGACCAAACAGCGTACGTTTGGCTTCAGCGACAAACTTATTCCCCGGTCCCACCACCACATCCGCTGCTTTGCCGGTAAACAATCCCCACGCCATCGAGGCAATCGCCTGTACACCGCCCAGCGTCATAATGGTGTCGGCACCCGCGCGCTGAAAAGCATAAAGCACACAGGGATGGATGGACTGACCGAGGTAAGGACCGGAGCAGGCGATAATGTTTTTCACCCCGGCGGCTTTCGCCGTTGCCACGCCCATATAAGCAGAAGCGATGTGCGCGTAGCGTCCTGCCGGGGCATAACAACCGACGGTTGTCACCGGCAACACTTTCTGTCCCGCCACCAGCCCGGAGGGCAGGCTAACTTCAAAGTCTTGCACCGAAGCGCGTTGCGCGCAGGCAAAGGTGTAAACCTGATCGATGGCGTAATCGATGTCGCGACGCACGTCAGCAGGGACGGCACGGATCTGCGCAGCAATATTCTCCCGCGTCAGAATAATGTCACCAGACCAGTTATCGAGTTTGCTGGCGTAGTGGCGTACCGCCTCTTCACCCTGTTCTTTAATGGTGGCCAGCATCTCCTCCACCACGCGGCGAGCTTCAGAAGTATTAGATTCCGGCGTTTTACTTGCTTTTTTTAACCAGGTAACTGACATACGCGTCTCCAGAGATTGATAGGTTTCCGACAATAAGCGAAGGTGCGGACTCCTGTGTCATATACATGACTAGGACTATCTATAGTGAGCTATGACGGTAACTGCAAAAGGGATGTGAACAAAAAGTGATCACGATCGGCTTCAGCCGCTGGAAGTTCAGGCGTGATCACATTTTAATCACATCGTTCGATACATAGAAAATAAAGTATTATCAATCATCGATTTAATCGATTACCTCCTTTTCTCCTCTCTCTTCCCGCGATGTTCCGTCGCTATTCGTGAAGCGCCTCCCAAAAACAGATGTCGGGAGAAGATAATTTTTGCCCCGTCAGGTCATTTAATATATGTCATATACATGAGTTCATTTGTTGTGCACTAACGGAGGCAGTTATGAGTATCGATTTTGTCGTACACGATGACGGTGATTCTGTCGGGGTGGTGGTGGTGGAAGGTATCGAGGCGGGTCAGACCCTGACCGGATGGATCATGGATCAAAACAAAACCATTGAGTTTGCGGTTAAGGATGCCATTCCCATCGGCCATAAGCTGGCGATTCGCGATCTGGCGGTGAATGACACCGTCATTAAATATGGCGAAGACATTGGTCGGGTCGTTGCGGCGATAAAGCAGGGCGAGCATCTCCACGTACATAACGTCAAAACCAAAAGGTGGTAATTATGGAAATCACAGGACGTCAATTTGCAGGTTATCGTCGCGCCAATGGTCGCGTTGGCATTCGCAACCATGTCATTGTGCTGCCGGTGGATGATATCTCCAACGCGGCGGCAGAAGCGGTGGCGAATAACATTAAAGGCACTATCGCCCTGCCGCATCCCTATGGACGTTTGCAGTTTGGTGAAGACCTGGAGTTGCACTTTCGCACCCTGATCGGCACCGGCTGCAATCCCAACGTTGCCGCCGTCATCGTGATTGGGATCGAGCCGGGCTGGACAAAGCGGGTGGTGGACGGCATCCAGGCCACGGGCAAACCCGTCGCCGGATTCTGGATCGAGCAAAACGGCGATCACAACACCATCTGTGCGGCTTCCCGCAAGGCGCGTGAATTCTCGCAGTATGCCTCGGAGCTGCAACGCGAAACCTGCGATATCAGCGAGTTATGGGTCTCGACCAAATGCGGCGAATCGGATACCACTTCCGGCTGTGGTGCCAATCCTTCCGTCGGTAATCTGTTCGATCGTCTGTATGAAAACGGCAACACCCTGCTGTTTGGTGAAACGTCAGAATTGACCGGCGGCGAACATCTGGTGGCGGCACGCTGCGCCAATGCCGATGTGCGTCAGAAGTTTCAGTTCATGTTTGATCGCTACAGCGCCATGATCGATCGCTGGAAAACCAGTGACCTGTCTGAATCACAGCCGACTAAAGGCAATATCGAAGGCGGCCTGACCACCATCGAAGAGAAAGCGCTGGGCAATATTCAGAAGATTGGGAAAAAGTGCCGCGTGGATGGCGTGCTGGATAAAGCGGAAACCCCCACCGGGCCGGGATTGTGGTTTATGGATTCGTCCTCGGCTGCCGCGGAGATGGTGACGCTCTGTGCTGCCGGTGGCTACGTGGCGCATTTCTTCCCGACCGGCCAGGGCAACGTCATCGGCAATCCGATCCTGCCGGTGATCAAAGTCTGCGCCAACCCGCGCACGGTACGCACCATGTCAGAACATATTGATGTCGATGTCTCAGCCGTGCTGCGACGCGAGATGAATCTGGACGGTGCCGGTGACGCCTTGCTGGAGTGTCTGCTGCGCACCGCGAATGGTCGCCTGACGGCGGCGGAAGCACTGGGACATCGGGAGTTCGTGCTTACCCGTATTTTCGAAAGTGCTTAACCCCCTGCCCGCCTTCTCTGGCGGGCGTGATTTTCCACTCGCCTGCGGCGGCCAGCCGGACGCCGGTTCGTAGCCGTCAGGCTTCGCGAGGACAACCAGATGCGATTGCTCAAGCACCTTTATGTCCAGGTCCTGATAGGCCTGGTCGCCGGGGTGGCTGTGGGGTACGCCTTTCCTGATTTTGCCGTTCAGATGAAGCCCCTCGGTGACACCTTTATCCGTCTGATCAAGATGATCGTAACGTTAGTGATTTTCTGTACCGTGGCGATTGGTATAGCGCGTATGGAAAGCCTGAAGCAGGTCGGTAAGGTTGGCGGCAAAACGCTGATCTACTTTGAGGTGGTCACCACGCTGGCCCTGGTGATCGGCATGGTGGTGGCGGACGTGATGAAACCCGGTGCGGGCATGAATGTCGATGCCAGCAAGCTGGATGGCAGCGCGGTAAACCACTACGTTAACGTCAGCGAACACAGCAAAGGATTTCTCGAACAGATCATTCCGGACTCGGTGATCGGCGCATTTGCGCAGGGCAATCTGTTGCAGGTGTTGTTGTTCTCGGTGTTGTTCGGTATCGCGTTGTCGCTGGTCTCACAACGCAGCGCCTTTATCACTAAAACCATTGAGCAGTGCGGTGAAGTGCTGATGCGCATCGTCGAGCTGATTATGCGACTCGCGCCGCTCGGCGCTTTTGGTGCCATCGCCTTTACCGTCGGCAAATATGGCCTGACTTCGCTGCAACATCTCGGCATGCTGATTATCTGCCTCTACATCACCAGCTTCCTGTTTATTGGCGGAGTGCTGGGTCTGATCTGCAAACTGGTCGGCGTAAGTTTATGGCGTTTGATCCTCTATTTCCGCGAAGAGTTACTGATTGTGCTGGGCACCTCCACCACCGAGTCTGTCCTGCCGCGTCTGATGATAAAGATGGAGAAACTGGGTTGCGATCGCGCCATTGTCGGGCTGGTACTGCCGACCGGATATTCATTTAATCTTGACGGCGCCGCAATTTATCTCACTATGACTTCGCTGTTTATTGCGCAGGCCACCAATACCGATTTGACGTTGTGGCAGCAGATTGGTCTGCTGTTGATCCTGTTGCTGACGTCGAAGGGGGGCGCAGGGGTGGCTGGCGCGGCTTTGATTGCGCTCACTGCCACCCTGGCAACCCATAACATCATCCCGCTGGCGGGGATTACTCTGGTGCTGGGCATTGACCGGATTTTGAATGAAATGCGCGCCGTGACCAACATGATCGGCAACGTGGTCGCTACGCTGGTGATCGCCCGCTGGGAACAAAAACTGGATTTGGCCCAGGCGCGGGAACAGCTGCGTCTTGGTCCGGAAAAAATCATCATGTCAGTGGATTCCCCCGCAGAGGAACCATTGGCAGTGACACAGAATGACAGGAGTACGATGTAATGAGCCATGAAACCCTGGTATTGACCGAGCTGGAGGCGCTCGCCCGACGCGCGTTATGTCAGTCAGGCGTTGACCGCCAGGCGGCTGATGCCACCTGCGCCGCACTGATGGCGGCGGAACGTGCCGGAATCGCGTCACACGGTTTCGCCCGACTGCCCTATTACCTCGACCAGTTGGAGAGCGGCAAACTGAACCCCCGCGCCGTACCGGCCATCACGCAACGCGGCGCAGTGGTCAACGTCAATGCGGATTCCGGCCTGGCGTTTCCCGCCGTGCAGCTCGGTCTGGACCGGGGCATGGTGCTGGCGCAGGAGTTTGGTGTGGTCGCGGTGGCTATCGGCGATTCTCACCATTTTGGTATGGCGGGTTATTACGCCGAACAGGCGGCCCGCCAGGGACTGGTGTGCATAGCGTTGAGTAACGGCCCGGCAGCGATGGCCCCCTGGGGTGGCAATGTGCCGCTGTATGGTACCAACCCCATCGCCTTCGCCTCTCCACGCGCCAGCGACGAACCGCTGGTGATTGATCTTTCCCTGTCCGAAGTGGCTCGCGGCAAAATCATGCTGGCGAGTCAGAAAAAGGAAGCCATCCCCACTGGCTGGGCGATCGACCGTGACGGCAATCCAACAACCGACGCTGACGCGGCACTGGCGGGTAGCATGGCCCCTGCGGGCGGAGCCAAAGGCGCGGCGCTGGCGTTGATGGTTGAATTGCTCACCGCCGGACTGACGGGCAGCCATTACGGTTTTCAGGCCAGTTCATTCTTTAATACGCAGGGTGGGCCCCCGCATATCGCACAGTTGCTGTTGCTGCTGAATCCGACCTTCTTTTCCGCTGGCTATGTTCAGCATACGGAAATGTTGTTCAGTGCGATGCTGGCGCAGCCCAACGTGAGATTGCCTGGGGAGCGACGCCAGGCGACCGCGCAGCAAAATAGCAATACGCTGAGTCTGCCTGTGTCGCTGCTGGAGCAGCTGCGCATCAGAGCTGGTTGAAATAGGCGTGGTGGCGGGTGAGTACGGTGGAGACACGGTACTCAACCGGTTTATCCTGAAAATCCAGTGCCACGCGGTAAATACGCAATAACGCTTCCCCTTCTGTCGCCTCAAGATGCAACACCTCATCCGGTCCCGCATTCACCGCTTTTATCTGCTCATGGGCGTTCGCCACCGTGCAGGCAAATTTCTGCTGATACAGCTGGTACAGGGTGTTGGGCAGGATTTCCGGTTCCCGATCCAGATGAGGAAAACGTGCAGCATCGATATAAACATGTTCGAGGATGGCCGGAGCGCCATCCAGATCGCGCACACGCCAGATATGAATCACTTTACTGCCTGGCGCAATAGCCAGCGCGGAAGCTTCTTCCTCAGAAGCGGTACGTAAATGGCGCGCCAGCACGCGTGACAACGGCAGCGAGCGCTCGCCATTTGCCCTGAGCACATTGAAGAAGCGGAACAACGCGCTGTCTGAATCATGGGCTGCCACCACGGTGCCTTTGCCCTGATAACGAATCACCACATTGTTACTGACCAGTTCGTTCAGCGCTTTGCGCAGTGTACCAATGCTGACGTTGTAGGTTTCTGCCAGACTCGCTTCGCTGGGAATATAGGTGCCTGCTGGCCATTCGCCGGAGGCAATTCTTTCCAGCAGCAACTGGCTGATTTGCAGATATAGCGGCTGAAAAATCGCCGCTTTCACTTCAGCGGATGATGAGATGTCCTGATTCATTTAGCTTCCTCCACAATCCGGCACAGCGAATGCCTGTAGGATTACTATGACATATACAGGAGTTAGCACCATCCTGGTGCTGTAAAAAAGTGATCAGGGAACACAATTTGCGATCGAATTTACTATCTTGTTATTTTAACAAATTAACAAACCCGCTACGCACGTTGATTACCTGATATTCAGATTGGTTATAACGATATAATCAATTTTTCATTCGGCTGGAAAGGTCTCATCCTTAGTCCTGTAGAGGAGAGGAGGACAACATGACCGAATTATCGATAGCGCGCTATCAACAGGATCTGAAACGCTTCATTCCGGGGCTGGCACTGACGGCGGTGATTGCCTTCACCACCGCATGGCTGGGCAACCAGCCGGTGATGTCGGGCCTGGGGCTGGGGGCGCTCACGCTGGCAATCATCGCCGGTATCGTGGTGGGGAATACGTTTTATCCCGCATTGCATCCGCAATGTGATGAGGGTGTGCAATTTGCCAAACAGAAACTGCTGCGACTGGGGATTATCCTCTATGGCTTCCGCCTGACCTTTCAGCAGGTGATGGACGTGGGATTGAGTGGCGTCATCATCGATGTCTTGATGTTAAGCAGTACCTTCATCCTCGCCAGTGTGATCGGTTCGCGGGTGCTGGGCATTGATCGCAAAACCGCCTGGTTGATCGGTGCAGGGAGCAGCATTTGTGGCGCCGCAGCGGTGCTGGCCGCAGCGCCAGTAGTGAAGGCGGAGCCATCCAAAGTTGCCGTGGCGGTCGCCACCGTGGTGATTTTCGGTACGCTGGGCATTTTTCTTTATCCGCTGATCTGGCACGAGTTTGCGCAATATATCCCAGGCATTTCGCTGACCCAGTTTGGCGTTTATACCGGATCCACCATGCATGAAGTGGCACAGGTGGTAGCCGCAGGGCACGCTGTCAGCCCGGAAACCGAGAATGCCGCGGTGATCGCCAAGATGCTGCGTGTCATGATGCTGGCCCCTTTCCTGCTGCTGCTGAGTGTGTTTATCAGCCGGGATAACGGGGGAACCCGCGCGGCAAAACAGCCGATTATTTTTCCCTGGTTTGCTCTGATTTTTATTCTGGTGGCGTTATTTAATTCGTTTCACTTTTTGCCAGCACCGATGGTTGCAGGCATCAATACGCTGGATAATGTGTTGCTGGCAATGGCGATGGCGGCACTCGGATTAAGTACCAGTGCACGTCAGTTGGTCAATGCCGGTGCGCGGCCTTTTATGCTGGGGTTAATATTGTTTGTGTGGTTAGTATTAGGCGGTGGTGCCATCAACCTGTTGATTCATCAATTTATGAATTAATCACGCCATAAACATTTCCGGCCATTCCCCTCGCCTTATTCCCGGATGTTGAGGAACAAAGCTGGCCTTAACTGGCCAGCCTATCTGACTGTAAAACGACAATAAAAACCAATCAGGGAAGCTCAGTCACCCTCATGCCCTTGTTCACCAAAAGAGTATCCATAAGAGAATGATGCAAACCAATATTATAAATGCTGCATTCAGTCCATTCTCTGGAGGCAATCCCAAATACTCCATATACTTCCTCATTTAAAAAATAAAAAACATGCCATAACGTTATTAGTAAAACATTTTGTTTATTAGAAATGATAATTCCCAGAACCCAAAGGTTGGTCCACTTATTTCTTTATAAGTTCACCGTTGTGCGCATGCATGAGTGTAAAGTTTTCGTAAGAAAAGCACCTTAATTTTGCTAAGATGCCAATTGAGACTTATTTTATTGCTAGCAAAATTCAGGCTTTTGCATTAGTCATGAAAAATGGCAATCTTATTTCTGGCGAAAAATTTGAGATAAGGAAATTTAAGCAACACAACTACGGCCGCAGGCGTGAAATAATCAACTCGATGCACGGTGCAGGAATTCCCAGTCAAGAATGATTTTCTCCGCCGCGCTACCGGGTTCATCAATACGCCGCAACAACAGGCGTACCGCCTGGCGACCAATGTCCCGCGAAGGTTGCAGGACCGTGCTTAATTTCGGGTACGTCATCTCACTTAATTCCGTACCGTCGAAACCGATCACAGCAATATCTTCAGGCACCGTTAACCCTGCATCCTGGATGGCCCGCAAGGCCCCGGCGGCCAGCGTATCGGACACGGCGAACACCGCATCAGGGCGTTCGCCCTGGCTCAGCAATGCCTGCATGGCGTTGCGGCCCGCTTCATAACTGAGATCGGCGGCATACACCACCGACTGCCATGCGCTACCCGCATCCGTCAGCGCCTGACGATAGCCCTCTTCCCGCAGGCGCGCATATTTGTAGCTCAAATCATGGTTGATCATCGCGACACGTTGGCATTTCCGTTGCAGAAACTGCTGCACGACGTAAACAGAAGCATCACGATCATGGATACCGACGGTGGAGACTGCTGAAGCATCGTCATACTCGGCACACTGAACCCAGGGCGCATCGCCGATCAGCGTGCTCAGCTCGGTCAGGCTGGCAAGCGCATCCATGGTAATAACGCCATCGACCATCTTCCCGGAGAGCAGCTGCAAACTGGAGCGGGAACGTTCCACATCGGAACCGGAGTTACACAGCAGGATGCGATAACCATTTTTTTCGGCTTCGGCTTCGATGCCTTTGACGACATCCGCGCAGAATGGGTTGGCAATATTGGACACCATGACCAGCAGCATACTGCTCCGGGCGGTGCGCAGCTGTCTGGCAAGTAAATTTGGCTGGTAATTGCTCTGCTCAATCGCCTCAAGGACTTTGATCCGGTTGCGCTCTTTCACGCTGCCCTGATTATTCAAAACCCGTGATACGGTTGCCACTGAAACGCCAGCCAGGCGAGCAATTTTCTGAATCGACATGACGCCCACATATTCGTAAAAACACAATTAATCGCAGGATATCATACAACTGGCCGACCCAATAAAGCCGGTTCCCACAACGGCGGCTTTAATTATCTGTGGCTTCTCCCTCAATCCCTAGCATGGTTTTGATCTCTGAACGGTCGGAAGCGGTCTCAGCAAAATCATCAAAAGCGCGCTCGGCCACCGGGATGATGCTGCGCTTAATAAACTCA